>CAILVY010000129.1 GCA_903837785.1 Candidatus Hydrogenedentota bacterium
CCCTCACCCTCACCCTCACCCTCGCCCTCACCCTCGCCCTCACCCTCGCCTTCCCCTTCGCCTTCCCCTTCGCCTTCCCCTTCACCTTCCCCTTCACCTTCGCCCTCGCCGGGGACCAGGAGCGGCACACTGAATTCAGAAGTGTTTCCAGCACTGTCTGTGGCGGTTGCGGTGATGTTCACGCCCACGAAGGGTGAAAGGTCCACGTCTGAGTGAAAATTCCCCAGTCCATCCGCAATCGTCGCATCGACAAAGGTTGCGCCCTCGTCGAATTCGTCTGCAAAAATCTCGACCTGCGCGTTCGGCAGGGCGGTGCCGTCCACCGAACCCAGCGCAGTAATCGTTGGCGGCACGACGTCGTTGTTTGCGCCGGGCTCCAGGTGAATACCCTCGAACACATTTCCGAAGAAGGCATTGTGCGAAATCGTGCAGTGCGACACGGTCGCATCCAGATAGGCGCCGTAGGTGCTGTTGTGTGCAACGATATTGCCATCGGTGACGGTGGTGCCGCCGATGAGATTATCCTGGGCCTGGTCTCCGACGAAAACACCGTAACCCTGGGAGCTTCCGGATACAGCACTCAACCCGGTGTGGTCCGTGCCAATCCAATTGTTCTGCAGGGTATTGCCGGTGGTACCCGGCCCTGTCAAGGTGATCCCGATTGCGCCATTTCCCGAGATGATATTTCTGTCCTCGTAATCGGGACCCCCGATCAGGTTGTTCGGCGCATCCTGGAGGACGATGCCGGTCAACAGATTCGGAATGGGGAAGCTTCCGCTGCTATCCAAACCGATCAGGTTGCGCCGGATAACACAGTCGTGTGCATCCGCGGTGTTCAGCAGAACGCCGGTGTGGCAGCCCGATATCACGTTGAAGTCGACCGTGCCCACACCGCCAACCATCACTTGGGGCGCAAGAATGTAGATGCCATAAAACATGCCTGAAGACACGGCGGCCACTCCGTTCTTGTCCGTGCCGATGTAATTGCCGGCCACAATGTTACCGGTGGCCAGCGGGCCGCCGATCAGGATCTCGCCACCCGTATTGCCTGAAATGACATTGCGGTCCTCGGTCACGAGACCGCCGCCGATGACGTTGCCTGGGGACTGGGAAATCCAGACTCCGAAGTACCCGTTTCCTACACCGATGGAACCACCGGCGTCGAGACCAATGTAATTCCCCTGAATCAACGTGCCCGAAGCGGCGTCTTCGACGCGAATCCCGGAGGACGTGTTGCCGGAAATGCAGTTTCGACTCGCCCCGTCATTGCCGCCAATGACGTTTCCCGTGCCGGCCGCAACATTCACGCCCACTGCGTTGGGCATGGGTACGTCGCCGCCATTCGTCCCGAGATAACATTCGGCCACGGTGTTGTGGCTGCCGCTGATGTTCACCCCGGCATGGGGGAAATGGACGATATACATGCCCCGCACCATGTTGTTATCGGAAAGCATGACGATGCCGCTCTCGGAGACTGAGAGAGCCGAACCATCCAGCATGATCTGGGTGGCGCCGATGATTGTGGTGCCGCCCGACGGATCACTCAAGGCGGGCAGTTGCGACAATAGACTGATCGAGGTGGTCTTGGGCAGACTGAAGTGGATTATGTTGGAACCCGACATGGCGTTGGCCCGGCCGATAGCGTCCCGCAAGGTGCCCGGACCGCTGTCGGCGGCGTCGGTGACCGTGATGTCCGGGTCGAAATCAATGTAGAAGGGCGCGCTGAATTCCGAGGAATTGAGTTCTCCAATGTCGGTGGCCATCGCCGTCAGGTACATGCCTTTGTAACTCAACAGATCCATTTCCACCTGGAAGTTGCCGGCGCCGTCTGCCATCGCATGCACAAGGAAGGTCCTGCCCTGGTCGCCGTTGTCAAGATAGAAGTCCACGAGGGCATCCGGCGGGGCCGTGCCTGCTATTGGCTCAATGCTGGTGATGGCGGGAGCGGCAATATCTCCATTGCAGCCCGCGTCCAGTTGGATGCCCTGGCCCGCATTGCCGAAGATGGCGTTTCGTAGAATCGGCACGTGCGACGTTCCCAAGAAGAGATAGACGCCGTCCGCCGCGTTATAGGCGATGATATTGCCCGCGCCGGCTTCTGTCCCGCCAATCAGGTTTGAGCCCGCACCATTGCCCAGAGACACTCCGCGGCCCAAATTGGGGAGGGGATTCAACCCGGTCCAATCGGTGCCAATCTTGTTCCCTTTCACGATGCTGCTCATCGCATAGATACCGTCAAAGGCAACGCCGGTGCCCGTGTTGCCGGAAATGACGTTGCCCGCGCCAAAAACCGCGCCACCGATCGCGCACTCACTGGCGTGTCCTGTCACGGTCACGCCGCTTGCGTTGGGGATCGCCGTCGTTCCCGTGATATCCGTTCCAATGTAGTTGCCCTGTATCGTGTTCGATTCGGAGGTATTGAGAATGCCCGAACCCGCGTTGCCGGAGATCAGATTCCCCTGTCCCGCAAAAACACTCCCGACAGAATTGCCGATGGCGATATCCTGCAAGTAAACGCCTTGTCCTCCGTTGGGTAATGCCGCCGTGCCCGCGTAATTCGTTCCGATCCGATTGCCGGCCACGAGGTTCCCGGCAGAGTTCTGAATGTTCACGCCCGACCCCGCATTCCCGGAGATCAGGTTGCCTTCGGGGAAGAACAAGCCGCCGATGGTGTTATCCGCCGAATCAGTGATCCAGATGCCGTCTCCACCGTTCGGCAGGGCCATGTTCCCGGTCAGATCCGCCCCGATGATATTGTTCATGAGCGACGTGTTCATGGATGCATCACCACCGCGGATCCACACCCCTGTCCCGGCGTTTCCCGAGACAAGGTTGCCCTCGTTTTCACCCGGTCCGCCGATGACGGTGTTCACCACGTCGGTCAAGCCGATGCCTGCGGTGCCATTGGGAACTGCGGCCGTGCCGGTCTTGTCTGTCCCGATGAAACAACCCCGGATTGCGCTGCCCACAGAGGCTGCACCATGGATATACACGCCGCTGCCCACGTTGCCGGAAACTACATTGCGCACCACTTCCGTCCCGACGGCAACATCCAGGATAGTGCCCATGGCGCCGATGATGTACACGCCGGTGCCGTTGTTGGGAACGCTGAAGGTTCCGGTAGTATCCAGGCCGACATAATTCCCGACCAGGACCGTTCCGGTCGAGCCGTCACTGATCAGGATCCCGTCTTGCCCGTTGCCGGAAACCACGTTGCCGCCACCGGGCGTTCCGTCTCCGCCGATGATCACGCCCGTGCAATCAGAGACCGTGATTCCTCTCAACAGGTTCCCATAAGAGACCTTGAGCGTTGAGATGGCACCCACCAGATTGTCATAGAGTGCGGTTCCGTTGCTGCTGGCCAGTGCAATGCCATTGCCACCATTTCCCGCGATCGTGTTTCCGGAAATGATGCATACCCCGTCCGTCACGCTGATTCCGTCTCCGCCATTACCGAGGGCGGCATCCCCCGCGGCGTTCAATCCGATGGTGTTGCCCTCGATGTAGATCCCGGTACTGGACGTGCCGGATACTTGAATCCCTTCCGTACCATTGCCGGAAATGACATTGCCTTGTCCCGCGCTTAACCCGCCAATCTGGGCGCCCGGCGCGAACAATACCCGGATGCCGGCTTCGCCATTGGGCAGGTCGGCCGTACCCGGCTTGTTCGTCCCGATATAGTTGCCCTGGATGATAGTGTCCGCTGCGTCGTTGTCCACATCCAGACCAATGCCTGTATTGCCGGAGATGATATTGCGTTCCACAGCCGTATTGCCGCCAATGGTATTCATGACGCCAGAGACAATAATGCCCCTGACGTTGCCGGAGGTGGAATGACTCGCGTAGCCCAGGAAGCATCCCGTCACCCTGCACTTGTCCCCGTTAATCCGGATCCCGGCGAAGCTGAACCCTCCGATGCTCATTCCCGAGATGGTGTTCCCCTCGGAATTCAGGGTGAGGCCGTAACCGACCCCGGACCCGGTGCCGTCCAGCAGGATCAGGCCGTTACCGTCGATAGAAGTACCTCCAGTGGAATCGTCCAATGCGGGCAATGCGGAAGCGGGATTGATTTCCCGATCGCCCAGGGGAAGCTCGAAAACTATCGTGTCCTTGCCCGCATGCGCATTGGCGGAGGTGATTGCCCAGCGCAACGTATGACTCCCAAGGTCATCCCCGGAATCCGTCACGGTATAGACGGACGCACCTGCCCCGATCTGCATCAACATGACCACCCAGAAGACCGCGCTCAACCGACGGGCCATACAGAACACGCTGTGTTCGTGTGAGATGTGGCACATGAATCGCTCCCCTCTTAACCAAGTCCCCCTGGTCTTCGATTAGGCGGGGAAAACAGTATCGCGGCGGAAGCATCCGGTCCTCCCCCGCGCCGCCCGCCCTGGCTCCACTAACAGCCCACCGGTACTGCCGAACGAACACAATGAGTATACACCCGCCGCGGGAAAAGGGAAACTACTCCCAGACAATCATCCCGGCCAGTGCGTCGATGTCCTTGATGCGTTGATCGGGTGTTTCGTGGTCGATGTCGGCCATAACGACATCGCACGGCCCCAATTCCCGGTGAATTCTGTGCAAATCTTCACAAATGACATCCATGGGCTTATTGGCCAGGTCCATGGGCGTATACATGAGCGCGCGGCGGGCGCCGGGACAGTGTTCGCGCGCACGGGCAAGATTCGACTCGAGCCCCATGTCGACATAGCCGAGCGGATGGATCGTGGCGTAATCTTCGATGTATGGGTCGACATTCCAGGCGCAATTGTGAATGCCGAACGTGTCGAAAGCGGAAGCAATGCGCGCATCGCAAGGCAGAAGGAATTCCCGGTAAATCGCGGGCGAGACCATGTTGACCAGGCAATTGCTCACCGTGGCGTGGCGCACATTGACGCCACTCTTCCTCTGCCGCGCATAGACGAGCCGCATCCCGTCGATCATCGTCCGGGTGACCACGTCGAAGAGATGGCGCGCCAGCCCGGGGTCCGTCAGAACATCGGTGAGAATCTCGGGACCCCGAAGGCGGTAGGCGGTATTCAGCACGCCCTGCCAGTTGAGATATCCCTCGATTCGGCCGAATTCCCGTTCAATGACGTCCATCTGTTCGAGGAGTTGTGCCACGACGGGCACCTCCTGCAACGAGGCCGGCGCCTCCAGCGCGGCAATCTCCGCCGGCGACCGATAGGCATGCCCGGCCGCCGGCCAGTTGTCCGGGAAGTACTCGGCCTGGACCCCGAAGATCATGGGCATGGTCATGGCGCCGTGAACGCCGTCCAGTGTCGCGGGAATCTCGTGGGCTCCGGCGCTGCTGAAGCATATTCCCGGGAACCGCCGCGCCAGTTCGCGGCGCATCGCCGTGACGGTCTCTCCCCGATAGAGGGGGTCGAGATGCCACCGCTCGGAAAAATCGATGCCGAGCCGTTCGTGATACCACCGCGGCGTAAAACCAAACTCGATGCGGAGCGCCGGCTCGGACCCGTCGCACGGGGTTCGCGTGGCGGGCGCGCCGGGTGCGATGTAACTCCGGAGCTGCCGGGAGCCGCCGTTCTCTGAATTGTCCATCATGATTTCTCCGCGTGCCGTGTGTCCGGACCCGCCGTTCAGAGTATGGAATCGGCGAGCCGGGCAATGCTCTGCAGCGCCTTGCGCACGGCGCCGCGCCGGTTCCATTCACGCAACGTAAGGTGCTTGCTGTGGCTGATGTGGCGTTCCTGCAGGCGCCGCAACGAGGAGACGATCCCGGGGTCATAAACCAGCAGGCTAATCTCGCTGTTGAGGGCAAAGGAACGGATGTCGACGTTGCTCGAGCCGATGATGGCCACGGAATCGTCCACGGTGAAATGCTTGGCATGCAGGAAGCGCGGGCGGTAAAGGTGGATATGGACGCCCGCCTGCAACAACTGGGCGTAGTACGATTGTTGGGCGGTGCCGACCATGATGCCGTCGCGGGCGACGGAGAGGATGAGGTGCACATCCACGCCGCGCATCACCGCGGTTTCCATGGCCTGCAGCAGCGCCTGGTCCGGCACGAAATAGGGCGTCGTGATGACCACCCGTTTCAGCGCGGTGTGAAGCAGGGTTACCATGACCATTTGGGTGTTCGTGCGGCCGTAGCCGGGGCCGCTGGGGAGGGCCTGTGCCAGGGTGCCGCCATCCTCAGGCTGGGCCGGCCACAATTTCGGGTCGTTCAGGGATGTTTCCGATTCCAGGTACCAATCCGCAAGAAACACCACTTGAAGCTGGGACACAATCGGGCCTTCCACGCGCGCCACGAGATCCTCGTAGACGATGTGCTTCTTGAAACCGGCATCCACGATATTCTGTGAACCGACGTGGCCGATGCGCCCATCGATCACCGCGATCTTCCGGTGATTGCGCAGGTCGAAGCGGACGGTCTTGCTTCGGAGCAGGCCCACGGGAAGCATTTCGAGCACTTGGATCCCTTCGGCGCGCAGCCTTGGGGCCAGGGTTCTCAGGGCCGGCCGTGAGCCGATGGAGTCCATAAGGACACGGCATTTCACCCCGCGCCGGACGGCCCGGCGAAGCGCCTCCCCGACCTTCTGTCCCGTGGCGTCATCGGCAAAGATGTAATAGAGCAGATGCACGTGGTGCTCTGCCGCGTCGATGTCCTGGATCAGGCGATCAATACACTCCTGATAGTCCGGCATCAGCTCGAGCCGGTTCCCCTTGACCACCTCGAATTCCCCGAGCGCCTCCACCAGGTTCACGACGAGCCGCACCGCCTCCGGGAGCGCGGGCAGGGCCATCTGGCTCAACCGCAGTTGTGCGCGGGCGCGCCGCTTGCGGTCGGAGGCTTTCCGCTGAATCTTGACGCGTTTGCGCGGCATGTACGCCCGGCCCAGGAGGATGTAGAGGAGCAAGCCCAACCATGGAACCAGGAAGATTAGGAGGAGCCAGGTGCGCGCGCTGGATGGATTCTTCCGCTGGGGGATGTAGAACAGCATCACCACACAGATCAGCCATTGCGCGAGCAAGAAAAGATGCTCGAACCACAAGATTGGCGTCTCTTGCGCCAAAGTGACTCCTCCCGTACGCCTTGTCCGAGGGCCGGCACCGGAGGGCTCCCCGACGGGCCTCGGCCGCCTTCCCCGCGTCCCGCCCCAAGTATGGAAGAGCGGCGGGGCGCATTACAAGCGAAGCGGCTGCCACGGAGGGCGAATCCCCCGCCGCCAACCGGTGCCTCAGGGGGCAGGGCGACACGGGATTGCCTGTGCAAACCGCTGCTCGGACGTGTTGTTGGGGTGTTCGATTTTTCACATCCCGGAGACTCGACGTACCAGTGGTAACGCCTTTATTTCCAGTGGTTTGTGCCACACGGGGGAAAAGGGGTGTGTCTTGAGAGCGCTAGGGTTTCTTCTCTGCTTTCGCCGGGATATTACACATAACTCCTTTATTTACAGCATGTTACGTGGCGACACCAACGCTGGCACGGCCCTTGCTTTAGGCAGATCACGGGAAGGGAACCGACGAAGCAGGAGTAATGAACAATGCTAATGGCAGTTCGAGACAGTCAAGCAGTCACGCTGATGATAGCGTCGGACGTTTCCTACATCCACGCGGCGGTGCGACGGGCGGAAGCGTTCATCCAGGAATACGCCGAGGACAACAGTTCGAAGATAGCGGTTGTGCTGCGGGAGTTGTTGTCCAATGCGATTACGCACGGAAACAATAACGACATAGACCGAACCGTCCAATGCCGGATTGAGCATGCCGGCGGGGGGCAGTTCAAGGTGGTGGTGGAAGACGAAGGCGACGGGTTTGACTATGGCAATTTGGACACCGCGCTTCCCGATGATCCTCGAAACCTCCGGCATCGGGGCTACGTGCTGGTGCGCAATCTGTGCCGTTCGCTGGAATTCAATACACGGGGCAACCGGGTGACCGTCGTCATCGACGCAGAGGACCAGGGTTTCGGCACACGGGGGAGAGAACGTCATGCTGGCTAATACGGGCAAAAAGGCCTTGGGCTCGCGCCTCATGGTGCTGGACCTGACTTGGGAAGGTGACCGGCTCTGTGTATTGCCCCCGTTTTCATGCCGTCATTATGCGGTGCCGTCTTGGATAGCTTGGGTGAATTAGCCGGGTTTGGTTCCTGCAAGTGGGTGTGGGTGTCTGCTGGATGGGTGAGAACAGGTATCTTAGAAGGGAGAAGCGGCCATGCCAATGAGCACGCAGAACGATGTGCAGCGTGTGCCCTGCGTAACGCAAAAGGCCAGGGCGCGCAATCGCTGGGGGATCATTCTTTCCGGCGGCGAAGGCAAGCGGATGCACCCGTTAGTGAGCAGTTGGCTGGGGGAAAACCGGCCCAAACAATACTGCACGTTTGTCGGATCGCGCTCCATGTTTCAGCACACTGTGGATCGCGCAGGCGCCCTGGTGCCGGAAGAGCACCTGGTGACCATCATCGGGCGGGGGCACCGCCGCTTCCTGTCCGGGGCGGCCCGGGCCAGCCTGCCGGGGCTGCTAATCGAGCAACCGCGTGATGTGGGCACGGCGCCGGGCGTCTTTCTCCCGGCCGCCTATGTACTGGCCCACGACCCGGACGCGGTGGTCGCGCTGTTCCCTTCCGACCACTTCGTCTACCCGGAAGATGCATTCTGCCGCCACGTCAATCGGGCGTTTGATCTGGCGGAGTCCTACGCCGACCGCGTTCTTCTGATGGGTGCGGTCCCGTCGCGTCCGGAAACCGACTACGGGTGGATCGGTTCGCGCAGGGGGCCGGGCGTGGGCCGGACGCGCACTCAGCTTCGCGGCCCGCTGGAAGTGACGGACTTTCGGGAGAAGCCCGACGCGAATGAAGCCAATCTGCTGCTCCGCCAAGGTTGCCTGTGGAACACGATGGTCATGGTGGCCAAGGCGCAGACTCTTTGGTCGCTGGGCCGGCAGTGCCTGCCCGAGATGATGTATGGATTTGACGCGTTTCTGCTCGTGTTGCGGGCCATACGCGAACGACAAATCGGCCCCGAGTTTGAAACCATCGCCTTGGGGCGCCTTTATGAAGAGTTGGCGCCCGCCGACTTCTCGAGGGATATCCTCCAGCAAGCGCCCGAACGAAGCATGGTCCTGCCGATGGATGGCGTGGACTGGTGTGATTGGGGGCAGCCGCAACGCGTGAGCGAGACGTTGGAACGCCTGGACAGGCGTCCCCTCTTCCCGCTGGAATTTGTGAAATCCCGATTCGAGCCATTGCGTGTCAAGAGCGATTTCCCGGGCCCTGTCGCCTGTGAAAATAACCGATAAGGAAGCAGGTCATGAACAAAGAGCATCTTACAGAAAACTTCGAGCAGGTCCTGCTCTCCTACACGGAGATGTGTTACTCGGTGGCCCTTGCTCTCACGCGCAATCCGGTGCACGCCCGGGATCTCACGCGCAACGTGCTGACTTGGGCGTGGCACGGCTGCGACCGCCGTGCGGATACGAGAACGATCAAGGCGAAACTGCTGACGGTCCTGCGCGAGACTTATCTCCAGGAGTACCGGCGCGCGGCCCTCGAGTCTCCTGCACGGGTCTCGAAAGCGACGTGTGCGCCTGGACGCCGTTCGGGTTCCCTGGGTTCAGCCCTCCGCGGAGAGCGGGACGAATTGGGCATGGCGGTGTCGATTGCTCCGTGACGCGCCGTGCGGACGGCGGATCGCGATCTTGTTCCATGGACCGCAGCGTAAGGAAGTGAGCATGCGCACAACGTTTTCGGCAGAGAAGGTATTCAACACGGCCATCATGATCGAGCGGAACGGCGCATCCTTCTACCACAGGGCAGCGGAGCATGCGGCGAAGAAGGTGTTGCGGCAGTCCCTGCTGAAGCTCGCCGTGACGGAAGAAGGCCATATGCAGACCATGGCCAGACTCAAGGAACTGCTCGTCGGTTCCGAACGGGAGAAGAAGTGGTTCGATCAGGAGGGCAACGCGGTCCGCTACTTGCGGGCCTTTGCGAGCAGCGGCATTTTCAACATGACGATGGATGCTGCCAAGGCCCTTTCGGAAGAAGTCAGCGTGTACGACGTCCTCCATTACGCCATGGATCGCGAGCGGGACAGCATCATGTTCTACACGGGAATTCGGGAAGCCATTCCAAGGCGCGCGGGACGCGATAAGATTGACGCCATCATCTATGAAGAAATGTCCCATCTGGTTACGCTCGGCCAGGAGATCAAGCGGATGTGACGGCGCAGCAAAACACGGTTGCGGATTGGCGCCCCAGCCGCTTCCCCGGCCTGTGCATCACTGCTTCTTCGGAGACTGCGCAATCGCCTCAGCCACGGCGGGCGTAGCCAAGTCGGCGAAGAGCCGGTTCCCCTCAGCGCTGAAATGGCGGTCCAACTCGAAGTAGAGGCCGGAATCGTGGCGGCGTTCCCGGAATCCCTGCGAAACGGTCAGCGCCCGGAGTCCCGCCTGGGCACACGCCTGCTCGACGGCGCGGTCCGGCACATCGGACATCAGCATCTTCGGATCCACATGAAATCCAATTCGCTGTACATTCCGGTAGGCCGCATCGTTCACGTAGAAACCCTCAGGAATGGAAAGCACGAGCACAGGAACCTTCTCCCGATCCGCCGCGCGTTTCAGGCGCCCAAGTTGCCGGGCGAGCGAAGCGGTCTTGCCCTCGAGTTCCTCGTCGTTGGCATCCCGCGTGCACATGAAGTAGTCCGGATTGCCGGTGGAATGCGCCAGAAGCCATGGGTTCAGGGCGCCGTCGAAGAACGCCTTCTTGACCTCGTCTTCGAGATGGTCGAAGCGGGCGCGCTGTTCGGGGCTCATCTGGCCGAGGAGGTCCTTGCCAATACGGATCCACTCCTGGCGCGAATCCTCGGCGGACTTGGGAACCTGTGGATAGAGCACCCATGGCGCGCCGCGAAAATGTTCCCAGTCGTTTCGCAAACGGATCAGATGGGGGAAGCAGTGCGCTACCCGGAACGCCAATACCCGAACCGGGTCCGGAGACTGTTGCAGGTCATCGCCCGCAAGCACGCCCACGAGCACAAGGTCCGGCTTCAGCAGGGGAATCACCTTTTCGGCGATGTTCGCGTACTGCCAGGGGTTGGCAGCGGGTTTTCCGAGGTTCAGCACCTCGATGTTAATCCCCTGCTTCTTCAGATTGCCCTCCAAGACTTTCACCCAAGTCTTGTCAAGGTCCACGCCCCATCCGTACGTAAAGGAGTCGCCGATGGCAACGATGCGGAACGCGACGCCGTGCTCCAGGGGCACTTCACGGTCACGGAATCCCAGTGCGTTGATCCGCTCCTCGCAAACGTAGTCGTGTGTCCGGTACTGCGCATCCAAATTGGGCGGATAGATCAGACCGGTGAATCCGGGAAACGGAGGTCCGGGATCCAGCCAGCCGAGGGCATGGTCCGCGGCCAAGGCGAGCAGCAGTGTCAACGCGACGGCGCCCGCTGCAAGCAGGAGGTTGGCCAGACAGCCCGTTACGCGCTTCATGAGAAGATTCCTGTTCCGGTGGCAGGCGGGGGTGACCGCGTGCGCGCGCCGCTTGAGGCATACGCGACGCTTACGATACCTGCAGCCCGCCTCGGGAGACAAGTTCGGGCGAGGCGCTTCTTGACATTGAGTCAAGACGCTCAAGTATAGTCGTCTCAACAGGTTTCTCCGCACCCAGAGAGGATCAGAGGCCGATCATGCCCCCATCCGCAGACACGTACAGCCGACGGCGGCTTCTGTTGACCGAGGCGAAATGGGTGGCGTTGATCTTGCTCGCTGCATGGGCCGGGGGGTGGTGGTACCTTGCCAATTTCACGAATGGCCCCTGCCACGACTACAACAACGCGTACGGCAAGGCCCTGATGCCGGCGGTGCTCTGTGCAACCGGTCATGGGGTGTCCGGGGCATTGCTCAGTCCCGTTCCGGGATTGCTGGAGTTCCTGGACAAGAAGAGCCCGAACTGGGACCCTCGCCAGATGCCCGAACGGGTGGCTATCGTGCCCTTGGATGCGAAATTCGTCCGTGACCGGCTGTATATGTTCTACGCGGTCGCGGCGGTATGGCGTGCCTTCGGGTTCTCGTGGAACGTTTTGAACGGCCTGGTCGCGGCCGCCTTTGCCGTGGTGGCCGCACTGTCGTACGGCATCTTTCGCCTGGGCATGCGCCGCGCGTTCAGCCTTGCGGGCGTTGCGATGTTTCTCCTGTCGCCCACAGTGCTCTTCTGGGTCCCGTCGATGCGCGACTTCTTTCGCGCCCCCCCCATTCTTGCCACGGTACTGATCTGCGGCTATCTGGCCACGCGGCAGACGCGCAGCAGTGTGTTGCTGCTGTTGGCCGGCCTGCTGGGCGGGACGATTGGACTGGGTGTCGGTTTCCGCCAGGATGCGATCATCTGTGTCCCTCCGGCCGTTTTGACTTTTGTGGCGCTGGCGCAGGGTGAGGCGCCACGGCGGATCTTCACCCGGCTTTTGGCTGTGGGACTCTTTGCCGCCGCCTTTGCGTTCGCTGCCTGGCCCATCCTGCGGGGCGTGAACGACGACGGCGGAAACAACGCGTTCTATCTGCTTCAGGGGTATTCCGAGACGGCGTTGTCGCAACTCCACGTTCAGGAGGCGTCGTACGTCCCCATCTACTCGAACGGGGACTTGATCGTTCATGGGAGCGTGCTTTCGTACGAGGAAGCGAAGCACGGCACGGCGCGCACCGCTCAGGAATTGGAGATCGTGCGGCTGCGGGAGACTCTCACGATCCAGGCTGCGCTCACCGCGCTGCACAATCCGGCCGGCGCCGGGTTTTGCCTGTGGCTGGCCACTTGGCTGGAGGATCACGCGCCGAGCGCCCGGCTTCACATTTGGAGCCGGGAATCGGAACAGGTGGCGCGCCGGCTGGAGAGCGAACTGCTCCTCACTTTCCCCGCAGATTTCATTGCGCGGTGGTATAGTGCCGTGGTGCGCTCGATGCGGGGCCTTCAAGGGGAATTCAACAAAGTCTTTCTGAAACCCGAATCTGCGCTTGCCCTGCTCGCTTCGCTCGAAGCGCCCCTTAGTGCGCATCTCGACCGCTGGGGCGCGCTCTACGGATGCGCGGCCCTGCTCCTGCTTGGCGCCCGCAGTATCCGCCTCGCCCTGGCCGCGGGCATTCTCGTGCTCTACTTCTGCGGATACAGCAGCCTCTCCTTTCACATACGCCATGCCTTCCATCTCCAGCTCGTGGCGTTGTGGATCCCGTGTTTCCTTTTGGACAAGACTCTGCTGTTCATCCTGGGGCTGCGCCGTTCGCGCGAAACGGACGCCAGCGTTCGCCGGCTGCTCCGCCCGTTGATGCGTGCTGTATCCTGCGTGCTGATCGCCGGGGCGTTGTTGCTCACGCCGCTCTACGTGGGGCGGTATTTCCAGTCTCGCAGTGTGGGCGCCTTGGCCGAGCGTTATGCCAATGCCGAACTCGAACTGTTGCCTTGGGAAGAGCGGGAACAGCGCGTCGATATGCCCCCGGGCTCCGTGAGACTTTTCTGCCCCAAGTTTCTTCCAGGATTGGATTGTCCTCCGGCGCGAAATGACGATTGGCTTTGGACGTTGATGGGCTATCCGAAAGCGCCGTGTACGGGCGTGCGCACGCAGTATCTGGTTGCGGAGATGGAGGTGGCGGAAGGCCCGAACCACTTGGGAATCCGATATCAGGACAACAACGCAAATCTGCAGATGATGTTGACGCAACAACTGCGCCGGACCGGCCACGGCAACACGGTTCGCTGTTTCTTCCCCGTCTATGGGTATCCTCCCAACTATCTTCCCGCATTCGATACATCTGCTTCGCGTTTTGCTGGCATCGAGGTCCGGCCGGATGTGCAGTTCAAGGCGTTCTACCGCGTGCGAAACCGGCAGGACTTCCCCATCAACATGACGCTCTGGCTGCCCTCGGACCGGAGCGAGTTCAAGTGGCATCAGGGAGTCGCCTCTCTATGGAAACCGTAATGCCCATGGAGACGCGCGCGGTTCAGGCGGCCATAGGGGTTGATTTCGACAACACAATTGCGTCCTATGACGAGACGTTGTTCCGGCTCGCCCGGGAGTTTGGATTCGTGGGGGATGACACTCCGCCGCACAAGCGCGCGGTGCGCGATGCGGTGCGCCGCCTGGAACACGGCGCGGAACACTGGCAGCGCCTCCAGGCACACATCTACGGCCCGGGCATGGCGGAAGCCCGCATGTTCCCAGGCGTTTGGGAGTTCTTTCTCGAGTGCCGCAGGAAACAGGTTCCCGTGTATATTGTCAGTCACAAGACGCGGCTGGCGCCTCTGGGAAACACGGAGGTGGATCTGCGGGCCGCCGCACTGGCGTGGATGCGGACAAACCGCTTCTTTCAGTCCGATGGCCTGGGCCTTCGTCCGGAGCAGGTGTTCTTCGAGCCGTCGCGCGCGGAGAAACTGGCGCGCATCGCGCAATTGAGCCTCGCTCATTTCATCGATGATCTGGAGGAGACGTTTTGTGAAGAGGCCTTTCCCGAAGGCGTGGAACGGCTGCTCTTCGCGCCGCATGGAACCGAATCCTCAGGGCCGTGGCAGGTCTTCACTACATGGCAGGCCATTCATGAACATCTCCTGGGCTCCACCCATGCTGTCTGACGCCGAATTCGCCCATCACGTTTCAGCGTTGCTGGAAAAACCCGTGGCGGATCTGGCACGCATCACCCACGGCATGAACAGCCTTGTCTTCCGCGTGCGATGCGCGGATGACACACTCTTTGCTGCAAAACAGTATCTGCATCCGACGGCGGACGGCCGGAGCCGTCTCGAGGTCGAGTTTGGCGCGCTTGAACTCCTCCAAGGGCACGAAGTGGGGCAAGTGCCCAGGCCGATCGCTTGCGATCGCGGGCATGACCTCGGCGTCTACGAGTACATTGACGGCCAAGTCCCGGAACCCGCGGAACTTTGTGAAGCTGATCTGGACACGGCCATTCATTTCCTTCTGAGACTGGACAGCCTCGCACAAGTGCTGCCGGAAGAGGCGGCGTTTCCTGCCGCGGAAGCGTGCTTCTGTGCCCAGAATCTCCTTCGTGACATTTCGTACCGGCTTGCCGGACTCCTCGTGATTCCCGAAGCGTCTTCCGTTGTCCGGACGATGCATACGTTCCTCCGGTCTCGCTTGATCCCGGAATTGCGCCAGGTGCGCATCTGGGCCGAATCACAATGGGCGGCCTTGGGTTCGACGCCTGACGCGCGGCTCCGGCGGGAGGAATGGACACTCAGCCCCTCGGACTTTGGGTTCCACAACGCCCTCCGGAAACGGGACGGCACGCTTGTCTTCGTTGATTTCGAATACTTCGGCTGGGACAATCCCGCCAAGTTGATGGCAGACTTCCTCCTGCACCCCGCCATGTCCTTATCCGATGCCGCCAAGGAACGATTTGTGCGGAAAATGTGCGGGGGATTGAAGCGTCCGCTGCTTGAAAAGCGCCTGCCCGTGGCCTATGCTCTCTTTGGAGTGAAGTGGAGCCTCATTCTGTTGAACGGATTCGTTCCTGGGAGCGTCGCTCAGGCGCGGCTGGCCAGCGGGTCCCAAGAACAGGCGCAGGCCTTGTCGCTCCAGTTGCAGAAGGCAGAAGTCATGTTGGACCGGGCCGTTGCGGCCTGCAAGGAGTTCCCGTACTGTGGCGGGCAATGAGTGCGCGGAGCAGACGCCTCCCCTTGATTCTCGCTCCATCCTCTTGCGCAAGGAGATTCTGCGTGTGCTGGAACACAGCCGGCGGGGGCATCTTGGCGCGGCCTTCTCGTTGGTGGAAATCCTCCGGGTCCTGTACGACGACATCTTGCACTTCAAGTCCACGGCCCCGGACTGGCCGGCGCGGGACCGCTTCATCCTGAGCAAGGGCCATGGCTGCCTCGCGCTCTATGTCCTTCTGGCGGAGAAAGGATTCTTCCCCCGCGAGGAACTGGAGCGCTTCTGCAAACCGGAGGGGATACTGGGCGGTCATCCCGATGCCCGGAAGATTCCGGGCGTGGAAACCTCGACCGGCAGCCTGGGCCATGGCCTCTCGGCCGGGCTCGGCATGGCGCTGCATGCGCGCATGGCCAACGCCCCCCACCGCGTCTTTGTCGTGCTGGGCGACGGCGAATGCAATGAGGGTTCCGTGTGGGAGGCCGCCATGAGCGCGGGCAAACACCGCCTGAGCAATCTCACGGCCATTGTCGATTACAACAAGATGCAGTCCTACGGGAGCACCGCCGAGGTTCAGAACCTCGAACCCTTCGCGGACAAGTGGCGGAGTTTCGGCTTTGCCGTCCGGGAAGTGGATGGCCATGACATTGCGGCACTCCGGGAGGTGCTGCGCGCGGCGCCCTTCGACCGCGATCGGCCCAGTGCGGTGATTTGCCACACATTGAAAGGAAAAGGCATCGCGTTGACGGAGGGCAATCCGGCCTGGCACCACAAGAGCCGGATATCCGATGACGAACTGCGGTCGCTCTACGACGGGATCGAGGACACGCCATGCGTCAAGCCTGTCTGAACGCAGTCTATGAGCTTGCCCGTGCTGATGACCGGGTGGTCTTCATCGGCTCCGATCTTGGCGTGGGCACCCTGGCCGCGTTCCGCAAGGAGTTCCCCGAGCGCTTCGTAATGGAGGGCGTGAGCGAGGCCAACGTCCTGGGCATGGCCGCGGGACTTGCGATGGAAGGCCATATCGTGTACGTCAACACGCTGGCCGTGTTCCTCACCCGGCGGGCCTTCGAGCAGGCCGCCATCGACATCGCCCTGCACAACCTCAACGTTCGCCTGATTGGCAATGGCGGCGGCCTGGTTTACGCTCCGCTTGGGCCGACCCACATGGCCATTGAAGATGTCGCGCTCATGCGGGCCGTGCCCAACATGGCCATCGTCGCGCCCGCGGACGCCCGCGAAATGCAGCGCATCATGCCTCTGGTCCACGCACAGGAAGGCCCCGTGTATATCCGGCTGGCCAAGGGGAATGATCCCATTGTTACTTCGGAGGATGAACCGCTCGCATTCGGCCGGCCGGTGTGCTGCCGTTCCGGGGCGGACGCGCTCATCCTTTCGACGGGCATCACGCTGCGCATCGCCCTCGAGGCCGCTGAATTGCTGGCGCGCGAGGGCGCGGAAGCGGGCATCGCGCACTGCCCGACACTCAAGCCCCTGGACCGGGATGCCCTGGCACATGCCATGCAACCCGTGCCTGCCGTTGTATCCATCGAAGAGCACGTGCTGTCCGGAGGGCTGGGAAGCATTGCGGCCGAAGTGATCGCCGAGACGCCGTGGCGCCGGCCCAAGCGCTTCAAGCGCCTGGGGCTGCCCGATGCTTATCCGAGCCGCTACGGGTCGCAAGCCGACCTGCTCAAGTTCTACGGCCTCACTCCCGAGCATCTCGCGGAGGCGGTGCTCAGTCTCCGGGACAACACAGGATCAGGATGACACGCTATGCCTGCGGGCCGCTGCCTTAACATCATCACGCCGCTGCACACCTGCACGAAGCGCGATTATCTTGCGCGCATGACGGATGACAAGGTTCGGTGCAGCATCGTCGCGCGGGAGTACGGCCGGGATTACTGGGATGGCGAACGGCGCTATGGCTATGGCGGTTATCGCTATGACGGGCGGTGGAAACCGGTGGCGGAGCGCCTCATCCGCCACTATGGACTTCGGGATGGCGCGCGCATTCTGGATGTCGGCTGCGGGAAGGCGCATCTGCTCTACGAATTGTCGCGCCTGCTGCCGCAAGCCGAGGTGGCCGGTTTCGACGTGTCCGCCTATGGGCTGGAAGACAGCCCGCCGGAGCTGCGGCACCAACTCTTCGTGCATCGGGCCGAGGACCCGTATCCATATCCGGACGCCCATTTCGATCTCGTGATCTCGCTGATGGCGCTGCACAACCTCGGGTTGCCCGCCTTGGGGGCTGCACTGGCGGAAATCGAACGGGTCGGCAAGGCCAAGTTCATTGCGGTCGAGAGCTTCCGCAACGAGCAGGAACTCTTCAACCTCCAGTGCTGGGCGTTGACTTGCGAGAGCTTCCTGCGTCCGGAGGCGTGGGAATGGATGTTTGACACGGCGCGCTACACCGGCGATTATGAATTCGCCTTCTTCGAATAGAGGCCAACATGGGCTTGCGTTATTCCACGTTAAAGATTTTCCACTTCCCCCGGAAGCTCGCCTCGCTGCCGCAAAGCACAGAGGAGATTCAGCCGCCGCTGCACATTCGCATCAAGCCCACGAATGTGTGTTGCCACCGCTGCCGCTATTGCGCCTATCGCGCACCCGAATTGCAGCTCGGAAAGGACATGCAGCAGCAACAGTACATTCCCCGGGACAAAATGCTCGAGATCATCGAAGACATTGTCGCCATGGGCGTGGAAGCGGTGACTTTCAGCGGGGGCGGAGAACCGTTCTGTTATCCGCATCTGCTCGAGACAGCCGAGCGGCTTGCGGCATCGCCCGTGCGCTTCGCCGCGCTGACGAACGCGGCACGGCTTGAGGGGGAGGTTGCCGAAGTCTTTGCGCGTTCCGCGTCGTGGCTGCGCGTGTCAATGGACGGCTGGGACGCTGAGAGTTACGCGCGCTATCGGGGCGTGGGCCTGGACGAGTTCGGGCGGGTGATCCGGAACATTGAACGCTTCAAGACTTTCGGCGGGCCATGCTATCTCGGCATCAGCTACATCGTCGATGCCGACAACGCGCCGCACGTCCGCGAGGCCATCGAATTCGCACAACGCCTGGGCGCGAACAGCATCAAGATATCGCCGTGTATCGTAAGCGACAGCGGCGAGGTCAACAATTTCTATCACGCGCCGCTCTTCGAATCCGTGCGAGCGCAGATCCGCGCTGCCCGCGAAGCGTCTCCGGATCCGGGCTTCGAGATTTACGACAGTTATCATCAGTTGGATCACGACTTCCACAAAGACTATTCGTGGTGTCCCTATCTGCAGGTGCTTCCGGTCATTGGCGCGGATTTGCGCGTGTACTCCTGCCAGGACAAGGCCTATCATCCCGCGGGCGCGCTCGGCTCCATCGAGCATACGTGCTTCCGCGAGTTCTGGATGAAAAGCAAGGAGCAGTTCTTCTTGATTAACCCGTCACGCAACTGCGGGCACCACTGCGTGGCCGATGCCAAGAACCGCCTGATCCTGGAATACCTGGAAGCGGATCGGGATCACTTGGGCTTCGTATGACGCCGGCACCCGTCCACGATACGGCAGAAGGCTCAACGCCGATGGCGATATTCGGCGCGGGGGGATTCGTCGGCCGCGCGATTGTCGAAGAACTGAAAGCGGATCCCGGCTTCGACGTGCGGGGGGTTTCCTCCCAGGACGCGGATCTGCGCGATAGTGCACAGTTCCGCGCAGCCTCCGCGAAGATCCCGCCCCGCGCGGCGTGGGTGATCGCGGCTGCAGTATCCCCGGACCGCGGCGTTCCGCTGTTGGACGGCATGATGGACAATCTGGCCATGGCGCGGAATTTAGCCGAAGCGATTGCGTCCGGACACGCGGCGCGGGTGATCTTTCTCAGCAGCATCGACGTCTACGGGCGGGAGAAGCTCGATCTTCCGCTCAGCGAAACGAGTCCGATTCGGCCCTCGAGCTACTATGCGGTTTCAAAGTATGCCTCTGAACTCATCTACACCGAAGCCTGCCGCCACGCCGGCGTTCCTCTGGCTGTGCTCCGTCTGCCCGGCGTCTACGGCCCAGGCGATCCGCATCACGGCCCCGTGTCGAGTTTCCTGCGCGCGGCGCTGGCGCAGACGCCCATCACAGTCTACGGGGACGGCAATCAACGCCGGGATCTGTTGTACGTCCGGGATATCCCCCGGATCATCGCGCTGATCGCGCGTGACGGCGCCACAGGCGTCTTCAATGCGGTCACGGGAAACACGATGAGTCTGAATGAGATGCTGCATGTGATCTCCGAGTTGAAGGGCTGCGAATTGCCGGTGACTTATGAGCGAGCAGCGCCACAATTTGATCTGCGCTTCAGGAAGTCGCTTCTTCTCCGCCACTTCCCCTCGCTGCATTTCACGCCGCTTGAAAATGGCCTCCGCGAAACCTATGCTTGCCTCCTGAACGCGGCGAGAAGCGCCGCCCCATAAGAAGCCATTCAACAGAATTGGGTTTCCAGTCTGTCGCACGAAATGCTCATCAAGTATGCGGACATAGGCGTCGTGTTGCTGGCGGTTGCGCTCTTCCCCGCGTTCGTTCTGTGCCATGTAATGCTGTTCCGCCGCCAGAAAGCCGGCGTGCAGGGCTATGTGCTGCTGCCGCTCGCGTTCGCCCTCTATGGTGCGGCGTGGCTCCTGCTCAGCCTGCTGTTCTTCGGACGCGAACTGCTTTCTCTGCCGCGCTGCTTCGCCGGCTTCGCCACAGTCGGTTTCTTCTGCCTGGGCTACATGCAAGTATTCTCGCTGACTTGCCGCGGCTTCTCGCTTCGCATTCTCGTCGACCTCGATAAGCACGGGTCGCTCGATATAGACGGGATCATGCGCGAATACAGCGACGGACGGGGCCTGGACTGGCTCTATGACAAGCGGCTCGCCTCCATGGAATCGCTTCGCCTGATTCGCCGGGAGAACGACACGCTCGTCCTGCGGGCGCCCCGGGGACGCGCGGCGGCATGGCTCGGCATCTGGACAAAGCGCTTCCTCAAGATCGGCCCGGGGGGTTGACGCGCATGACCGGCCTGCCAGCACAGCTTCTCTTTCTCGCGCCTGCCGCGGCGGCCTTGGCGCTGTTCTTGTTCATTCACGTCCTCCTTTGGCAGGTCATTCCGCAATCGCGAAAGGGCACGTTGGTTCTGAGCCTCAGCGCGGCGGTTGCCTACCTCGCCGTTGCATTCGTGGCGCGCGCGGCCTGGGCCCTTCCGCTCATTATGTTGATTTGGGCCTCGGGACCCGTCTTTGCGTTTCTGATCATGCTCTACTTTCACTTCTACTTCGGCGTGGATCGTTCCGTCTCCATGCGCATCCTCGGCGAGCTGGCCGGCGCCCCGGGCGGCGAAATGACGCTGGAGGCACTCGACGCGGTCTATCCGAAGCGCGCCATGATCGTCCGTCGCATGGCGGTCCTTCTCGAGAAGGAATACGTCACCGAACAGGACGGCCGGTACGCCCTCGCAAGCAAAGGCAGGAAAATGGTTCGCTTGGCCTTGCTGGGGAAGGGCGTGTACAATCTCGACGCCTCGGGCTGAGCGCAACGATCAGCCGGCGGGGCGGGCGGAAGGATTGCGAATTGGATGAATCATCCCGGGCGGCGCGCAGTGCGAGGACGATGGACATATCAGTGAAGCAGCAAGAACAGCAAGTCGATATCACGTTCTTCGTTCCCTGCCTGAACGAAGAGAAAAACGTCGAGAATACGCTGCAAGTCATTCTCTCAGCGGTTGCCGAAGCACGGGTCACTTACGAGATCCTCGTAGTGGATGACTGCTCCGAGGACGGAACTGTGGGCGTGGTCGAAGCCTTCCATCGCGCGCATCCGGAACTCCCGGTCGTGCTCGTAACGAGTGAACACAACCTCGGGCTCGGCCACAATTACGCGCGCGGCGCGCGGATGGCCCACGGCCGCCATTACATGCTCGTGAACGGCGACAACGTCGAGCGCCTCGAGGTGATTACTGCGCTGCTCGCGAAGCTTGGCCAGGCGGACATCATCATTCCGTACTTCGGCCGCCTCGACAACCGCCCGTTGATCCGGCGGATTATTTCGCGCATGTTCACGATGCTCGTGAACTTCCTGAGCGGGAACCGAATTGGCTACTACAATGGCGCGGTCGTGCATCTGCGGGAGAATGTGGTCCGGTGGCATCCCGGCACCCGCGGCTTCGCCTACGAGGCGGAACTCATCACCCGCTTGCTCGCGCAGGGCGCGACGCACGTGCAAGTGGAAGTGCCGAGCGAGGAACGCCAGCACGGCGTGTCCAAGGCGTTTCGCCTGCGCAACTTCGTGTCCGTCGCGGGCAGCCTGGCGCGCATTGCCGCGCGCCGGCTTCGCCGCGCAGTCTCCTGCGGGGTTCGCTAGGGATTAAGCAGCACCAGGCGCTTGTTGATTCGGACATGCCCATGGGACGAAACAACATCACAGCAAAAGCGGAAATGCTCATCCGCAGGCCGGTTGAGGAGGTTTTCGAGGCTTTTGTCAACCCTGAAATCACGACCCGGTTCTGGTTCACGCGTAGCAGCGGAAGACTGGAAGCGGGCAGAGAAGTTCAGTGGGATTGGGAAATGTACGATTTCTCCATCCAGGTGCGCGTGCTGGCGGTGGAGGCGCTGAAGCGAATCCGCATCGAATGGCCTGCCTATGGGACCCCGACCACAGTCGAATGGGTCTTCTCGCCGCAATCCGACGGCACGACTTTCGTCAGTATCACGAATACGGGCTTCAGCGGGGATCGTGACGAAGTTGTGCGGCAAGCGCTGGATTCGACCGAGGGTTTCACGCTCGTGCTCGCGGGGCTGAAAGCCCTTCTCGAACACGATCTTGTCTTGAATCTCGTGGCTGATCGCTTTCCCAAAGGACTCGTGAAGGCTTAGCAGGATTGGCCGGCCCCTCGCACAATTCGTCAGGGCAGACTTGTGATGGGACGCTCGTCGGCGGTCTTCGAGAGGATTGTATACTTGTCCTTCAGGATCGCCATGCGCACGAGCGTCACGAGCGATTCCGCGGCTTCCGCTTCAAACTGAGGGATCATGTTCTGCATCACCCGGAGGGCATCGCTGAACTGGCCTTCGGCCAGGCGATGGCAGCTTGCGGCGGCCCGTTCAAGCCGGGACGCAATGTCGTCGGCTTCCGCTGCCGTGGGGCGGGCGCCGCCGCCGAGGAACCGTACCACGTCTCTCTCGGAGGCGATGGCGCCGTGATACGCCATCGAGAGGACGAGATTGTATCGTCCGTTGGCCAGATCCGCGGCAACATCCACCACATCGTCCAGAATCTGACAGCCGAGTCCGAAGCGCGCGAGCGCGGAGGCAAGCCGCGCCGCCTTCAGTCGATCCAACGATTCCACTAACTGGACCACGCGTATCGGCGCCTGAAACAGCAGGCCGGTCTTTCGATAATGAATGTCCTGGAGCATTTGCGAGGGACGCGGCACCTCTTTGGCCGTGTTCGACTCTTCTTCGTGCTCCTGGATTCCGCTGGGCACGAGGGCCGCCAAGACCGCCTGCGTCAGGCGCGCAGCCCCGGCGGCGTCGAGCCGCCCCGCTTCCACTTCCTCCGCAAGCATTCCGGACACCACCGCATCGGCGGTCATGATTTGGAGTACAGAACGAAAGCGGGTGCCTTCGCCCGCGATATCGAGCGGAACAACCTCTTTGTATTCGTCGTCCAGCAAGTTGTCGCATCCCGTGACGAGCGTTCGCAGGCACTGATTCACCAGGGCATAAAAACGTGTCTTGTTTGGCGGCAGTTCAAGGGCGCCGGTCGTCAGGATGAACAGAGTCGAGAACAGATTGCGCTCCATCGAGAGTGTGTGCTCGTCGAGGGGCTTGAGCGTGCAGGCAAGTCTCAGCGTTTGCTGACTCAGTTCATAGAAGCGATGCAGGGTGCCGCGCTGGATGGCGTACGCCGAACGCCAGGCCGCCGACGCTTTCAGCACATCCAGGGGATTCTCGTTCATCCGGACTTCCTTTCAAGGGCCTGGACGCGGGTGTCCGATGTGCCCTCTGGCGTTGAGGTGGTGCGGGGGGTGCTTTGGCCGTGAAGTCCTCTCAACGGACGCGCGCCGATCGGGAGGAGGAACGGCGTCCGGCTGCGATACGCCAGATACGCTGCTCCGAAGCGCGCCGCCAACTCCTTCTCCTCGACGCCCTTTATGTAGACAAGGCCAACCAGGAGCGAGACAGCACCCGCCGACGCGCCACAGGCAACTGAGACGATGGCCGTGCCCAACCCGAAGATGTACAACAGGGCGCCCAATTGAATGGGGTTTCTGGAAAAGCGGTAGGGCCCCGAGGTCACAAGCTTCTGAGGCGGCGCATTCAGCGAGGGGGTGCCCCCGCCCACCCGCCATTGCACGCGCACTGCCCAGAGGGAGTAACTGAGGCCAAGAACGGCCGAAGTCCAGCCGATTGCGCTCTCGGCGGCCGCGGGAAGCATAGACGGGACACGCCGCGTGAGCAAGAAGGCCGGGAGTATCAGCATCCATGGAGCGATAAGAAGGAAGAAGATCTCATCACGTATGAGACTCGATAGCCGCCCTTCCTGCGTTTGAGTCTGGCGGCTCTTCGCAACAACCTTCTCTGTTATCCGCTCAAACAAGATATTGTCCTTCCCGGTCGCGGTCAGGCGACACAACCTGGCAAGGAAACATCTCAAGGGATGCCTCAATTCCGGGCAGGCGGAATCGATACTTTGTCCCGGCAAGCCGGGAGCTTTCAGTGAAATTGGATCGCGTCCCCCCGATTCTCAACCCGCGTCCGTCCTGACTTTCCTGCATCTCTCGCAACCGCGCAATCAAGTCTCCGCGCTATCCTGAATTGTGGCTCCATCGTGCGCATCGAACTGCTGAGACTAAATCGTCTTCCGCGAGCCGTGGGGAAGGCTCTCATTCCAGCGACACCTGTGAGCAGGGAAATCAGGCCGCAATGCCGCGTAGACGTTAAGCCAGGATGGCGCGAAAGTCTGGAGATGGAGAAACGAACCGGGAAGTGCCTCTGGAGTTTCCACGATCTCCTCCCAGACGCTGAGCAATACAAGACCGCGCGAAATCAGGCCGTTCAGGATGGCGCCAAGGCTGTGCCGGAATTCGCGGGGACCTTTGACGCGCAACTTGATGCCATCGGGCCCCGCAATGTCCCAATAAGGGTCGTCGAGGATGATCTCCGTGCCGTCGATAAACGGCTGGGTGAGAAGATAACCTTCGCCGTTCCATTTTGCCTCCTGCAGACCCTGCGCGAGTGGGTTCCAGCATTCGAGCCTGTAGATGCCGTCGGGGCGAAGGACACGCGCTACTTCGGAGAAGACGCGCTGAGCGTCCGGGACGAAATTCAGCGAGTGCGCGTGCCAGACAACATCGAATGACCTGTCTTCAAAGCACGACAAGTCGCGCATATCGCCGAGCACCGTTTTCACTTCAACGCCGTAGTGGCATCCAGCCTCGACGTCGTGCTTGAGTTGTTCCTCGCAAAAATCGAGTACAGTCACGCGCGCACCCAGCAGGGAAAATGCCGCCGATTGCTGGCCGCCGCCCCCGGCCAGGCACAGAACGTCCTTGCCTTCGAGTTCGCCGATGATGCCCCTGGGATCTACTGCCGCGCGCGCCTTCTCCTTGTCCAAATCCAACCACGGCCGTGAGTAGGGCACGCCCGCACGCACCAGGTCCGACCAGCGGCTGCTATTGTATTCCGCCAGTTCGTCAAGCATCTTCAAGCGTCCCTCCTTTTCTTTCCCAGGCCCCTCGCCGCCCTGCAGGAACGTAATTGCTGCCGCTCATCGACATTGAGTACCTCTTCCTCCAGTACGTCGCCGCCGGAGCTTTCCTGAAAACCCCCGAAAGACTGCGGATCAACGCTGCTCACGCGCGGTCGCCGGCCAAGCCCCGCGCTTCGGGCAGGCGCCCGTCGCGCGAGTGCAGTATTCAAGAATCGGCCGTGCGCCGCAGGTCCTGGCGGCTGAAATGAAGCCTCCTATTTCGCGGCCGAAGGAGCGTCTTTCAGGTTGCGGATGCAGTAGAGCCGGGCCGAGGTGCGGAGGAGGAGGCGGTCGCCGGCCAAGGCAGGCGTGGCCATGCCCATATCGTCACTCGCCAGGGGATTCGTGCGCAGGACTTCAAACTGATCGCCCGCCTTTAGAACAAATGTCACGCCGTCTTCGTTGAGGCAAAAGATTTTGCCGCCATAGGCCCACGGCGAAGCCGTGAAGGCCTTCCCCTCGGGAATCCGTTGACGATCATAGACCACCGCGCCGTCCGCCGCGTTGAAGCACGCGAGGAAACCGGCGTCATACAGCACGTAGATGCGGTCGCGATAGGCGAGCGTGGTCGGGTTGTAGGGCGCGGCCTGCGGATGCGACCACGCGATCCACCGATTCGCATGCTGGCCTTCTGTCAGCGAGATGTCGTCGCTGGCGCCGGGCCGGATGGCGAAAAGGGGCCGGCGTTTGTCGCCCACGTAACCGGAACTCAAGAACAGAAGCCCCTTGTAGGCGTAGGGCGTGGCTATCGTGATGCCCGAAAGGCCCTTGAGCGTCCAGAGGAGCTTGCCCTCGAGATCGTAGGAGCGCACTTTTCCCGTGCCCGGCGTCACGATCTCTTTGCGTTGCTCGTTCTCCCATACATACGGCGTGGACCAGTTGCTGTGCTCGTCGCGGGACACGCGCCAAATCTCGGCGCCGGTCTTCTTATCGAGCGCCCAGAGATAGGAGTCTTCCTCGTTGTCGTTGACGAGATAGAGCCGGTCCTCATAAAGGATGGGCGAGGCCGCGGTTCCCCAGCCGAAACGCGTTTTGTGCGGGGCAATCTCCTTGTTCCAGAGGACGTTCCCCTCGAAATCGAAGCACCACAGGCCGACATTGCCGAAATACGCATAGACCCGCTCGCCGTCCGTCACGGGCGTTTCCGAGGCATAACTGTTCTTGACATGAATCCCACTCGCAGGCGGGCCTTCGTGCACCTGCCGTTCCCACAGCACCTTGCCCGTTTCGAGATCGAGGCAGAAGACCTTCCACTGATGCACCGCCACCGGGGCGTCCTTGCGCTCGCCGCCGAAGTACAGCCCCTTCTTCGGCGCTTCCGTTTCCCCCAGGCTCACCACGGTAGTCAGGAACATGCGGGTGCCCGAGACGATCGGCGAAGACCACCCCTTCCCCGGAATGTCCGTCTTCCACGCGACGTTCTCCGTGGCCGACCACGTGTCCGGCAGGGCGCTAGACTCAGAAACGCCCAGACTGCCCGGTCCGCGGAACTGGGGCCAATCGGCCTCGGCATAGGCAGAACTGATTCCGATCAACAACAGGCAAAAGCATTTCAGGAATGAATTCATCGCGCGGACCTTTCTTCGGATTAGCGGCTCCGTACCGCGCGAGTATAGTGGAAAGTGGGGACGATTTGCCCATCGTCCCCGCCGGGCAGGACGCTCCAGTCACAGCGTCAGCCCGAGGATCTGTCCCACGGGCTTTGTGACGGGGCCAACGGCATTGGGAAACCTGGAAAACGCAACATGGCCGTCCAGGTAAAGGACATTGGAGCCGCCGGGGAGGTGATTGAAGTAGGCAACCGTGTTCGCGCTGGCAAAGGCGTCGAACAGCACCGGGATACGGCCTTCAGTTTCCGCCAACACTGTGGAAGAAGGGTTCGCGTCCGTGGTCAGGAAGCGTGCAATGCCCGTCCGCAGGCGAAACACTTTGGCGCCTCCCGAGTTCCCGTGCGGCTGCGGCAGGTCCGCATCGTTCCGCACGGCCTCGGCTCGAGCCGGCGCATCCGCGCGCTGCAGCACAGACTCCAGCGTGCACGCGATCTGGGCGCACACCGGCACGGGCGGGGACACAGCACCCGAGCCGCCCGGATGCCTGCCGTGCTTGGCCATAATCCGGGACAGGTCGCCCATGGCCTTCGACAGCGTGGGCGCCGCTTCGGCGAGGGACAGGCACTGCTCCGGAACCTCTTCCATCCGGTCAAAGACCCACCCAAAGTAGTTGTAGCTCCCATTTGCTTCTTGGACGGCGGCCAGCCGCTCCGGC
The DNA here is from genome assembly GCA_903837785.1 of Candidatus Hydrogenedentota bacterium. Classification (GTDB taxonomy): domain Bacteria; phylum Hydrogenedentota; class Hydrogenedentia; order Hydrogenedentales; family CAILVY01; genus CAILVY01. Next base: position 27,635 of record CAILVY010000129.1, read on the forward strand.
GGACTCAGCGTATCGAACTGGGCTGGCATAGAAACCTCAACGTCGGACGGGCAGCTTACAGTGGAAGGATCCAGAACGTAACTCGGGTAGACACAAGAGAGGTCCAGCACCAGATCCTCCACAGTCTCGGCCGTGTTGGGCGGGTAATGGTTCCCCTTAGACTCATCGGCATAGAGCCGAAACACCATGGCCCATTGCTTCAAATGACTGGCACAAATCGTCCGATTCATCGCCTCCGCCTTTCGCATCCGAGCAGACTGGACCGCGGGCAGCGCGATTAGCCCGACAACGGCAACCAGAAAGAGAATAACCGCCAGTTCAATGAATCGTATACCCCGCTTGCCCATGAATGATGTTCCCCGATGCTGAATGCTCTGCCGATCCCATTCAAAACCCGACACTGACTTGGATACCACAAGCTCATCAGAATATTCGAAGGCAGCCTCGATCACAAGGCGCCCGCAAGCGGCAACCGCGAATAGAGAAAAAAACTCGGGCACGGACAAGACGGTGTTTCCGTGGGCTGTCCGGAAAGCACTGCGCCGGACCTGGACTTCGGCGCCCCATTCCGGCTTCAGGGGCTACTCCGCACCGGCAAAGGAAACTTGACCTGCGCTTTTTTGTGGTGTAGTATGGATGCCCGAACTTCTAACGAACGTTAGGTAGGTAGCAAAACCCGGGTTGCGTTTCAGGTTACACGAAGGGAGAGGCTGACCAATGAGGGAAATCAAGCGTGTCGCAGTGTTGGGCTCGGGCGTGATGGGTGCCGCCATCGCCGCGCATCTGGCGAATTGCGGTATTCCCAGCGTGATGCTGGATATCGTCACCCCGAAACTGTCCGAGGAGGACTTGAAGAACAAGAAGAAACGGAACAGCCTGGTGGAGGGC
>CAILVY010000130.1 GCA_903837785.1 Candidatus Hydrogenedentota bacterium
CCCTTCTCCGGCACCAGTTCTAAGACGATCAGGCCGATGAGTGATTCGCTCATCGGCCTGTTGTGTTTCTGAGGTATCGCGCCCGGCCGGCGCCCGTTGTGATCGCGTGCGGACCGCAGCCTAGGCCGCGGAAGCGTTCGCCGCGCGGTCGCGTTCCCGTTCGGAAAAGACCTGGGCGGAGAAGCGGTAGAGTCTGGCGCCGGGCAGTTCCCAGGCGCGTTCGGGCGCGCCTGCCTTGCGGCACAAGGCCGCGAGGAACGCAGGCAGGTCCCAACCTTGTTCGACGGGCACCTGGGGCAGCAGCAATCCCCCGCCGCGGGGTCCCGCCTGCTCGAGATAGAGCCCATCCCGGCCAATGACGATCTCGCTGATCGCGCGCACTTCGAGGAAGGGCGAGTCGGGCGTGTCGCCGGGGCACAGCGCGGAAACCTCGATGTCGAGTTCGGGGAGTTCTTCAACCGTCACCGGCGGGAACCGGGGATCGCGCGCCGCCGCGTTTATCGCATTGTCGCGAACGGCCTCGGCGAGCGCCTCGATGTTCTTCGTGTAACCGATGCATCCCCGCAGCGCGCCGCTGCGCCGAAGCGTCACAAAGGCGCCATGCTTCTCGCGCAGCGCATCGGTGAGGGGATACGCCGCCAAGTCCAGATGCTCTCCTTTCAGAATGAAGGTTTCGAGGCTGTCCCGCGCAATGCGCAGCAGCAAGGCCTCTTCCGCATCATTCAAGTATCGCTCGCAACAATCACTCATGCGTGGCTTGCTCCTCTGGGGCGGCGCCGGCACTGGACCCTTGATACGTAACATGTCCCTGCTCGCCTGTGCCCACCGGCGTGCCTTGGACTTCGATGCTGGTGCTGCCGGGCTGGCCCTTTGTGCCCTTCATCCGAATCACGACCGTCTCCCGCTTCTTCCCGTCGGCTTTGGCCTTCGGAGGCGCCGCTTGAGAGGACGCGGCTGGCGCGGGGGCGGGCGTTGCAGGTTCGCTCACGGGTTCGGGTGATGCTTCCGACTTGGGGGCCGGTTCGGGGGTTGCTTCGGGGGTTGCTTCGGGGGCCGGTTCGGGGGCCGGTTCAGGGGCCGGTTCAGGGGCCGCCGTTTCCGGTTCGGCGGGCTTGGGGATGTGCGGCGAGCCTTCAGGGACCACGGGCATCGCTTCAGGCGCGGATTCAGCGGGCGTTTCCGGTGTCACGTCTTCCGCAGCCGCTTGCGCGACCGCCTCGGAGGCATTGCCCTTGCGCTTGAGCACCACGGTTCCCCGGGCCTGTTCCCGTCGCTTGCCGAACGACTGTCCGGTCTGCGCGATATCAACCGGAAGGGTCGGATCGTAGAAGTTGATGGCCGCATAGCTCACGGACGAATCGGTGTTCTTGGTCTTCTTGCCGGAGAGATCGTAGGCCGCCAGAATGCCGCGGGCATGCGCCGGCAGGAGCTGCAGCAGCAACTGGATGGCAGTGGCTCCGCACACCGGGACTTTGGCGGTGTCGATGACGCGCTTCAAGCCCGGCCCGTCGCATTGCTGCAGCGCCTGGATGGCCTGCTGGTCAAGTGCTTCGATGGATTCCAACACATTGTCCCGGAAGGGCCGGAAACCGAATTCGTTTCCGTAGTGGGTGAGGTCCGAACTGGCCACGAGCAGCGTGCGCGTGTCAATGACGTTTCTCAGCGCATCGGCGGCCGCGGCACAGGCGTTCATGTTGAAATTGCCTTGCGCATCATTGAACTTGCCCACGAGCACCGGAACCAGCGTGAACTGCTTCAGCCTGGCTTGAAGGAAAGGCAGCAGGGTCTCGATGGCGTATTCCTGCTCATGGGCGCCCTGCTTCGCTTCGCGCTGATGCAGGGCCTTGCAGACAATCAGGGGCGAGCGGCAGAGCCGATCTACGATGCGCCGGTCGACCGGGACCACCCCCAGCGGGGTGGCGAAGCCCTCCACGTCCGGCACCGAGCAGCCCTCAATTTCCACGAAATGGGAAGGGGCCAGGATCAGGACCCGATCATACTGGCCGGGCTTGATGCCTTTGAACGCGTGGGCGGCCACGCTGCCCGAGAAGCCATAGGCCGAATGCGGGGCCAGGCACGCCACGAGGCGCGCCGAGGGCATCGGCGTGACCGCGGTGTCGAACAGCTGGTTCACGACCGTGAGCAGGGCCTTCGGGTCCTCTGGATAGAATGGCCCCGCCGCTACCGCCGTCCGGATGGCATCCTGTGCATGCACCGCCCCCGCCCAAAGCAGACAGAGAGCCAGCACTACACGAACAACTCGGCCCATATGCGCTCCTTACCGTGCCAGCCCCTAGCATAACACATCCGGCCTCTCGGAGGGAGAACTCGTTGTGCGGAGCGGCGGGGAGAAGCGCTTAGGCCGCCACCCCTTGGGGTTGAATCGGCTCGGCATGCCATTCGTGGGGAGCGCTATCCAGAAAGAACAGGTGTCCAACGGGCTGGTCCAAGACCCGCGCGATGCGGAGTCCGACCACGATGGAGGGGTTCAGCCGCCCCTTCTCTATCGCGAGAATGGTCTGGCGGGTCACCTCAACTTCCCGGGCAAGATCCGACTGGCGCAAATGCAGGCGCTGTCGGCACTCCCGGACCCGGTTCTTGAGCACAAAGCCATTGTTCATGGTCTAAGTTTATTACTTCCAATGCTATTTGTCAATAGTTTATTTCCATGAAAGCCGCCTTTGCATTGACGCCCCCCACGCTGCTATACTCCGCCATTTCCGCTGGCATAATTGTTATTGGAAAAGCGTTTCCGTTCATTGGTGTAAACTTCGCAATTTGCTCAGGAGTATCAGCACTACGTGGCGGCCATCTATTGCGGCATAGATTTCGGGACCTCGAACTCCAGCGTGGCTCTGTCGGATGGAACTCGGGTGAAGGTGCTTGACCTGGATCCGGAGAACGATATCCCCACCTCTCTGCCGTCGCTGGTGTATATCACGCGGCAGGGCGAGACGATTGTGGGGCGCGCGGCAGCCAACGCCTTCATCGATCGGAACGTGGATCGGGAAGTGGTCTTGCGGCAGGTGGATCTGGGCATAGCGATCGAGGCGTACGTGGCCTCCGAGCCCGACAAGAGCGAGACGTATCGGCCGGGCGTTCTGGACCCGGAGATCCGGGAAGCCGTTCGCGCCCGCGCCGTGGTGGAAGTCAACTCCCCGGGCCGCCTCTTCCAATCCCTGAAGACGCTGCTGCGTCTGAGCAGTTTCCGCGGCACGGAAGTCTTTGGCATCCAGTACCAGATTGAGGAGCTCGTTGCCGTCATTCTCCAGCGGCTCAAGGCCTCGGCGGAGGCCGCCGCCGGCCAGACTATTGAACGGGCGGTTTTCGGCCGCCCGGTCCGGTTTTCCGAGCGAGACGAGGAGAACGCCATCGCGGAGCGGCGCCTGCGCACCGCCGCCCAGCTTGCGGGCTTCCGCGAAGTGGTCTTCTTCTACGAGCCCGTCGGCGCGTGCGTGGAATATGCCATGTCGAACGATCAGTCGCAGCGGCTGATGGTGGTCGACATCGGCGGGGGCACGTGCGACGTATGCATCATGGAATTTGGCTCGGCCCATGGGACGGCGGAGCGCCTGGCGGAGAGCCGTATCCTCAGTGTGGCCGGCGTGCCGGTCGCGGGCGACGCGATCGACCGCGAGATTATCCGGAGCAAGCTGTTTCCGGTCTTCGGCAGCCGCGCCCGGTACGGCCCTGCGCAACTCCCGATGCCGCAGTATCTGTACAATCAGATTCTCGACTGGCAGAACCTGTACAAGCTGAACAACGAGGAAACCATCAACTGGCTCCTGGCCGCCGAGGCCTCGTGCAACCAGCCCGAAACCTTGTGCGCATTGCGCAGCCTGATTCAGCGCAACTTTGGCTATCCCGTCGCGCGCGAAGTGGAAGCGGCGAAGAAGCGCCTTTCGACCCTGCATGAAACCGATATCGAATTCCAGATGGACAACATCCACATTCGCGAGCACATCGAACGGACCGAATTTGCGGATATCATCGAGCATACCCTCGAGCGCATGCTGTGCAGCATCGAAGAGGCGGAGAGCCGCGCGGGCATGGGCCCGGAGGACGTTGATTTTGTCCTGACGACCGGCGGCACGAGCCTGATTCCCGCGGTTCAGGCAATGCTTTCCCGTCGTTTTGGGCCGGACCGCATCAAGCAGCGGGACACGTTCACAAGCGTGGCCTCCGGCCTTGCGATTGTGGCGCAAAGCGCCTGACCCGGCGGAAGACTGCAGGGGAGGAGGCAGCCCTATTGGACCGATGCCTGGACATCGCTTTCTTTGCGTTCCACTCGCTGTTCATCCTGTTTATCCTCCTTGGTTGGATTTGGCGGCGGACCCGGCCGTGGCACCTCCTCGCGGCGGCCTTGACCGCATGCTCCTGGTTTGGCCTCGGGTTGCGCTACGGCTTCGGGTATTGCCCGTGCACGGACTGGCATTGGCAGGTTCGCGAACGCCTGGGATACACGGACCTGCCGAGGTCCTACATCAAATTCCTCCTGGACACGTTCACCGGAGCGGACTGGCCCGCGGCGTGGGTGGACGGCGTAACCGTGACCCTTTTCTTTGTGATGTTTCTCTTGTCTGCGGCGCTTCAGGCGCGTTCGCTTCGACGCCGGCATTGACGCGCCCCCGGGCAGCGCTCTAGAATGGCCCGATGAATTGTCCGGCATGCAGCGCGCCCCTCGCCGCACTCGAGTATGAGACACTCGAGGTTGACTTCTGTTTCGACTGCGGCGGAGTCTGGCTGGACACGGGGGAGCTGGAATTGCTGTTCGGGGATCATGCGATCACCCGGGGCTTTCTCACCGCGGGCGGCCGCATTCCGTCTTCAGAGAAGCCCCGTCGCTGTCCCGCCTGCCGTGCCAAGATGGAGAAGCAGACCACGGGCGGCCCGGATCCTGTCACTTACGATCACTGTGAACACGGCCTGTGGTTCGATCGGGGCGAATTGGCCTCTGTGCTGCAACACGGCAGCCCGTCGCCCGGCGGCGAAGAGGTGGCCCGGTTCTTGAGAGAGATCTTTTCCGGCTCCGTCCGGGAACCGTAACGCGGGAAGAGGAGGAAAGTCCCATGATTCTGATGCTTGTCGTCATCGCGATTCTGCTGGTTGTGGTCGTCTGGGTCGTCGGCATGTACAACGGCCTCGTGCGGCTGCGCAATGCGGTCAAGAATGCGTGGTCGCAGATCGACGTGCAGCTCAAACGCCGCCACGACCTGATCCCGAACCTCGTGGAAACCGCGAAAGGCTATATGCAGCATGAACGCGGCACCCTCGAGAACGTGACTCAGGCCCGGAACCTTGCTGCGAAGGCTTCCGGCGTCGGAGAGCAGGCGAAGGCGGAAACGGGCCTCAGCCAGGCGCTCAGCAGCTTCTTCGTAGTGGCGGAGAACTATCCGGACCTCAAGGCCAACCAGAATTTCCTCGCGCTCCAGGAGGAACTGACGTCGACGGAAAACAAGATTGGATTCGCGCGCCAGGCCTACAACGATCAGGCGATGCAGTTCAACAACAAGATCGAGATGTTCCCGAGCAATATCGTGGCCGGGATCTTCAATTTCAAGGCCGCCGAATTCTTCGAGATCGAGGATGCCGCCGAACGCGCGGTGCCCAAAGTGAGTTTCGCGTGAAATGTGGGAGCTGATCCGTGCGAACCGGCGCCGTTCCGCCGTCTTGATGCTGGGGATGCTCGCGCTGCTGCTGGCGCTGGGATTCCTCATTGGCAGCGCCGTGGCGCCATCGCTCGCGGCAACCGAGCACACACGCGGACACACCCAGTTGCACTATGTCTTCGATCCGACGGCCGGGCTCATCGGCGTGGCGGTCGCCGCGTTTCTGTGGCTCTTTCAGGCGACGCTCGCGTATTTTCAGGGCGACAGCATCCTGCTCGCCGTCAGCCGTGCCCGCCAGATTGAGAAGGCCGACCACCCCCAGTTGTACAACGTGGTGGAGGAAATGACCATCGCGGCGAGCCTGCCCAAGATGCCCGGTGTGTATGTCATCGAGGACATGTCGATGAATGCGTTTGCCACGGGCCGCTCGCCGGAACGCGCCTCCGTGGCGGTCACGGCGGGGCTTCTGGCGAACGCCAACCGCGATCAGTTGCAGGGCGTGATCGCCCACGAGATCAGCCACATCGTTCACCGGGACGTGTTGTTCATGACGCTTGCCGGCGTGATGGTGGGTTCGATCATCATGTTGTCCGACCTCTTTCTCCGGAGCCTCCGTTTCGGCGGCGCGCACCGTTACCGCTCGAATTCCCGCCGCGGTGGAGGCGGCGGCGCCCAGGCCATATTGTTCGTCGCCGCGATTGTCCTGGCCATCATCGCGCCCATCCTGGCGCAGTTCCTGTACTTTGCCTGTTCCCGCCGCCGGGAGTATCTTGCAGACGCCGGGGCCGCCGTCTATACACGCTATCCCGAGGGACTCGCCTCCGCGCTCGAGATGCTCGAGCAGGGCAATACGCCCCTGGAGACGGCCAACCGGGCCACGGCCCCCATGTACATCGTCAATCCCTTTGATTCGGGCGCGCAAGCCGCGTTCGGCCTCACGAGCACGCACCCGCCCATCCGGGAGCGGGTCCGCATCCTGCGAAGCATGGCTGGCGGCGTGTCTTTTCAGGCCTATCAGAGCGCGTGGGCGGCGGCCAAAGGCCACGGGGAAGCCCGGATGCCGGCCTCCGCGCTGCAGGAGGCCCCGGTGGCGGTTCGCGAAGGGCAGGCCCAGGGCGTTCAACCCACCCCGCGCGAGCGGATGCGCGAGGCCGGCGACCTGCTTCGCAAAGTGAATCAATTCGTGTTCCTGGCGTGTGTGTGCGGCGTTCGAATCAAACTTCCACCCGACTTCAAGCGAAAGAATGTTCAGTGCCCGCGCTGCGGACACGTCTTGGACGTTTCAATGCCCCCGAATCCCGAATCAAACCCCGCCGGACGCGTGCCTCCGGAAATCCCGATGGCCCGGGTCAGAAAGGATGCCCCTCCGCCGAGGTGACTGCTCATGCGACTGCGTCAATTGAGGAACCGCTGCATTCACATCGACGCCCGAAGCATCCCGTGTGAGAACTTTCCTGACCCTTGGGAAGAGAAGAGCCTGTCGGAATGTTAGCCCCTTTGAAGAGGTGTTGAAGCGAAGAGGTGTTTGATGTACGAAGCGTAAGGAGGCGAATTATGCCTGTCGCCGAAATCCACGTTAATCTCTTTGATTTGGTTTCATCCTTGGCAAAGACGGCCGATATGATAAGTCCTGAAGTGGCCGATCATCACATGCGCGTCGCGTACATCGCCTTTCGCATCGCACAACATCTGGACTGGCCTCCGGAGCAGCGGCGCGAGCTCGTCATGGCGGGGGCGCTCCATGATATCGGGGCCTTCTCACTCCAAGAGCGACTGAACCTGCTCGAGTTCGAGTATGTCAACCCGGGTCAACATGCGCGCGCCGGCTACCTGCTGCTGTCCACGTTCAAGCCGTTCCAGGGCATCGCGAATATCATCCATTATCACCACCTGCCATGGGGAAATGGAAAAGGCGCATCCAAGAACGGAAGACTGGTTCCGCTCGGCAGTCACATTCTCAACCTCGCGGACCGGGTGGCCATTCTGCTGACGCGGGACGAGCCTCCGCTGACGCAGGTGGAACATATCATGCGCGCCATCGAACATCAGCGCGGACGGGTGTTCAAGCCCGAACTGGTGGACGCGCTCCTGTCGTTCACCCACCGCGATTTCTTCTGGCTCGAGACGATGTCGAGCACCATCGAGTCCGTACTGCGGCGCGCCGCGGGATTCCAGGCGCAGGACCTGATGATGGGCGACCTCGTGGAATTCTCCCGGCTCATGTGTCAAGTCATCGACTTCAAGAGCGCCTTTACCGCGACCCACAGCAGCGGCGTCGCGGAAACCTCCGTCGCCCTGGCGAGGCTCATGGGCTACTCCGGCACAGAACTGGAAATGATTCGCGTGTCGGCCAATCTCCACGACCTTGGGAAATTGGCCATTCCTTCCGAGATTCTCGAGAAGCCCGGCAAGCTCAGCGAGGCGGAGTGCGACATCATGCGGACGCACGTCTACTACACCCACCAGATCCTCGATCCCATCGACGCGCTGAGCCTCATCAAGTCGTGGGGAGCGCTACATCAGGAGCGGCTCAACGGCACCGGGTATCCCTTCAGCTACAAACGCGAGGAACTGCCCCTCGTTTCGCGGCTCATCGCCGTTGCCGATGTGTTCACCGCCATTACGGAGAACCGCCCCTACCGCGAAGGACTCGGGAAGCAGAAGGTGACCGATATTCTTCGAAAGATGATGCAGGATGGAGAACTCGAGCCGATCGTGGTCGATTTGCTCATCGAGAATTTCAGCGTGATCAATGAGGCCCGCATCGGGGCGCAGGAAAGGGCGGAGGCGGAGTATCAGGAATTCCAGCGGCTGCTCCACGGAGACGTTCACAGCCTCTGTGAGGCGCAATAGGCCGCCGGTTGGCGGACGATGCGCCCTGCCCGGCGCAAGAACACCGGGCAGAGCGGAGAGCGCCTCATCAATTCTTGACAGGTTTGAGCAACAGGTAGTCGAGGCCGAACATGTGACGCGCTTCGGCCTTGGGATTGCTGCTCACAATCTTGACCACGAGCTGGTTCTCGCCGGCCGGCAGTTCGTAGACCCCCAGCCGGTGCTCGGGCGTTGCCGCCACGGACTTGCCATAGAAATCCATGGGTTTGCCGGGGTGCCCGTTTACGCCGGTTTCAGCGATGCCATAATCGGGGGCTTTCGTGTAGACCGCGAAAACTTCATAGCGGCCGGCCTTATCGACCGGGAACCCAAGGGTGAGGACATCGCCGGGCTGTCCGTCGCGCCACCACATCTGCGCGGCGCTGCTCCAGTCATAGGCCGCGGTTTCCTGCGGCGAGGCGACGCCGCCGGTGCACGAGACTACACGCATCTTCTCGCCTTCCAGGGCGCCTTCAACCGTCTTCGGCTGGGGCGCGGGAAAGACCACGAGGTCCTCCGCTTTCGGCGGGTCAAAGCCGTCCTTGCCGCCGCGGCCCGCGTACCAGTAGGCGGTGGCCGCCTGGGCAATCTGGCAGTCCTTCCAATGCCAGACTTCGATGTCGAAGCGCAACGATCCATTGAACGGAATATTGTCTAGAATGTGATAGCGGTTCACGCAGGTGTTGCCCATGTTGCCCGGTCCATCGCAGCGCGGCTGGCTGTGGTAGGCGTGCGAATACACTTCCGGCGAGCACCAGGCGTATCCGAAATAATCTTCCGAACCCGTCCCGAAGGTGCTGGGGAACGTCTCGGAGTCGACGTAAACCTTCTCATCGCCCTCGCCCCACCAGTCGGTCACGGGATTGGTGACCTGGAGCATGGCGCCCACGTAACGGCCGTGTCCCTGGGCGAACAAGATGCTCCAGTCTTTCCGCGGCTGCGTGTGGAGGTCGCGTTCGGCGCGCCACTTCGCATGGAAGTAGAGCGTGTCCGGGGTCCAGGCCCGCGGCGCCATCAACACGGAACCGTTGACGAAGACGTTCGCGCCGGTGGTGTTCACCAGCCGGAGCACGCCCGCGGTCTCAAACGGCATCACCCAATGCGAGTAGAACGTACCGTCGGCGCGCAGGCCGCAGGGCAATCCGCTGTAGGGCTTGTTGCCCGGCGCCGTGCCGAAGAAATCGCCGAGCGGCGCAAGCACCACGGGGAACATCTCATCGTCCACCGAAAACTGGAGCAGGGTCCCGCGCAATGCCGTATCGAGGTCCGCGGCATCCACTTTCATCGTGATTTCGTAGACCGCGGCGGGGCCGGGGAACCAGGCCACTTGCTTCGTCTCGCCCGCGCCGACGTTCAACCCAAACTCTCCGCCCTTCGCGCCCTTGGGGGGGGTGAACGCGCTGTCCGGCGTGGTGAGCGCGGCCGCCACGGCCAGCACGTCCGTCGAGCACACATCAAGGTCTTCCTTGGACAGGGTCTTGACGGACGCGCCCGCGGCATAGGTGCGGTAATTCACGTGGTAGTAGAAGTCGGGGAGGCTCGACGTGATCTTGCAGTGCTTTGCGTACGGAATCGGCAGATAGGCGTTCCATCCCTTGGAGCGCATGCAGGCGATCGGCTCGACAAAGGGAGCCGTTCCTCCCTTGAGCAGATCCTCCAATGACATCTCGACGAAAGGCGTATCGGAACCGTCCAGGTAGATGCGCACCACGCCCGCGTCGTTCGGGTTGGCGGACCAGATCCGCACGATGGCCCCCGGGCCGTCTGCGTCCATCAGCACGTATTCCTTCGCGCCGTTGCGCTCTTCCGTGCGCAGGTATTGGCCGCGGTCGCCGTTCGCGAACCAGTTTTCATCGGTCAGCACCGCCGGGTCCGTCGAGCGGCGGTCGTAACTCGAGAACTGTTTGCACGTGAATGCCGGGTCGGGCATGCGCGCCAGCCCCTCAAGGTCGGTCAACTCCTTCAGCAATGACTTGAACGTGACCGTTTCCGCCGAGGCGGACATTGCCACCGCTGTCATCCATCCCAGCACGAGCATTCTCACCGCAGTGTTCCGCAGCATGGCACGCAAGCTCCCTTGTTCGATCCCGTGTTCCGTCTAAGGCCTTGAAGACTCATGGTAAACCGATTCTCCGGCGTGGTCAATGCCGGTCTTGGGCTGCAGGTCGTCAGGGAAGTCGTGAAACGCCCGGCGACGGCCGATCTCCGGGCAATACCCCCCTGACCAGGCACGGAGTCTGAGTTCATGGCGAAATCCCTCCGGAACGGCGTGATACCGGAAGCCGCGGCGGATATGTCAGAATATCGGCTTCAGTATGGGATTCCGAGCAGTTCAATCGTTTCCTGGCAGGAGGTCGAGATGCATTTCCCGTTGTGCAATGGCGTTGAATGGGTGGGTTTCGTGGACTGGACCATCCGGGACTTTCACAGTTACAACACGGAACAGGGGACCACGTACAACGCGTATCTGGTGCTGGACCAGCAGAATGCGCTGATTGACACCGTCAAAGCGCCCTACGCGCAGGACCTGCTCCGGAATATTGCGGAGGTGACCGCATTGGATGCAGTGGATTGGGTTGTATGTAACCACGCGGAACCCGACCATGCCGGAGCCCTGCCGGAAATCATGGCCGCACTGCCCAATGCCACGCTGGTCTGCAACGAAAAGTGCCGCCAGGTGCTCGCCCGGTATTTTGACACTTCTCGTTGGAAGGTTCGGATTGTTGCCGCGGGGGAAACCCTTTCGCTGGGAGAGCGCACGCTGGAGTTTGTACCGACGCCGCTCGCGCACTGGCCGGAGTCCATGTTCACCTACCTGCCGCAGGAGAAGATCCTCTTCTCCATGGATGCCTTCGGCCAACACTTTGCCTCGCCCCAGCGTTTTGATGACGAGTCATGCCTTGCCGCCGCCCTGATTGAAGCCAAGACTTACTACGCGAACATCCTCACCCCCTATGGCGTTCCGGCAGCCAAAGCCCTGGCTGCGGCAGCCAAGCTCGATATTGGGATGATTGCGCCTTCGCACGGCGTCATTTGGCGCAAGCACCTGCCCCGGATTCTGGAGGCCTACCAGGACTGGAGCTCGGGCATTCCCAGGAGAAAAGTCGTGGTTCTCTACGATTCGATGTGGGACAGTACCGCGCACATGGCGCAGGCCGTTCATGAGGGTGCGCTGTGTGCCGGAGCGGAAGTCCAGCTCATGCACCTTCGACAGTCCACATTGACGCGCATTGCCACCGAGGTTTTCGACGCCGCGGCCGTGGCCTTCGGCTCGGCCACGCTGAATGCCTGGATGATGCCCATGGCCGGGGCCGCGCTGGCCTATCTTCAGGGATTGAAACCGTCGAAGAAGGCCGCCGTTGCGTTCGGTTCCTATGGCTGGAGCCGCGGCGGGCCGGAGGCCGTGCACGAGGCGCTGGAAGGCCTGAAATGGGAACTGGTTGGCCCTCCCATCAAATCACAGTACCGCCCCACGCAGGAGAATCTAGAACAATGCCGCGCCGCCGGCGCCCAGCTTGCAGCACTGGCTTTGGCGGCGGGCCGTTAGCGCCCGGAATTCGAAGAACTCGAATCTCCGACGCCCCTCTCGCGCTACTCCTTGGAGGCCTGAGCGTTCAGAATCGCCATGAGTGCCGTGACCAGGAGCAATTCGCCCCCGAAGGCTGGCCATGCCCAGCGGCTGAGGTCCAGTGCCTGAAGCCCGTCGAAGACAAGATCCCTGGAACCGACCACGGTAAAGATGGCCGCAATGTTGGCGAGCCACCGCCCGGCGCGGTTCTGACTGGCCTGCCGGGAGGATTGAATGCGGGAGCCAAGTTCCGCCAGTTCGCGACGGGCGGACTCGCCCTGTTCCGAGGCGCCCCGAAGTTGAATGCCGGCCGCGATCAGGCTGCGTTCCGTGCTGTACTGGAAGACATTCGGGACCTGCAGGTTGAGCAGGCGCTCTGCCCGCGCACAGGCCGTATCCTGCAGATTAAGCGTGCCGGCATGATGCCCATCGGCGATTTCGCCGCGGGCGCGGCTCACCAGCGCCTCATTGTGCAACAGGACGGCGTGCGGGATGATAAGGTAGGGACTGATCGAGATCGTATTCCAGACATCGGCGAGCAGGTCGTCGCCGGGCACGAGCTCGGCCACGGTGGCGCGGTGCAGCCGCATCAGCTCTCCGCTCAAGGGCACATTGGGCTCGAGCGCGTCCAGGAGCTCGCCGAGCGACATGCGGCCAAAATCAAAAACGCCGCACACGAGGCCGCAACAGGCGTTGAGCGCGTCGCGCACCGCCGGATTGTTCTCATAGAGCGCGCCGAGTTCAGCGCGGGCAGCCTTTGCTCCGCCTCGTGCATCCTGAAGAAGGCCGAACAGCTTTTCCCATGCGATCCCCGGTGTCTCCATGGAATCGGTGCAGACTTCCACCGTACCGCTCGAGGGATGCTCCGGAACCCTGTCCGCGGAAGGGTGAAGCCGTTGCAGCAACTCCTGCGCTGACATTTCCCGCCCATCGCCGATCGAGAAGCGCAGGCTGGCGGCCACACCGGTGTTTTCCTCCCTGCCTGCATAGGAGTGAATCAGCTTAATGAGATCGTACTCCGAGAAGGCACCGTTCTTGCCGGGCGTCAGCACCAGGTGCAGAATTTCCACGCCGCTTTCCTGGAAACGGGTGGAGCTGAGGCTGACCCGCGCGCCTCGAACCACTTCCGGACAGAACAGGGTTTCCGTCCGACTCTCCGACGTGAACGTGACCGACGCGGGAAAATGAATGTTCAGGGCAAGCGGTTTCGGGAGCAGACAGCGGCTGTGGAAGGGGGGATCAATCTGGAATGCATGCGATAGCAGGTCACGTTCGAAGGAAGCGAAGTACGGGCAGTCCGCCGGGGGCGGGGAGAAAGGTATGGGTTGTCCCTCAGACAGAAGCACAAAATGAAGCGCGATAGCCGCCCGTTCCATGCTGAGCTGTGCTTGCTCAACCAGCGGCGCCTGTTTGAGAAAGCCCGGCTTGTTCAGCGCGTCGGTCATCTGCCTGTATTCGTCAGAAGATTCCGGTTCGGGAATTCCCAGCGCCCGGTAGAACTCCCCGAGAAATGCCACGATGGCTTCCGGCCGAAGGTCACTTTCCCCGGCGTCAGGCAGCGGAAACGCGTAGAGCAACAGGTTCTTTACGAATCCCTTGCCCGGCCCCAACGGCGGCTGAACGTACGGAATATCCAGCCACCGGGCGTCAAGGTGATGAAACAGGGCGCAGCGTTCCGCGGTCCCCATGGAATCAGAATTGGCTTCGCAGGCGCGCGGATCGTGAATCTCTCCGAATATGGCCCTCAAGACCGCACCGTCTTGCTGGGCGTCGTTGCTAAGGATCGCACCAGCCTTGGTCAACAGCATCCGCCCCAGGCCCTGACCACGCCTGCTGGGTGCGACAACCACGTAGGTGAGCAAGCCGCATTGGCTTTGCTGGTAGTACTCGAAGACGATCCCGCCGACCACCACCTCCGGGACCGCGCCGTCCTCCGTGCGTGTTGCGAGCACCACGTGGAAGACGGGCTCGGGCGATTCGGGACGGGCGTCGCTCAAGCGCCCCCGCCACAGGCGCGGGTCTTCCGCATATTCCTCGCCGTCGAACGCATCCCGGTAGAGCCGGATGAACTCGTCGAACCGCGTGCGGGCGCGCACGTCGTTTAAGTCTCGGATTTCAACCAGGGCCGTTGTCATGGGCACCCCCTTTCTGCGAATGATTCAAGCCTTCTGCCCGGCTTCCCACAATTCACCCGACGCGACGTGGGCGAACACGCTGCAGGGTGTTCCTCCCCGGCCGTATTCAAGCATCCCGGCCACCGGATTCCCCGCGAAGTCTCTGCACGGTTCCGAATGCGGTCGAGAATATAGCGCGCTTCACCCCGGCGATCCAAGCATTGAACGGGCGCTGCACCCTGTGCGATGCGGCGCTTGCACCTGCGTCACTTCGGCATTTCCTGCAGGAAGTCGGGCACGCCGGGGCTCGGGCGTTTCCGCGCGCGGGTGAGCGGCCATTGCGCGGCGCCGGGGAATCTGCCACAATGTCGCGGAACTGAACGGGAGGACAACATGAAGCAGCCGCAACATCTTTCACGCCGCAGTGCGTTGGCCGCGATGGCCGGCGCCGCCGGAACCCTGGCCGTGCTCGAAGCGGGCGCGCAGGATCAGCCGAAGCCGGAAACCGCGCCCCTGAAAGGCCGCATCAAGCAGTCGGTGTCGTACTGGTGCTACGGCAAGATCCCCCTGGATGACTTCTGCAAGCAGGCGAAAGCGATGGGCCTGGTCGGGATCGATCTGCTGGACCCGAAAGACTGGCCCGTGGTGAAATCGAACGGCCTTATTGCCACGATGTGCAGCGGCCCGGGAAGCATCGGGCAAGGCTGGAACGACCCGAAGGCCCATAAATCGCTGATTGAGAAGGGCGAGAAGCGTCTCCAGGAAGTGGCGGATGCGGGTCTGCCGAACATGATCGTCTTCTCCGGAAACCGCCGGGGCATGGCGGACGACGAGGGGCTCAAGAACTGCGTGAAGGGGCTCAAGCACCTCATGCCGCTGGCCGAGAAGCTGGGTGTCAACGTCGTCATGGAACTGCTGAACAGCAAGCGGGACCACAAGGATTACATGTGCGATCACACGGCGTGGGGCGTGGCGCTGGCCAAGGAACTGGGTTCGCCGCGTTTCAAGCTGCTCCACGACATTTACCACATGCAGATCATGGAAGGCGACATCATCCAGACGTTGACCGAGAACCTCGAGTACATCGGCCACGTGCACACGGGCGGTGTTCCGGGCCGTCATGAAATTGATGATTCGCAGGAACTCAATTACCGCCGCATTTGCCAGGCCCTGGCCGATGCGGGGTTCCAGGGCTACGTTGCCCACGAATTCACCCCGACGAATCCCGATCCCCTGGCCTCGCTCCGGCAGGCCATCGCCATCTGCGACGTCTGAGACGCCGACAGCACCCCTCCCAACCGGAGGTCCGGAAGCTTCCCGGTAGTGGTTGACGGGCATCCTGAGGGGAGCCCTGTGCCTGCGAACCGGGAACGGCCGTGGCTTCTCCCAACGACCGCTTGAAGCTTTACAGAGTTTTCGCGAAGACCGTTGTGCGCATGCTGGTGACTCTTCGCGTTACGCCCCACTGCTGAAGAAGAGTCTGCTCGGGCGGGCAATCCGCGCCCTTCATGCGGGGGGAGAAGTGCGAAGTACTGGCCGCGTCAACACCCCTCTTCGTCAGAACTGTGGTTGTTCCTGAGGTTCGTCCTGGATAGACTCGAAGGAAATGGCCCCCTGCAGGATACTGCAAGGGGCCATGGGAGCAGGCCAAGGAAAGCCTCAGAGCGCGGGACCCGGGCAGAACCCGTCCTCACCCTCGGCACACGTGTGATAGCCGCCCGAATTGAAGAACTGGATCGAACGGAGCAGTTCGCTGATGTCGATGCTCCAGTCCTGTGGGTTGTAGTCGCTGGCGTGGGGCGTGCAGTCGTGAGCGCCGGGGCCGGGAGCATAACCATCCTCGGTCCCTGCTTCACAGTGCAAGCCATCCGAATTGAAGAACTGGATGATGCGCAGCAGTTCCGACAGGTCAATCAGGTTGTCGTGGTTCTGATCTCCCGTGTGGAACTCCACGGCGCCTTCACCCTCGCCTTCGCCTTCGCCATCACCCTCGACCGCGCCCTCG
>CAILVY010000131.1 GCA_903837785.1 Candidatus Hydrogenedentota bacterium
CCTCATGCGGGATCACCGCCAGGAAATCCTGCGGCTGATCGAGCAGATGCGGCAGGCGGACCCGAAACTGCTTGAGGACCAGATCTTCAAACGGATTTCGCTGGACCTGTGTCCGTCCTGCCAGCGGGCCTTCGTTCAGGCGCCGCTCCGCTTTCATCCGGAACAGGTGGGCGCCGAACCGGTGGTGGATATCGACTCTTTCCTTCGGTCGCTGGGGCTGGGCGAAACGAAGTGACGCGGGGCCGGGTCAGGCCGCGGAATCCGGCCCGCCGTTATCGCCGCGATCGTCGTCCCTGAACGCGATGACTGCCCAGAGAAAGAGCACCAGCGCGAGCAGGCCCATGTACAGGAAATACCAGAGCATCGGCGTTGTCCCTCTTTCCTTGCCACGCCACGCCATGATATCATACTGCCCAAGCAGCGAATCAAAGGCGCCATCCATGAAGACAATGTTGAAATCGCTCGTGATCCTCGCGTTGGCCCTGGCCGCTGGTTGCGGCCAGATTTCGGACCCGAATAACATCCGCATTGCCAAGATCGGCAATGAATACATCACCCGGGGCGACCTTTTCCAGATCATCAATGACATGGATGACGCCGACCGGCCCAAGCACCGCACGCGCGGCGACCTGCTCCGCACCCTGAACCGCTACATCGACCAGAAGATTACGGTGCCGCTCGGCCAGCAGTTTGCCAAAGAAGGCAAGATCAACGTTCCCCGCGAGGCGGCGCGCGAACAATTCTTCCGCGACAGCGGCGACGACGAAGAGCAGTACCGGACCATCTGGAGCATGGAGCCGCCGGCCTCGGGCGAGATCACGCCGTTGATGAAGGTCTACAACCTGACGCCGCAGACCATGAAGGCCATGAAGTCGGTCATTGAACAGAAGACCGACCGGATTGTCGAGCGGATGCAGGCCGATCAAGCGGTCGAGATGCTGGCCGCCATGGACTTCAAGGCGGGTGAAATCCAGTTAAGCCCGGAGGACCTGGATCGCGAATACCGGATTCGCAAGGACACGCTGAAGAAATTCGAATGGATGCGTTTCCTCGCGATCCGCTATCCCGCGGCAGACGCGGACGCCCTGACGCAGGCCGCGCGCATCCGCGAACGGCTCAATGCGGGCGAAACCTTTGATGCGTTGATCACCGAGATTCAGGGGCTGAAGGCGACAGCCATTGCGCGGCCCGGCGCCACGGCCACGGTCATTGAATCGGAGATCGAGAACAATCCCGACCTGGCCAAGTTCCGCGGCTTCTGGACCGTGGCTTCCGGCGCGCAGCCGGGCGACGTCATCGGCCCGGTCTACCTGCCCCAATATCAGCAGATGACGCAGGATCCGCAGGGCCGCGCCTCCGTGGTGAACATGCCCGACGCCTGGCTCGTGCTGAAGGTGGAGGAGATCCGGCCCGAAAGCGAGATGAGCCTGGAGGAGGCGAAGATGGCGCTTGCCCCGCCCATCCTCGTCGATCAGGAAATGAAGCGCCTTCGCGAGAAGAACGGCGTGGAGATCTACGAAGACAAGCTGCCCGACCTCTCGGAGTCCGGCGCCTTCGCCAGCGATCCTTCCGCAAACATGTAAGCCACGGGGTGCTTCAGCGAGCGCAGGCGTGCGTCGGGCCGTCTTCCCGCCGGGACCCGGCATCCGCTACTTCGCCGTTGTCCAGAGCTTGGCCACCCGTCCGAGGCTCTTGAACTCACCGCCGCGAAATCCCGCCTCGCGTGTCCATGCCGCGACTTCCGCTTCGGAGTAGCAGCGTCCGCCTTCCGTGTGCAGGAGGATGTGCAGCGAGAAGAGCAGGCTGGGGACCGGCCCGGTTTTGCCGGGATCCAGGAGGAAATCCTTGATCAGCAGCCGTCCGCCCGGTTGCAGCGCGTGGAAGCAACGCCGGAGGAGTGCCCGGTTCTCTTCTTCGTTCAGCGTATGGAGGACGTTGGCGATGAAGATCGCGTCATAGCCGTGGCCGAGCTCGTCTTTCAGGAAATCGCCGGCAAGCCAGGCGCAGCGCGGGGCCAGATCGGGCCGATTCATTCGGTCGCGCGCCCACGCGATGACATGCCGCAGGTCGAAGAACGTGACGCGGAGTTCCGGGTGGGCCTCCAGGAAGGCGCGTCCGTACGCGCCCAGTCCCGAGCCCAGATCCAGGAGGTGCCGCTTTCCATGCAGGCCGGCGGCCGCGGCCACGGCGGGCGCGTTGAGCCGGGCGACTTCGTCCATGCCCAGGACGTAATCGCGCCACTCGTCGGACAGGGCGCGGTGGCGGCCCTGCTTGGCACTGATTCCCGTACGCAGCACCTCGGGGAGCCGCTCCCAGCGCGGCCAGGTACGGCGCGTGTGGTCCAGGAAGTGCCCGAGATACTCCGGCCGTTCCGGCACGAGATGGGCGGAGGCCGCGGGACTGTTGCGGTATCCGGCGCCATGTTTTTCCAGGAGGCCCAGCGCCGCCAGGGCGTCGAGCATGAGTCCGGCCCCCCGCACGCTCCATCCGGTCGCGCGCGCGACTTCTCCGGCGTTGTGTTCGGTTTCCAGGAAAGGGAAGACGCCGGCTTCCTGTGCGGCAAACAACAATCGCGAGGCTTTGAACGCCTCCGCGAGGTCCAGGATGCGGCGCGCGGCCTCTTCCGGGTTCCCGGACATTACTTGGCCTCGAAGCGATACAGGCACACGCTGAATCCCGGGACATCGAGCGCATTGGCGGGGCCGTCCACGGGCTGTTCCTTGATTTCGAGGCGCGGCGCTTTCCCGGGTTCGTTGAAGGCCATCGGGTCGTTGTCCGCGAGGACCCAGCGTTTCCCCTTTCCGGAAAGGGTTGCTCCGTTGAGCGCGAAGTCCACCCGCTTTGCGCCGGGGGTGGGATTCACCACGCCCACCGTGAGTGCGGAATGATCCGCGGTCCACGCGGCCATGACATCGACCGGCGCGGCCGAGTTCTCGACGGCCACGGGCAAGGCGCCGAATTCATTGCGGTAGAGTTTGAGCACGAGGCCGGTCGTGTCGAAGGCGGCCGCGGTCTTTGTGGTCTTGATCGCGCCGATCACATTCACGGTTTGTGCGTAATTGGCCATGTAGACGGCGTCGCTCGCGCGGTAGAACTCATGCAGCCCCTCGGCAATGCCCAGCGCGTCCTTGAGGAAGTAGCGCGTGCCGAGTTCGCCGTAGAGGTGGGGGCCGTACCAGAAGTTCCATTCGTCCATGCAGATGGGAACGGGTTTCCCGGCCAGGGCGGGAATGCTGGCATGATACTTCCGATGCGCGTCGACCTTCTTGCGGATAGCCTCGGGGATCTGCAGGGCGTGGCGCACGGGATCCGGCTTCTCGCCGCAGTAGAAGTGTTCGCTGAGGAGATCCATGTTCGGCGCGCATTGCGCCAGCATGGTTTCGCTCCAGGGGCCGGTGGCGCCGACGGCGATCAGTTTGATTGCGGGGTCTTTCGCGCGCATCGCCACCGCATAAGCATTGTGCTTCTGCACATACTGTTCGAGAGGCATGTGCCCGAGCTGCCAGTTGCCGTACATCTCGTTTCCGATGCCCCAGAACACGACGCCGTACGGGTCGGCATGGCCGTTGACGCCACGCAGCAGCCCCATGGGCGTGTCCACGGCGCCATTGGCGTATTCTAGCTCTTCGAGGGCGAGCGTTGCATCGCCGAGGCCGCTGTTCACCACGACGAGCGGTTCCGTGTTCACCTCGCGGCAGAAGGCCATGAACTCGTCGAGGCCGAAATCGTTGGCTTCGATGCCGGTCCAGGCGGGATTCTTGCGGGGCGGGCGCTTGTCCGGGTCGCCGATGCCGTCGCGCCAATTGTAGCCACTGACGAAGTTGCCGCCGGGCCAGCGGTAGATGGGCGCGTTCAGCTCCTTGAGCAGCGCCAGGGTGTCGGGGCGCATGCCATGGACGTTGTCCGAGGGCATGAGCGAGATGGCGCCGATCTCGATGGCGCCCTTGCCGCGCGCGGCGATCTCGATGCGGCCGTTCTCCGTGGCGGCGCCCGCGGTGAATTTCAGCGGGTAACGGCTGAATTCCGGGGCCAGTCCGGCGATGCGAATCGTCTGGCGGTTGGCCGCGCCTTCGCCCCAGACCAGGCTGACCTCAAGCGGCGCGGCGCCTTTCGCCGCCGCCGCAATCACTCGGCCCACGTATTCCTTGCCCGCGATCAGGCCGAGTCCTTCCTGCACGATGCCCGCGGAAGCCGCCAATCGGGGTGTGTGATCCCCCACGAACGGGCGCTCGGCGATCATCTCGACGGGCCCCACGGCGTGCCACGGGGACTCGGCCGCGCCCACCGCATAGAAGAATTTCCGGTCCTCGAGCATTTCCGCCCAGATGCCGCCGTAGATGCACCGGCCGAGGTGCTCGATGAACTGGCCGTAGATGTACTTGGAAATCGGGGCGCCGGTCTTCGCGGCGTCAATGCGTACGGCGGGGCCGGGTGCGGGTGCCGCGGCTGGTTTGTTTGTGCTGGCGCAGCCGAAGGCCATCGCGATGATCAGCATCCCGGGGATCAGGCACAGGTTCTTCATCATGTTCTTCTCCTCTTTTCGGCGCTATTCGGCGTATTATAGCCATTCATGGGTTCATTACAAGCGAGTGAGCGGATACGAATCGCTCGAATACGGAGGGGTCCTGGCATGTTGAGACAACTGCTGCTTGCGGCGGCGTGCGTGTGTGCGGCGAATGCCGGCGCGCGGGAATGGAACGTTACGGACAGCGGGGCGCTCGGGGACGGCCAAAGAGATTGCAGCGCCGCGTTTCAGCAGGCGATGAACGAAGCGGCCGCGGCCGGCGGCGGGATTGTCAACGTGCCTGCGGGCCAGTATCGCATCGCGGGAACGCTCGAGATCCCGGGCGGGGTGACGCTGCAGGGCACGTTCCGCGTGCCGCCGGCGGATCAGCGGGAGAACCGCCCCAAGCTCGACGGTTCGGTCTTGCTGGCCTACGCGGGCCGCGGCGATGTGTCGGCGAAGCCCTTTATTACGCTGGCGGGGAGCATGGCCACGCTGGCGGGATTCATGATCACGTATCCGGAGTGGCAGCAGAGCGACGTACCGCCGGTCCCGTATCCTCCGACGGTGTTTGCCGGCGCGGTGGTCAACACGGGCGTGCTGGACTGCAACTTTCTGAATTCCTATGAAGCGCTGCACTTCGAGCGCGCCGCGCGGTTCCTCGTGCGGAATGTCCACGGCTTTCCGCTCTTCCGCGGGCTGTACATCGACATGTGCATGGATATCGGCCGGGTCGAGAACGTGCATTTCTGGCCGTTCGGCGGTTTCTGGAAACCCGAAGATCCGATGTGCCATTGGGTGAATATGAACGGCGTGGCCTTTGACTTCCGGCGGCAGGACTGGTGCTACGTCACGAACACGTTCTGTTTCGGCTACGGCATCGGCTACAAGTTTGCGAAATCGCCCGTGGCGGAGGCCGCGCCCGGCACGACGAACGGCCAACTGCTTGGCATCGGCGCGGACAGTTGCGAGCGCGCGGTCTACATCGAGGAAACGCAGCAGGGCGGCCTCCAGATCACCAATGCGGAACTCGTGGGACGCTGGGGCAGCAAGGACGCGGTCTGCCTGGAGATTGCCGCAAAAGACGCTTCCGCCGTGGCAACGCTCTCCAATTGCACGTTCTGGGGACCCATTGACCGCTGCATCTGGGTGAAGGGGAAGAACGCGCGCCTGAACGTCCACGCCTCGACGTTCTGCAGTTGGGACGTCGGGACGAAGGGGGCGGCGGCGATCCAGGTCGATGGCGGCAAGGCCATCGTTCAGGGGAATCAGTTCATGCAGCAGGGCACAGATGTCCGCGTCGCGGAAGCGGTGCGCTCCGCAATCCTGATGGGCAACCAGGCCTCGGGCGGATTCTCCGTCGAGAACTGTGCCGGCGCGCGCACGCAGTTGAGCGCGAACGAGGAGAGCCCGGTCGTGTGGACGAAGCAGGCAAAGAGACACTACCGCCTGTACGTCGGGCAGGAGGGCGACGGGCCGTATCTGCGCCACTGGAACGCGGGGGAAGGCGCTCCGGAGTGGCCTTCCGGCGGCCGCAAGCGCTGGTCCACGGGCGCCTCCGAACTCGTGTTGCCGGTCCAGCCGCACACGCGTTACACGATCACGCTCGATGTCTGTACCACGCCGGCTGGCCAGGCGCCGGAGATGGGCCTGTATTTGGGCAAGAAGCGTATCGCGGAATTCCCGGCGCCCGGCGCGCCCGCGCGCGTCTCGGGAACGATTCCGCCGCAGAAGGGCGATAAGGTTACGCTCACGATACGCTGCAAGGGCTTTGTTCCCAAAGACGGCAATGCGGCCTCGATGGACGATCGTGAACTTGGCGTGATGCTGCGATCCGTCACGATGAAGGCGAAGCGCGCGCCCGACGCGCCGATCTTCCCGGCCAACGCCGGAGACTGACGGCGGGAGAAAGCAGCGCTGCATCTGAAGAATGGAGAATGATCTCATGCGACATTGTGCGTCGATTGTCTTTCTGATGCTTTGTGCGTCCGGTGCCATGGCAGAGGAAACGCTCGGCATTCCGCTCAAGCCGGATCCGCCCTTTGCGATAGATGGCGCGCTGGGCGATTGGAGCGCCGTTCCGAACGCCCTGACACTATCCAACGCCGAACAAGTGACGTGGGGGTCCGCGAATTGGCGTTCGCCCAACGATCTGAGCGGGACGATCCGCCTGGCGTGGCGCACGGAATGCCTCTTTGTCGCGGCTGCGGTGACGGACGATGCCGTGCGCCAGACGCAACGCGGCAGCAGCGTCTGGAAAGGCGATCACGTCGAGTTGTACGTCGATACCCGGCCGGACTTCGAGACGGGCCGCGACACGTTCGGCGCGGAGAGCTTCCACATCGCCCTGAGCCCGGGCAGTCTTGAACATACGGGCGATGCGCTGGCGGACGGGCCGCCCGAGGCGTTTTGTTACGCGCCGAAGGAACACGCGCTGACGGAAGCGACTGTGGCGGCCGTGCGCTCGGAAACAGGCTGGGTGCTTGAGGCCGCGATCCCGTGGAAGGCGCTCGGTGTCGAATCGCCGGCGCAGGGCATGCCGCTGCGCATCGAAGCGGCCATCTCCGACACGGATGCGGGCGAGGCGCAGCAGGAAAGCCTGATGACGTCATTGTCTGCGGCTTGGGGGCATCTGCGGTCGCGGCTGCGGCCCGCCGCGCTTGCGGGAAGCGACGGGATTCCTCCCGAGACCGCCAAGCCTGTGCCCGTGTTGGATAACGCAAGCCTGCAACCCGGAACGAAGCAGGTCGTCAGCTTTGCCGCGCCGGCGATCCCCGCCGGGAAAGAGGCGGTGCTGAGCCTGCTGGGGCGTCTAGACTTCAGCGTCCCCGCGGGGTACACCCACGCGCTGCATCTGACGCTGAACGGGACGGCGATCGGCGGCGAGCGCTTCTTCAACCGGCCGCTCAAGGCGAAATCGCGCGATGGACGCGTGACCACCCTGGCCGCGGGCGAAGCGGTCACGGTCTTTTATGCGCCTGATTTCACAAGTGCCGATGCGAATGCGACGTACGGGCTCGCTGACGGGATTCCGGCCTGCCGCATCGCGTTCCGCGTGACGGACCTGTTGCGCGGCGACGGCAATACGCTCGAGATCGCGCATACGGCCACCTCGATTCCGAACGCGCTGATCTTGTCCAACGTGCAACTGCAATTCCAGAGTCCCCCGCCCCCGCCAAAGCCGAAAGCCGGCCCGCCCGAAGGGCCGTTGCCGCGCCTGGAACCGCGCCCGGCGCATCGCACGGAGTACACGCTGGAAGAACAGCCGGATGCGGGATTTCGCGTGACGGTCAAGGGCGAGGGTTACGACATCGAGACGCAGTTCTCTTCGCCGGACGGGACCTGGGAGTTCGGGAGCTGTGCGTACTTCACGCAGGAGCGCCGCATCGAACAACTGCCCGAAGCGGTCGTTGTGCATGACACGTTCGTCAACCTCAGCGATGCGCCGCTGCCGCTGATGCACCGCCACGAGGTGTTCGGCCCCGATATTCCGAATCAGGTGTGGCTTTCCGGCCTCGAGCAGCGCGGCGGCGCGGGCAGCGTCAGCCAGCCAGCCAATCCGACGACATACGCCGTCGCGAAAAACGGCGGCGTGGGACTGCTGCCGCTCGACGATGTGTTTCGCGTCCATGCTGCGAACTATTTGCTCGAGGATCGCGCAGGCATGGCCGACAACACGCTCGTGCTCGCGCCCAAGGCCCGCTACACCGCGGACTGGGCGGTCGTGCCGACAGACGAGGTGAGTTATTGGACCTTCCTCAACGCGGCCCGGCGATTGCTCGACGTCAATTTCACGATCGACGGCGGATTTGCCTTTCTGCGCGCGGAACCCTTGACGGACGTGTGGACGGATCAGCAGCTCACGGATTTCATCCGCTTCAAAGACGCGCGCTATGTGTGCGCGAGCATCTCGTATCCCCGTTATAACGGCTGTTACACTCACGGCACCGCCTTCCAGCGCGTTCCGCACGACAACTTCCGCACGGCCTTCGCGCGCTGGCGCGGACTCGTGCCCGAAGCGAAGTATCTTGTCTACTTTCATTGCTTCATTGACGTGATTGAGGACGGCCCGGAACGCTTTTCCGATGCGCGCATTCTCCAGCCGGACGGCTCGCACGCAACATACGGCGAGCCCCACGACCGGCTCTATTTCCCAACAGCCTCGAATCGCTTTGGAACGGAGATTGGCAAGAACATCGACGTCATTTTCGACGAAATCGGCGCGGACGGCGTGTACTGGGACGAGCACGAGTACAGCCGCCTCACGTATCACTATGGAGAACCGTGGGATGGATTCTCCGGCGATATCGATCCCCGCAGCAAGCGCCTAAGCCGCCTGAAATCTTCGGTGACCCTGATCAGCGAGCCGTGGCGCCTGGGGCTGGCCAAGCGGATCCTGGCGCGCGGTCCGCTCATCGGAAACGGCCCGCCGTTCACGCGGGCGATGGCCGCACTCAAGTTCCCGTGCTTCGTGGAGACGGGCAGCATCAGCAACTGCATTCAGGCACAGCTCTATTCGCCGATCGCCCTGGGGGACCACCTCACGGAGCGCAACGAGCAACAGGCGTACGCGGTGATGCTGGCCGCGCTGGATTATGGCTGCGTCTACCACTGGTACAACGATGTCACGGTGGTCCCGACGCACCCGCATCTCACGCGGTACATGTATCCGATTACGCCGATCGAGCTGCACGAAGGCTGGATCCTGGGGAAGGAACGGATCATCACCCGGAAGAGCGGTCTTTTCGGATGGGGCGATGCGTCGGCACATGAGGTGCACGTGTTCGACGCGTCGGGAAACGAGGCGGCGGACGCCGTTGCGCCGCGGGTCGTGCTGGACGGCAAGACCTACACGGAACTCCGGCTTGCAGAGGACTGGTCCGCCGCAATCCTCCGAAAACCGGCCCCGTAAAGAGCCCACTTCAGGCCCGCCGATGTCTCAATTGAGGCGCGCGCCCCCGTCGCGTCTTGGCGCTGTGCCGCGCCGCTGCGGCGGTGCGCTTCTTATCTCAAACGCCAATAAGCGATTGGCGAATTTGGCGTCTTTTCCCTTTCCTTCCGGCTGGGTTGGCATTGCCTATGCTAAGTCCAGACAGCCAATTGAAGGCGCCCGGAACGGAGCTGAACCTTCCGGCGAATGAGGAAAGAATGAAGCACAACGTGCACGTGCGAACGTGCGAACTTCCAGCAATATGGCCGGCTTCCGCGCCTGCGTGCCGGGTCCGGCTGAACCGAAAGGAAACGACCATGAATCGTTTTGCGATATTGTTTCTGGCCGCCGCCGTGGTACTCACCGGGGCGATGGCGTATGCGGGGCCCGTGCCCGTAAAGCATGCCCTGCTCTTCGGCAAAGTGGATGTGAAGACGGAGAACAACGCCAAGGTGGTCACACTCACGGTCAGCAATGCCATGGGCGAGCACTTCAAGCACGCCGAGTCCCTGGCGGGCAAGACCCTGCGAATCACCGGGCCCAAGACGGCCGATTTCGAACGATTTGCGGGCAAGGAGATCGAGACAACCGGGATCCTGAGCAGCGATGGCAAGGACTTCGAGTCAACCTACGTGCTCGAGAAGAACCCGGCGAAAATGCCGTCCGCGCCGCACGCGATCATCATTGGCCGGGCGGAAGAGAAGACGGTGGGCAACAGCAAGCAGGCGGATATCGTTATCAGCAGCATCCGCGGCTACGGGGCGGACAGCAAGGCGTTGGCCGCGCTGAAAGGCAGGACCTTGCAGGTGACGGGGCCGAAAGCCGCCGACGTCGAGAAACTGGCGGGCAAGGAAATCGAGGCGACCGGTTTGCTTGAAGGAAACAACTCTCAGGTCAACGTCTCCTACGTAACCGAGTGGACAGCCCCGGTACGGCACGCGTCTTCCCATGGCGCAAAGCCCATGAGCCATCCGGCATCCAAGCCCATGGGGCACTCCATGCCGGCGCCGGCACCGGCACCGGCCAAGTAGAGCCAGCGTTTCTCACTGAGGCGAATCCCCGCGAAGGGCTGCCGCAGCCTTTCGCGGATTTTTTGCGAGGGTCGTCGGCCAACCGAGCGGCTGCGGCATAGAGCAGTTCGTGGCATTGGCAATAACGCTGGTGATTGCGCCTGGGTGCGCGGTGGTCCTCGCCCAGGCTCAGGCCAGTACCGTGGGCGAGGCGGAAGTGAAGACAGGGAACAAGGCCGAGGAGGTGTGCCACAGTCAGTGAGGCCAATGCACGCTGAGAGAGAAGGACACGCAACTCGACGCTGCCTCGGTCGCCGAGAAGAAATAGCGCACACTCCGTTTCGACTCGAAGCCCGTGGAGGCGCACGCTTTCCACGGGCGACTTCTTTTGGGGGCGTCCGGGAACGCATTGAATGGCCCGGCGCATCCCTCCATAATGCCGGGAGGAGAGCCTGAAGGAGAGGAGTCAAACATGCGGTTCTGGGCGGGCATCGTTGGGAGCATGACGCTGGCGCTGTGCGCCGTTGCACAGGAGACGCTCAAACACAGCAGCGCGCTCTATCCACAGGAAGTGGTTCAACGCGTCCGGGAGAATGCGGAAAAGGATGCCTGGGCGGCGCAGGTGCGGGCGGGCATGATCGAGGCGGCGCGGCCCTGGCGCGAGATGAGCGATGCCGCGCTGTGGGAGTTGATGTTCAGTGCCGGGATCACCCGTTCCTGGATGGTCTGGTCCAACGGCCAGTGCCCCGCGTGCAGCAAAGACGTGCCCATGTACAACTGGCAGATGGCCGCATTGGAGCGCCCCTGGAAAGTGCGTTGCCCCCACTGCAAGGAAACCTTCCCCAAGAACGATTTTGCGGCCTTCTATGCCTCGGGGCTGGATGAACACCACGTGTTTGATCCGGCCCGGGCCGACCGGTCGCTATTGTTCAACACGGAGCACCCCAACACGGACGACCCGTTGCGCGGGTTCGGCGTGGACGATGGGGAGGGCTTTGTGCAAGGGGAGAAGCGGTGGCGTTTCATCGGCGCATATCTGATTTACGGCCAGTGGAAGCAGGCGGTGCTTGCGGGCATCCAGACGCTCAGTGCGGCACACCTGCTCACGGGTGATCCGGTCTATGCGCGCAAGGCGGGCATTCTGCTCGATCGCGTTGCCGATCTCTATCCCTCCTTCGATTTCGCCAAGCAGGGACTGGTTTATGAGAAGGCGGGCGTCGCGGGCTATGTCTCCACGTGGCACGACACGTGCGAGGAGACGCGGGAACTTGTCATGTCCTACGACATGATCTGCGAAGCATTGGGCGGCGACACGGAATTGGCCGCGTTTCTTTCGCAACAGTCCGCCAAGTACGCGCTGAGCAATCCCAAGGCAACCTTCGCCGACATTCAGCGCAACATCGAGGGGAAGATCCTTCAGGACGCCCTGAACAACAAGGCGAAGATCCACTCGAACTATCCGCGCACGGAGGTCTGCGCGGCGATCATCCATGCGGTGTTGCAGCAGCCCGAAGGGCGCGCGGCCTTCGACGAGGTGGTCCGCGCGATGCTCGAGAAGGCCACGGCAGTGGACGGCGTCACGGGCGAGAAGGGCCTCGCGGGATACACGGCCTACACGATCGAGGCGGTGGCGATGTTCCTGGCGGAGTTCTCCAAGGCGGATCCCGGGTTTGTCACGGAGACGTTGAAGCGTTGTCCGCGGTTGCGCGACATGTACCGGTTCCACATCGACACGCATTGCCTGGACCGGTACTATCCGCAATCCGGCGACACGGGCTGGTTTGCCGCGCCGGCCGAGGCTTACGTGGGCATGCCTTTCATCAGCCCGTCCGCGCCCGCGCAGAACCTGTCGAGCTGGTCGCTCGTGCCGCCCTCGACCTACACGCTGCTTTGGCGCTTGTATGAAGTTACGGGCGATGCGGCCTTCGTGCAGACCGCCTGCCGCGCCGCCGGCAGTGCGGCGGAGAACATGCCCTACGACCTCTACTGCGCCGAACCAGAACGCATCCGGAAAGGCATGGCGGAGGTCATTGCCCGGGAAGGCACTGAGATTCGGCTGCCCAGCGTGAACAAGCAGGAATGGCACATCGCCTTGCTGCGGTCGGGCGAGGGCAAGGCCAGGCGGGCCGCGTGGCTCGATTACGACGCGGGCGGCGGCCATGGGCATCTCGACGGAATGAATCTCGGCCTTTTCGCGCACGGGTTGGACCTGATGCCGGAGTTC
>CAILVY010000132.1 GCA_903837785.1 Candidatus Hydrogenedentota bacterium
ACCTCACCCAGCAGCAACTCGATGCCATTGTCGACGAGCTAAACAACAGGCCCAGAAAGACCCTCGGATACCGAACTCCCTATGAAGTCTTCCTACTCGACCGACAAAGAGCCCGCCGTGCACTTAGATCTTGAATCCACCCAGCATTCTTTCCCGAAAGTTGTCTCCGGCCCGCAAAGCGCGGTAAAGTAAGGACAGGCGCAGCTCAAACCTTGGATGGCAGGCGTGCATAAACAATCCTTCAGTGTTGCCGCCGAACGCGTCCGCGTGTTCGCGCAGCAAGGCTTCCACGTGGCCAATGTCGTGGCCAACCGCTATCTCGGGCGGCCGCCGCGCTATCTCCCCATCCTCCTGCTCTTCATGACCTACCGCTGCAACCTCCGCTGCAAAATGTGCGGCGTCTGCGAACGCGAACTCGAGGCCGAGGGAAATCCCGAACTCACCACCGAGGAATGGAAGGCCGTCCTGCGTTCCGCGGCGAATCTCAAGACCATGATCGCCTCCATCTCCGGCGGCGAGCCCCTCCTCCGCGCGGACATCTACGAACTCATCCGATACGCGCGCGACCTCGGCATGGCGGTCCACATCTGCAGCAACGGCCTGCTCCTGAACAGCGAAAACGTCCGCCGCCTCCGCGAGTCCGGCGTCAATACCGTCTCCATTTCCGTCGAAAGCCCCGACCAGGCAATTCATGAACAACTCCGCGGGCCGGGCTCCTTCACCCGCGCTGTCGAAGGCATCCGCCGGCTCCGGGCCGAAGCCCCCGAAGTCCGCGTCGGCATCAACTACGTCATCACCACCGTCAATTTCCGGAACATGGCCGCCATGGTCCCCTTCGCCGAAAGCCTCGGCGTGCATCAACTGAAAGTCGCCCCCATCCACACGAATCTCCTCCACAAACGCAAACGCATCGAGCAGTACGCCAACCTCATCTTCGGCGAGGAGGAAGTCGCGGAACTCGGCCGCGAAGTCCGGGAACTCATGCAGGCCGCCCGCCGCAGCCCCATCCAGACCACCTCCTCCATGTTCCTCTCCGGCGTCTCAAACCTCTATCAGGCCCCGCGCCATTTCCGATGCTACGCCGGCTACGCCGCCTGCGCCATCCACCCCTCCGGCATGATGGTCCCCTGCTGCGACATGGAAGCCGCCGTCTCCGTGCGCGACGTCCCCCTCGATGTCCTCTGGCGCAGCAGGGAGTTCCAGGAACTCCGCCGACAGGTCCATACCTGCAGCCGCTCCTGCTGGGACACCACGAACGCCGAACTCAGCCTCCGCCTGCGCCCCTCCTCGCTCCTCGGCGAAATCGCCGAAACCTGGCGCGACATCGGATTCTATTTTTGATCTCGCCCGGGCGTTTGGGGGACACTTCCACAAGGCGCCGCGCCGAAGTGCGTGCGGCAAGGCGGTATCCGGAACACAAACGCATGAGGACGGACGATGCGCGTCGACACGGTTCGCACAGTGGATCGCTATCTCGGCATTCCGCTCTGCTGCGTCTTGACCCTGCTCCGCAACCTCAAGCGGGTCCTCGGACTCGAACCGGACGCTTCCGGGAGCCCGCAGCGGATCGCCTTCATCAAACTCTCTGAACAGGGCGCGACCGTCCTCGCCTACCGCGGGATCATGCGCGCCGTCCGGCAGGTGGGCCGGGAAAACGTCTACTTCTGCTGCTTCGGCAACAACCGCGAAATTCTCGACATCCTCGGATGCCTGCCCCCCGGCAACGTCCTCACCATCCGGGATGATTCCTTTTTCCGCTTCGCCGCGGGCGTCTTTCACGCGCTGCGCAGGATGCGCCGCCTCCGAATCGACACTACGATCGACCTCGAACTCTTCGCGCGCATTTCCGCCATCCTCGCCGCCCTCTCCGGCGCCCGCCGGCGCGTCGGCCTCCATCGATTCACCACGGAAGGGCTCTATCGCGGCGACCTCATGACCCATCGCGTCCAGTACAACCCCTACGTCCATGTCAGCGCCTTCTGCGAAGTGCTCGTCCAGGCCGCCACGCGCGATCCCGGCGAAACGCCCCTCGCGAAGATAACCGTGCCGCCCGCGGAAGCGCCCTTTCCCTGCTTTCAGCCCACGGAAGAAGAATCCGCGCGCGTCCGGGCAATGCTCCCCGAAAACGCCGACGCCGTCCTGGTCATTCACCCCAAAGCGGTCGATGAGTTCCTGCCCATTCGGCAATGGCCCCTCGAACGCTTTGCCCAGACCGCCCAAAAAGCCCTCGAACGAAGGCCCGGCGCCGCCATCGTGTTCACGGGACTCCCTGCGGAGAAGGCGCTCCTGGACACGCTGGCCGCCGGCCTCGGCTCGCCCCGCATCGTGAATCTCGCGGGCGCCCTCTCCCTGCGCGAACTGCTCGCCCTCTACACCCTCGCCGACGTCCTCCTCACCACCGACGGCGGGCCGGCCCATTTCGCCGTGCTCACGCCCATGGACGTCCTCGTCCTCTTCGGCCCCGAGACCCCGCTCCTCTACGGCCCCCCCGGGAGCCGCGTCGAAACCCTCTGGGCCGGCATCACCTGCAGCCCGTGCCTCAGCGCGGCCAACCACCGCCGCTCCCCCTGCACCGACGCACAATGCATGCATGTCATCTCCGTCGAGGCCGTGGAACGTAAATTGAATGATTGCCTGGCGCGCCGGGGACGCTGAAGTCCCCCGCGTACACGCGGATAGAAGGGAAGAACGATGCGGAAACCATGCCTTGTCCTGTTCTTGATCGGCACGATCATGGCCACGGCCGCCCACGGCGCCGACGCGCCCGCCGCCCCGAAGAACCTGCGCTGCGAATACAGCGCCAACCCCCTCGGCCTCGACGTGCTCAAACCCCGCCTCTCCTGGGAGGTCAATGACACACGGCGCAACGCAAAGCAGTCCGCCTATCAGATCCTCGTCGGCGCCACCGAACAGGAAGTGAAACTGGGCAAGGGCGCCCTCTGGGATTCGGGCAAAGTCGCCTCGCCGCAGTCCATCCACGTCGTCTACGCGGGACCCGCCCTCAAGCCCCGCCAACGCTGCTATTGGACGGTTCGCACCTGGGACGCCGCCGATGTCCCCTCGCCCTATGCGCCCCCCGGATTCTGGGAAATGGGCCTGCTCCAGCCCGGCGATTGGCAGGCAAAATGGATCACCATCGAAGAATCCGTCAACCGGCCCCAACCCATTTTCGGCGACTGGATCTGGAATCCCGAAGAAAACGGCGAGGTGAAGCAGGCCTACTTCCGCAAGACCGTCGAACTCCCCTTCAAGGCCAAGGTCAAATCCGCGATTGTGTGGGCAACGGCCGACAATGAGTTCCGCCTCTACATCAACGGCAAGGAAATCGGCGGCGGCGAAGAGTGGAAAGCCATCGAGAACTTCGATGTCGCAGCCAAGCTGAAACCCGGCAAGAACATTTTCGCCGTCGAAGGAAAGAACCGCACGGGCATCGCCGGGCTCGTCCTCGGCAGCGATATCCTCCTCGAAGGCGGAAAGACGATTGAAGTCCGGACCAACGATGAATGGCGCACCTCCACCAAAGCCCCCGAAAAATGGAAGACCCTCGAATTCTCCCCGCAGAGCTGGGTCAAACCCAAAGTCGTCTGCAAGTACGGCGATCAGCCCTGGGGCGCCATCGGAAAGTGCTACGCCAGCCCCTCCTTCTATCTCCGCAAGACTTTCGACAGCGCCCGGCCCGACGTGCTCCAGGCCCGCCTCTACATAAGCGCCCTCGGCGCCTACCGCTGCTTCATCAACGGAAAACGCATCGGCGCCGACGAACTGACCCCCGGCTGGACCTGTTACCCCAAACACATCATGTACCAGACCTACGACGCCACCGCCATGATCAAAGAGGGAAAGAACGCCATCGGCCTCGTGCTGGGCAACGGGTGGTGGGGTCAGGGCATGGCCGGCGCCTGGAAAGACGGCAACCTCCGCGCCATCGCACAACTCGAAATCACCTTCCGCAACGGCGAAACCCAGGTCCTCGCCACCGACGAATCCTGGAAAGGCCATTTCTCGCCCATCCTCGAAGACAGCATCTACAACGGCGAAACCTACGACGCCACGAAAGAAATCCCCGGATGGAACCAGCACCTCTGCGATGACGCCAAGTGGCTCCCCGCACAACTCTGGAAACAGCCCCTCGGCGAGCTCGTCGCCCAGACCGGCCCGCCCATCCGCATCACCGAAGACCTCCAACCCGTCGCCGTCACCCAGCCCAAGAAAGGCGTCTTCGTCTTCGACTTCGGCCAGAACGCCGCCGGACGGCCCCGCCTCAAAGTCAACGGCCCCAAAGGCACCCGCGTGCAAATCCGCCACGCGGAAATCCTCCTCCCCGATGGAACCCTCTACACCGACAACTACCGCGGCGCAAAGTCCACGGACGTCTACATCCTCAAGGGCGAGGGCGATGAGATCTGGGAGCCCATGTTCACCTACCGCGGCTTCCGCTATGCCGAGCTCACCGGCTTCCCAGGCACCCCCGAAAAAGACGCCCTCGTCATGCGCGTCATGCACGCCGCCACCCCCGTCATCGGCGACTTCGCGTGCTCCGACGACCTCATCAACCGCATCCAGAAAAACATCCTCTGGGGAATGCGCTCCAACTTCTACAGCGTGCCCACCGACTGTCCCCAGCGCGACGAACGCCTCGGCTGGACCGGCGACGCCCAGCTCTTCATGGCCACCGGCTGCCTCAACATGGATCTCGCCGGCTACCTCACCAAGTGGATGCGGGACCTGACGGATTGCCAGACCCCCGAGGGCGGCGTAACCGACGTGGCGCCCACCTTCAGCGCCGGACCGGGAGCCCCCGCCTGGGCCGATGTCATCACCGTAATCCCTTGGGACGTCTACACTTACTACGGCGACACCCGCATCATCGAAAGCAACTACAAGGCCATGGCGGCCTGGGTCGACTACATGCGGAACAACGCCACCGACGGGCTCTGGGACCGCGAAGGCTACGGGGATTGGGTTCCCGTCGAGGCCTCCCCCAAGAAACCCATCGCCGGCGCCTACCAGTTCTACTCGACCTCCCTCCTCGGCAAGATGGCCCAGGCCATCGGCAAGCCCGCCGACATGCTCACCTGCGCAAAAGAGGCCGTGGCCATCGCGGACCTCTTCGGCAAGCGCTATTTCAACCCCGAGAAGAACTGCTACGAAGGCAATACGCAAACCGCCAATCTCGTCCCCCTGTGGTTCGGCCTCACCCCGGAAGACCGCCGCGCCGCCGTCCTCGAGAACCTCGTCAAGGACATCGTCAAGCGCGAGTACCACCTCTCCACCGGCTTCATCGGCACCGCCTACCTCTTGCCGGTCCTCAGCACCTTCGGAAAAGACGACGTGGCCTGGAAACTCGCCACCCAGACCTCCTACCCCTCCTGGGGGCACATGGTGGAAGCCGGCGGCACCACCATCTGGGAACGCTGGAACAGCGACCGCTACAAGGAAGTCGGCGCCGACATGAACTCCTTCAACCACTTCGCCTTCGGCACCGTCGGCCAGTGGTACTACGAGTACCTCGCCGGCATCCGCCCCGCCGAGCCCGGTTTCAAGCGCATCCTCATCGCCCCCCACGTCACCGGACCCAAGTGGGTCAAGGCCTCCTACGCCTCCATGTACGGGCCCATCCGCTGCGAATGGCACAACGACGGCGCCTTCTCCATGGAAGTCGAGATCCCCGCAAACACCACCGCCGCCGTGCTGACCCCCGTCCCCTGCACGATCGACCTCAAACCCAATGAAGGCAAGATCATCCAAACCGCCGCCGGAGCCACCCAGTTCGAACTCGGCGCCGGCGTGTACCACCTCAAGGCAGCCAAATGACAACGCGCCGGCCCTGCAAGCCACCCCTGCCCGGCCGCTGCGGCGGCGCCGCGGCCCTGGCCCTGCTGGCCCTCCTCGCCGGATGCGCCACGTCAAAGCCGGCCGGGACCGGCAGCACGACCGGCGTCGTCGACCGGCTTAAGGCCGCGCGCGAAGCCGTCACCGCCGAACCCAATAACGCCGAACGCTGCTATCACTATGGCAACGCCCTCTTCGACGTGGGGAACTTCGGCGAGGCCGCCCAGGCGTACGAACGCGCCCTCCAGCTCGACCCCGCCATGGCCAAGGCCTTCACAAATCTCGGGCTCACCTTCCGCCGCCTCGGACAGACCGAGGCGGCCATCGGCGCCTACGAAGAAGCCCTTAAGCTCGCTCCCGAGGACCTCACCACTTGGGAGAACCTCCAGACCGCCGCCGGCCTCCTCGGAGATCAGGATCGGCTCGTGCGCTGCCTCGAACACATCGCCGCGCTGAAACCCCGCGACCCCCAGGCCCAGGCCGAGCTCGCCGTCCTCCTTCATCAGCGGCAGCGCTTCCCCGAAGCCATCCAGGCCTACGAACGCCTCCTCAAACTGCGCCCCCAGAATCCCGGCGACTACTACGCCCTCGGCCTCTGCCACTTCGACACACAACACTGGAACGACGCCGAAACCGCCTGGAAACACGGCCTCCAACTCGACCCCCAAGACCCCTCGCTTAATAAGGGCCTCGCCGTCCTCTACTGGCGCCAGGGCAAGCTCGAGCAGGCGCGCAAACAAGCCCAAAGCTGCCGCCAGCTCAACATCGCCCTCGACCCCGAATTCCTCCGCGAACTCAAGCTCCAATAGACGGCTATCCCTCCCCCTTCTTCCCTTTCGCGCCCTTCGCGTGAGATCGGACGTGTCTCTTTGGCCGGGTCGAGACGACCCGGCCTACCCCCTCCGTGCCCTTGTCCGCCTATGGCGTGGCTCCGTGGCCTCCGTGGTTCTTCTTCTCGTTCCCAAATTGCATTCTTCTTCTCGTTCCCAAATTGCATTCTTGTTCTCGTTCCCAAATTGCATTTGGGAACGCACTTGCCCTCGAAGCTGCGCTTCGCCTAACTCAAGCCCCCGGGATTGACCCC
>CAILVY010000133.1 GCA_903837785.1 Candidatus Hydrogenedentota bacterium
ACCTCACCCAGCAGCAACTCGATGCCATTGTCGACGAGCTAAACAACAGGCCCAGAAAGACCCTCGGATACCGAACTCCCTATGAAGTCTTCCTACTCGACCGACAAAGAGCCCGCCGTGCACTTAGATCTTGAATCCACCACGGGGCCGGAAATCCCGGAGGGGGAATGCCTGTTATGATGGATGGCGAAGGACGCCGGTAACCCGGCCTCAACCGGAATGGAATGGAAAGGAAGGGCTGAATGACCTATCAGGACACAATCAGCATCAGCACGCATGCGACCGGGGCGATGAACGACCTCACGCACGGGGTACAAGCCATCGTGGCGCAGTCCCGGATAGAGACCGGCCTCGTGCATGTCTTCAACGTGGGAAGCACGGCGAGCATCGTGGCCATGGAGTTCGAGAGCGGGCTCGTCGCGGACTTGCCGCGGGAGTTGGACCGGCTCCTGCCGCCGGGCCGGCACTACAACCACGAGGCCGCCTGGCACGACGGGAACGGTCATTCGCACTTGCAGGCGTCTATGCTGGGACCGGGCCTGACGGTGCCAGTGAAGGCGGGGAAGCTGGTCCTGGGCACGTGGCAGCAGATTTGCCACCTGGAATGCGACGTGCGGCCCCGGCAGCGGACGATCGTCGTAACGGTTCTGGGCGACTGAGGCGTCCGGGCCGTTAGAGGAAGGACTTGATGCGGGCGTCCAGCGCGTTCTGATCCTGGATGAAGGAATAGAGTCCGCTGACATTCATGAGCGCGTCCAGCCCCAGGGCGCCCGTGCGCAGCCGGTCCGTCCAATGGGCAAAAACCGGGATCTTCCCATCCGCGGCGACCACCTCCGTCTCCTGCGCGGTCCAGGCCGGCAGAAAACCGGGAAAGCCCCCGAGTTCGAAGTGCGCCTGAAGGGACTCCGGCGTCAGGGCGTCCAAGTCCTTCTTGAGCAGATCGTCAACGCAGTGCTTGAAGCGCTTCGGCACGTCCCAAAGCGTGTCGCCGTTGAAATCCCCAAGGGCGACCCCGGCGGCAAAACGCACCTCGGGATCGTTCTCGACTTGCGGCGCGAGCTCCGGGGCGGGGGCTTCATGATATTGGGCGGCAACCTTCGGGGGCATCGTGAAGACGTCGAGCCCGGCGAGGGAGGGGACCTGGCGCCCGTCGCGCATGCTCGCGCCGATCAGGGCGGTGTTCGAACGCTTGCTTTGGCGCAGGACGACGAGTTCGCGCTGCGTGGCAAGCGTGGCCTTCTCGCCGACATTCTCGCCGTCGCCCAGCGTGTTGTCGATGACGAAGGCGTTCAGCCGGCCCATGAACACATTGACGTAGGCGGGCTGGGTGAGCAGGGCGGCGAGGTAATTCTGGCGGGCGGAGAAGCCGAGGGTGAAATTGATGACAAGTCCTGCCGCCGCGAGCCTCCGGGCCGCGAGGTAGCCCGCCGGCGTGAGGGGGACCTTGATCGTGAAGCTGCCGGGGCAGACGGCGTGATATCGCTTCCCGTAGTAGACGGACTTCTCGACGTCGTGCGCGAGGTCCGTGTGCATCTCGACACTGACACGCGCGCCGAAACGGTCCACGAGGCGGAGCCCATGCCACGCGTTAAGGACAAAGGCCACTTCGAGGATCAGCGTCTGTTCGTCGACACCGGGGGCGGCGGCGCGGATGGCGGCCGCGGCCTTGGCGATGAGGCCGTCATAGATCCCTTTCTGCACTTCCTTGTTGAGCAGGGTGTTGTTCGTCGTGAGGGCGGAGAACTCGGCCGTCCACAACTTCGAGGCCTCGTCGATGTCTCCCGTGTCGAGCCAGAGCTGCGTGCCCGTCGCGCGCAGCCTTTCCCAAGCGGCGTCGGGCGCCGCCTCGAGCCGCGGTAGGTCCGGGGCAAATTCCCGGCGGATCAGATCATCGACGGTTTGTGCAATGGTTTCGGAAAGCGTGGCCATCAGAATAACCTCCCTAAATCCTCACGCCCTGCAGTTGAAGATTCATGATACCGGTTGAGGGGAAGGTTGGCAAGGCTTTTACGGGGCTTGACAAAAGGCCGGGAATCAGGTATACATAGGCTATGATACATATGTTTAGAGCCATAGGTTAGATTCAAGACCAGAGGAAACGGGAGAGCGTGGCATGCCCGCCGTGGACAAATTGACCCAGCTTCCGACGCGGACGGCGTTTGAGTCGGCGCTTCGGAGCGCGCTGGACGAGGCGAAGCGCGCCGGGGGTTCCGTGTCGGTGGGGGTGGTGGATATCGACCTGTTTGGCCGGGTGAATCAGGACTATGGCCGGGAGACGGGGGACGGGGTGATTCAAGCGTTGGGGTCGGGTCTGGCGGAGGTCTTTGGCGGGGGCGGCTTCGTGTGCCGCTTTGGGGGGGATGCGCTGGGGGTACTGTGGCCGTCGCTGGAGAAGGAACAGGCGTTTCTGGCGCTGGAGCAGTTTCGGCAGGGCTTGGACGGGAAGCTGTCGGCGCCGGGCCGCGCGGGCGGGGTGGAGGTGACGGTGAGCGCGGGGGTGGCGGCGTATCCGGACGATGGGAATGACGCGGGCGAGATCATCAACAAGGCGTCGGAGGGCCTGTATCGGGCGAAGGTGAGCGGTCGGAACAAGATTTGCTTGGCGCGCGAAGAGAAGATGGTGACGAAGACGAGTCACTACACGCAGGGTCAGTTGCTGGGCTTGCGCCGGTTGGCGGAGCGCGAAGGCATCGGCGAAGCGGTGCTGCTGCGTGAAGGCTTGAACGACCTGCTTCGGAAGTACAATGCTTAGCGGCGTGGCCGCAAGAGAAAGGCTGAAGTGATGGCAAAGAACATTTACGAGAAGATCTGGGCAGCGCACGTGGTGCATGAGCCGGCCGGCGAGGATCCGATCCTCTACATCGACCGGCACTACGTGCATGAGGTGACATCCCCGCAGGCCTTCGAGGGACTGCGGCTGGCGGGGCGCAAGGTGCGCCGGCCCGAGTTGACTGTGGCGACGATGGACCACAACATTCCGACGACGGACCGTTCGCTGCCGATTCAGGACCCGCTGTCGAAGCAGCAGGTGGAGACGCTGAAGTCGAACTGCGCGGAGTTCGGGGTGACCTGTTTCGACATGTACGACGAGCGGAACGGGATCGTGCACGTGATTGGCCCGGAGATGGGTTTGACGCTTCCCGGGATGACGATCGTGTGCGGTGATTCGCACACGTCGACGCACGGGGCGTTCGGAGCGCTGGCGCACGGGATTGGCACGAGCGAAGTCGAGCATGTGCTGGCGACGCAGACGCTGTTGCAGAAGCCGGCCAAGAACATGCGTGTTTCGGTAGATGGCAATCTGGCCTTTGGCTGTTCCGGCAAGGATATTGTGCTGGCGATCATCGGCAAGATCGGCACGGCGGGTGGCACCGGGCATGTGATTGAGTATGCGGGTGATGCGATCCGCGCTTTGGACATGGCGGGCCGCATGACGGTCTGCAACATGACCATTGAAGGTGGCGCCCGCGCTGGCATGGTGGCGCCGGACCAGACCACGTTTGATTACATCGCCAAAACGCCGAATGGTCCGAAGGGCGAGGCCTTCAAGCGCGCACTGGAATGGTGGAAGACGCTGCCTTCCGATGCGGGTGCGCATTTCGATAAGGAATTGCGGCTCGCGGCGCATGAAATCGCGCCGCAAGTGACCTGGGGCACGAACCCTGAGGCGGTGCTGCCGATCACCGGCGTGGTGCCGAACCCGGCGGATGAGGGTGATGAAGCCAAGCGCGCACAATTGCAGCGCATGGTTGACTATATGGGCCTGACGCCTGGCCAGCGCCTGACCGATTTGAAGGTGGATGTGGTTTTCGTCGGTTCCTGCACCAATAGCCGCATCGAAGACATCCGCGCCGCCGCCGCCATCGCCAAGGGCCGCAAGGTGGCTGATCATGTGCGTGCGCTGGTCGTGCCTGGTTCTGGCCTGGTGAAGAAGCAAGCCGAAGCGGAAGGGCTGGACCGCATCCTGCGCGAAGCGGGCTTTGAATGGCGCGAAGCGGGTTGTTCCATGTGCCTTGGCATGAACCCGGATAAGCTGACCCCTGGTCAGCGCAGCGCCAGCACCTCCAACCGCAATTTTGAAGGGCGCCAAGGTCCCGGTGGGCGGACCCATTTGCTGAGCCCCG
>CAILVY010000134.1 GCA_903837785.1 Candidatus Hydrogenedentota bacterium
CGATCTTCCAACTCTTCGCGCTGTTGCATCCAGTCCGAGCCTTGAATGACGTTCAGGCGTTCGCTAATCCGGCGCAGGAGTTCCTTCTGCTCATCAAAGGCGCTTGTGCGGGCGCCGGCACGTTCCAGCGGTTCGGGGACGGCCTCAGGCGAGGGCGGAGGCGCTTCTTCACGCTCACGTTCCCATTGCGCGCCGGTTTTGAGTCCCAGGCGCTTTCGTAGTTCGGATAGCTTGTCCAGTTCATCCGGCATGTGGCCGATATCCCGTATCAAATGTGTCGCGCTAGAGCGCGAGTTTGGCGAGGCGCAGCGCGCCGTTTTTTCCGTGTTTGCCCACTTCGAGGGTGGGTCCGACGCAACTGGGGCAGCCTTCCTTGCAGGAGCATTCCGAGAGGAGCGAGACGGCGGCTTCGAAGAGTCGGCGGTGATGGGCGAGGAGTTTTTCGCTGAACCCGACGCCGCCCGGGAGGCTCTCGTAGAGGAAGACCGTGGGTTTTTCCGACTCGGGCGCGCGGAGCATGGCCTGGGCGCGGAGATCCGTAGGATCGCAGAGGACCTGGACAGGGGCGACCTGGCGCAGGGTGTGCGCCAGGGCGTGGAGGGCCTCGCCGAGTTCGCCGCGCTCGATCTGGAATTGTTCTTCGATGCCCTGCGGGAATTCGATCCAATATCCGGTGGTGTGCATGGTCTG
The DNA here is from genome assembly GCA_903837785.1 of Candidatus Hydrogenedentota bacterium. GTDB lineage: Bacteria > Hydrogenedentota > Hydrogenedentia > Hydrogenedentales > CAILVY01 > CAILVY01. The sequence goes on from CAILVY010000134.1 coordinate 691, forward strand.
TTCGGGGAGGTGAATCTCGCCCCAGCCCACGTTTTCGTGGGTGCCGAACTTGATCTTCTTGTAAATTGTAGGCAGCCAGGTCACGCTCAGTTCGCCGCAGCACTTGATCGCGCCGCCGGACGGCTCTTCCTGAAAGCGGTCGAGGACTTTGAGGTCCACTTTGACCTCGGCGTCCGTGTAGTAATCCACTTCGACGGGCCGGGCATAGGCCTTGCGGTCCTCGAGGTCGAGCGCGTCGATGGTGTATTGCGCGCTCTGGTGCAGGTAGATTGCGTTTTGATAAACCATGACGGGGGCGGAGAAGTAGTCGATTTCGCCGATGACCCGTCCGTTGTCCGACGTGTCGAGGATGACGACGTTTCCGGGGGCGGCGGTGCGCAGGCTGATTTCCTCGGCGGGGTACGTGTCGGCGCTCCAGTGCCACTTGTCCCGGGTTTTCCGGAGGACGCGATGTTCGGCGAGGTAATTGAGGATCTCGCCGGTCGACATCGCATCGAGCCCGAAGGCTTCGCCCTCGACAAAGGGCAATTCGAAGGCGCCGCACTTGATGTGGCTCGTGAGGATGATGAGGTTGTTCGTATCGACGGTTCCGCTCTCGGGAGCCTGATCGAAGAAGTAGGCGGGATGGTTGACGATGTACTGATCGAGGGGGGCGCTCGTGGCGACGAGGACGATCAGGGCGACGCTGTTGCGGCGCCCGGCGCGTCCGGCCTGCTGCCAGGTGCTGGCGACGTTGCCGGCGTAGCCGGTCATGATGCAGACGTCGAGGGCGCCGATGTCGATGCCCAGTTCGAGGGCGTTTGTACTGACGACGGCCATGACTTTGCCTTCGCGGAGTCCGCGTTCTATTTCGCGGCGTTCCGTGGGGAGATAGCCTCCGCGGTATCCGCGGACGAGGTTGTGGTCTCTTCCGAGGCGCCGGACGGCTTCCTTGAGGTAAGTGGTGAGGATCTCGACGCGGAGCCGGCTCCGGGCAAAGACGATGGACTGAATCTCCTTCGAGAGGAGTTGGGCGGCGAGGCGGGCGGCTTCGTTGACGGACGAGCGCCGGATGCCGAGTTCCGCGTTGACGACGGGCGGGTTGTAGAAGAGGAAGTGTTTCTCGCCGGCGGGCGCGCCGTTGTCGTCCACGAGGCGGACCGGTTTCTCGATGATGCGTTCCGCCATTTCCTGCGGGTTCGCGATGGTTGCGCTGCAACAAATGAACTTGGGGTCCGAGCCATAGAAGCGACAGATGCGCTTCAGGCGGCGCAGGACGTTTGCCAGGTGGCTGCCGAAGACGCCCCGGTAGTGATGGAGTTCGTCGATCACGACGAATTCCAGGTTCTCGAAGAGCTTGATCCAGATTGTGTGGTGCGGAAGGATGCCGGAGTGCAGCATGTCGGGGTTCGTGACGATGATGTGGCCGGCGTTCCGGACGGCTTTTCGGGCGGAGGCCGGGGTGTCGCCGTCAAAAGTGTAGGTGCCGATCTTGACGTCCACGTCTTCAATCGTCGAGGTCAGCTCGTGGACTTGATCCTGCGAGAGGGCCTTCGTCGGGAACAGGTACAAGGCCCGGGCCTTCGGGTTTTCCATGATCCGATGGAGGACCGGCAGGTTGTAGCACAGGGTCTTGCCCGAGGCGGTCGGCGTGACGACGCAGACGTTCTCGCCGGCCAGGGCGGCCTCGACGGACTGCCGCTGATGCGTGTACAGGTCGTGAATTCCACGATTCTGGAAGGCCTGCACGAGCCGGGGGTTGAGGGCGTCCGGAAAACCGGCATAGCGCGCGGGACGCGCGGGCAGGGTCTGCCACGTGGTAAGATTGCTGCGGAATTCCGCATCGCCCTTGAGGCGGTCTATGATTTGGCTTACATTCATTTGCTGGTCCCTTGGTACTGAATATAACATCAGTGCTTGCGCGGTGCAAGTCCGCTTCCCGAGGGTGCATGTCCGGCCATGGTATACTTTTAGAAGGGTAGGAGCACATCAGAATGCCCGAATACGACCTTGTGTATGAGAAGTCCGCCGACAGCAGTGAACGCTACCGTATCTCAGCAGAGGGCTTCTTCATCGGGCGCAACCCGGATAATCATATCACGATTCCCGACAATCGGATCTCGCGCCGCCACGCGCGGATCTGGCTGGAAGGCACGACGCCGTGCGTGGAGGATCTTGATTCGCGCAATGGGGTGGCGCTGAACGGGCAGATGGTGAAACGGGCGGCGCTGTGTCCCGGGGACGTGTTGACGCTTGGCGTGGCGGTGTTCCGGGTGCGATCGTGCAACATGTCCACGCTGAGTCACGCGGTGATCAGCCAGGAGAACGCCGCGGATCTGCAGAAGGCCATCATGAGCGAGGCGAGCGGCGCGCGGTTGCCCGTGCTGTATCAGGCGGCGCAATTGCTGGGAACCGTTTTCGACCTGGACGAACTGCTGAACAAGATCCTGGCGCTTATCTTCGAAGCACTTCCGGTGAGCCGGGGCTTTGTCCTGATCCTGAACAAGGCCACCGGCGAACCGGAGATTCACGCGCATCTCTCGCGGGACGGGGTGGGCAACGACCTTCCGCTGAGCCGGACGCTGATCCAGCACGTGTATGATCACCGCGAGGCGATGCTGACGCTGGATGCGCAGGAAGACAGCCGCTTCACCGCGACGGACAGCATCATGGGCCATGAGATCCACGCGGCGATGTGCGCGCCGCTGCCGGGCCACGACAGCGTTGCGGGGGCGATTTACGTGGATTCGGGGAACACAGGCCGGGCCTTCGGCGCGGATGACCTGGGGCTGTTGACGGCGATAGCGCAAGTGGTGGGCGTGGCCGTCGAAAACGCCCGGCTGTATCGGGAGAACGTCGAGCGTGCGCGCCTGGCGGCCATCGGGCAGGCCACGGCGGGGATCGGGCACTGCATCAAGAACATCCTCACGGGGATCCGCGGCGGGAGCGAGTACATCAGCATGGCGCTTGCGAACAACGAACTGCGCTATGTGGAGAAGGGCCTGCCCATCCTGTCGCGGGCGGTGGAGCGAGTGGACATGCTCGTGATGAACATGATGACGTTTTCGAAGCAACGTACACCCGAACGATTTCCCCAGAGCCTGAACGCCCTCGTCAAGGACGTGTTTGAAGTGAATCGGACGCGCGCGGAAAAACTTCATGTGGAATTCGAGTTTGCTCCGGAGTCGGAGGTGGTGGCGCCTGTGGACGGCCGGGAGATCTACCGCGTCCTGCTGAACCTGGTGACGAATGCGATCGACGCCTGCGAACAGAAAGGCGGAACCGTCACGGTTCGCCTGGCCACGGAGGAGAACGGCGCACGCATCGAGGTCAGCGACACGGGCGCGGGCATCGCGCCGGAGATCCTCCCCCATCTTTTCAACGCATTTGTCAGCAGCAAGGGTTCTGCCGGCACGGGCCTTGGCCTTGCGTGCAGCCAGAAGATCGTACAGGAGCACGGGGGCAGCATCGAAGCCGAGAGCACGCCCGGGCACGGCGCCACGTTCCGGGTGTTCCTTCCGAAGTTGGAGCCGCCGCAGGTGACGGCGGTCGGCCGGGGCGAGCGAACGAAGGCGGAAGAGCCTCCGACGCCCATGGTGTGACGCGGGGTTATTGATTCCGGTTCGGCCGCCAACGGCCGAGCACAAACGCCCTGGCCTCGTCCGGCGTGTGAATCGAGCCGTCGAGTTGCGCGTCCTCGACTTCGCTGAGGATTTCGCGGAAGAGTGCGCCCGGCACGAATCCCATCGCGATGAGATGATGGCCTGTGATGAGCGGACGCGGGCGGGCCTCCTCCGGGACGAGTTGTTGGAGATAGGCCTTGATCCAGTCGATCTCCCAGGCCTCCCTCCCACTCGCCAGGCAGTCGATTCGGCACAGTTCCACGAGTTCCTCGAAACCTTCGTGGCGGGCGAAGCGTTTCCGCTTGCTTTCCCGCATTTCAGGAACGAACGCGAGGCGCATGTGCTGTCCGACGAGCCACACGATTCGTTCGATTTGGGCGGAGGACAGTCGGAGGCGGCGTCCGATTTCTTCCGCGAGGCGCGCGCCCACTTTGTCGTGGAAATTGAATCGGATGCGATCTTCGAAGGTCTGCGTGGCGGGCTTGCCGACATCGTGCAGGAGTACGGCATACGCCAAGGTGAGGCTTGGGTTGTGCAGGGCCTCGAGCATCAGCAGCGTGTGCGTGAATACGTCGCCCTCGGGATGGAATTCGGGGGGTTGTTCCACGCCCTTCATGGCGGCGATTTCCGGCAAGACGGCGGGCAGGAGGCCCAGATCGTCCAGCATCCGGAAGGCGCGCCCCGCGTGTCCCTCCATCAGCATTTTCGTAATCTCGTCCCGGATGCGTTCCGCGCTGGGCCGTGCGGCCAGTGGCGCCAGGGCGCGGATGGCGGTGGCGGTGGCCGGATCCATGGCGTAGCCAAGCCGCGCGGCGAAGCGCACCGCGCGCAGGAGCCGGAGATGATCCTCCTCGAAGCGTTTCACGGGGTCGCCGACGGCACGCAACAGATTCGCGTGCAGATCCTCCAGCCCCCCCACGTAATCCAGGACCCGATCGTGCTGCGGATCTAAGAAGAGGGCATTGACTGTGAAATCGCGGCGCAGCGCATCCTCGCGTTCATCCACGAAATCCACGCGGGACGGGTGGCGTCCGTCGAGATAGGGCCCATCCTTCCGGAACGTGGAGACTTCGAAAGCGCCTTCGGGTTCGAGCACGAGCATGACGCCAAAGGCGGCGCCGACGGCGGCCGTTCGTGGGAACAGGGCCCCCACTTCGTCCACGCGCGCGTTTGTGGCGATGTCGTAGTCCTTGGGTTCGAGGCCCAGGAGGCGGTCGCGCACGCAGCCGCCGGCCCAGAGCGCCCGAAATCCCGCGCCCCGCAACCGGGCACAGATGCGCCGGGCGGCCTCTTCCCGCTCATTCATTCGGGGGCGGCTCCCCGGGCGCCGGACTGACCGTTCCCTTGGGGGCACGATGTCGGCCGCGTGAATAGGCCCAGGAAACAACGAGGAGGACCACAGCCGAGGCGCTGAACGTGAGCACTTGATAGGGTTGTGAGAACTGCTTGAACTGGATGAAGGCCTGGATGATGACGATGGCCAGAAGCGTCAGGGCGCCCCAACGATATCGGCTTTCGCGGAAGAGGGCGCCCAAGCCCATCATGGCGGCGGCCAAGCCGAGGAGATAGAAGGCCAGCGTGTCCCGAACGCTCCACGTGTAGAGTCCGAGCAGGCCCAAGAGGACCATCGCAACGACGAGGGCGGAGCGCAGCCGGTTTTCCAGGCGCGCGGCGCCCCGTTCTCGGCGCTGCCACATGGCGAAGAGCCGTTCGGACCCGACAAAGGCGCCGAGATAGAGCAGGAAGAAGAAGAGATAATCCGGTTCGCGGACAATGGCGGCCTGGGTGTCGTAGAGGGCGAGATAGAAGCTGACGACGGAGAGTCCCAGCGCGAGCACGCCGGAAGCCTTGA
>CAILVY010000135.1 GCA_903837785.1 Candidatus Hydrogenedentota bacterium
CCTCTCCTTCTCCCTCTCCTTCTCCCTCTCCTTCTCCCTCTCCTTCTCCCTCTCCTTCGCCCTCACCATCGCCCTCCGACGCCACCCGGAAATGGAACATATAAGAGTCTTCCAGCCATGTGTCATCCTCCCCCGCCACATCCTCCACGGAGATCGTGTACTCGACCCCTGACTCCAAGGCTGACGCCGGCGTCAACGTCACCGCCCGATGATCCGGCGTCCAGTTTTGGAGGAAGGTGAACTCCGGCTCGACCTGCAGGACCAGGCTGGACGTCATGACAGGCCTGTCGAAGACGATCTCCATCTCGACCTCTTTGGATACATCAATTGCCCCGTTCACCGGCGTGGTCTGCGCAACCCGGACCGCCTCAATCGGACGGGGGCAGCCAGCGAGCACAATGGCAGCCAGCGAGATGGACAGGGAGAAGACAAACGACGACATCAAACTTGCGTAGCGCATGATGGAAGCCTTTCATCCCGTTGTGGCAATGCCCAGCATTCCCATTCTGACATAATGCCCGCTGTTTGTTAAGGCCTCTGAGATGCCCGGCAAGGCGCGCGAGCCCCTCGGGGATCACCGCCCAACTCGCCCCAGAAGCTCACCCATCGTTGCCCGGGATTGCGTCAGATCCTTCGCAAACGCCTGCAACGGTGCCGCACCCGGCTTGGGCGCAAACAAATGCCGCGCGCACGATGCGGCGGCTTTCTTGTTCTTCACCCGCCCCGCGGCCACGGCCTCGTTCAACGCCTTCAGGTATTCGTAATCCTCAATCCCATCACGCAACCGTGCCAGGCGTACCGACGGCAGCAGCGTCCCCTCCGCGGGATACACGAGAAAAGCGTCTCCCGTCCCGCCATCCTCCCAGAGCGGCCCCGGGTGACCTCCCGTCTTCCACGCCTCGGGCCAGTCATTGAGATGCGGGTACACGACCCCCTCGAACTGATGCCCCCAGCAGACCCAGGGAATCATGCGCGCTTCCACTCCCGCCGCATCCGCGCTCAACGCGGGGAATGACTGTTCCTGGAGCAGAAGCCAGGGCGCGACAGGATTCCCCAGCCGTGGGCCTGCGCCCCCCTGCCCCGGCACGAACTGTACTTCCGCAAGCCCCACGGGGCCCCGCCCGGGCGTGTGCAGGAACTTCAGCCGAATCGACGTGAAGGTGCTCTCGAAACGCAGGACGCCGTGCGAAGTGCGTGCGTTGTAGCCATGTGGTCCCCCGAGGTGATCCCAGGCAACATGCCGCGACGAGAATGCCGCCCCGTCCGGCGACAGGCTCACTTCCAGGTCATCGCATTCCATTTCCGGCGCCCAGGCAAGGACGATTTCCTGCGCCGTAATCGGCTCGGCATAATCCAGCCGCAGCCATTCCGCCGCATTGCCCTGCGGCGTTCGCTTCGAAACCCACACCGTCGAAAGGCTCCCGTCCCCGGCGTCGTCCGCCAGGGATTCCGTCGCCTCCGTACCGGGAATCTTCCCGCACGACGACGCTTCCGCTCCCGCGAGCGCCGGGCATTCATCGGCCAGTGAAATGCCCGACTGCAGCCGCGAAACCAGTTCCGGACTGAACGACGCGAAGGAAAACGCCCAGCGGTCGGCCAGGCGCTCGAATCTCGGATAGGGCGGCCCGAGCAGGAGCCTCGGCAAACGTTCCTCCATCTTCGCCACCTCAAAGAAGCGCTTGCTGGCCCCGGTCCAGGCATCACGGCTGCCGGGAATCGAGAAGGAAAGAGTGCCCCGGCTCAGCCAGCCCTTCTCCGCCAGCTTCCCCGACAGCTCCTGAACGTACGACTGGTCGCGCGTCCCAAAACGTCCGGCCGCGCCGCAGCCCCCCAGGTCTACGCACGCCATGCCCGCGCCCGACACGGCGTACTCCCAGTGCTCCATCGGCGCGTCCTGCGGCCGGTCCCCTTCTCCAAACAGCGCGTACGACACCCGAAACCGCGATAGCGAATCGTAAACGGGTTTCCACGCGTCCAGCGTGTTCTCGCTCACCCCGCAGGCACGCCGCGCGGCCTTCCGGTTCAACGGCATCAGCACCTTCAGGCTGGGCATCTCAGGCAACGTGAAATCGAAGACCTCCATCCGCACGTTGACTCGTGCCACGCGCCGTTCGCCACTGTAGACTTCCACGGAGCCGCGGTGCCTGCCCGCCTTCGCCGCCCGGGGCGCGGCAAAAGTTATCCAATACACCGCCAGCTCGCCTCTGCCAAGATCCGCCGGCGCTGCCGGCAGCAACACGTCCGGCCAATACGGCCCGGCTCCGGCACTCCGGCCCGATCCCTTCGGCACGTGGAGATAGCCCACCCGCTGAATCTCCGGCGCGGGAATCCCCCCGCTCAGTTCCTTCCCCTCGACGCGGACGCCCTTGAGTTCCGCCTTCTCCGCCAGCACGCAGAGCTGGAACGACTCATACTCTCCCCGCGCCGCATACAGCCGCGCCCGATCCCCGCCCAGGGCGCTCTTCTCCTTGGCGTCCATCACCTGCTGCAGCGAGGGCTCCACCCAGACCCGCACCCCGGCGCTCACGACAAGACATAACATCGCACTGAACATCATGTGGCTTTCTAATTCCTCCCCGCCATTATGCGCCATCCACGCGGTCCAAACACAAAACGGGCCGAAGGCAGTGCGCCCTCGGCCCATTCACTGTGCCTCGTGCCTTCCCCCGTCGCGTCAGAACGCCGCCGTCAGGACTGCGAAGGCACGGGTAATCGGGAAATCACTCGGGAATTTCGTGAAGCCGACATGTCCGTCGAGATACAGCACATTCGAACCGCCGGGGATATGGTTGTACTCCTCGGTCCGCGTGCTGTTCAGGTCCCACATCAGCGGCATCGTGCTCTGCGCCCGCGCACTGGCCGCCGGATTGTTGATGTCGGTGATCAGGAAGCGCTCGATGCCTTCCCGCATGCGATAGAGGGTCTTGTCCTGGCCGGAGCAATTCGTGAATCCCACGTCTTCGTCCATGACGTTCTCCAGCGGGCCCGTGCTTGCCTGGTTGCTCAGGATCTCCTGAATCTTCAAAATGAAGCTGAGGCATAACGCCGAACCGTCCAGAAGATTTGCGTTTGTGAGAGTCTGAAGATTCGGATCCGCGCCCGGAACCAGGTAATCCTCGCCCGGCGTCCCCTGCAGCGCCCACGCCACGTACATGTACGATTCCGCGGTAAACGCGCACGGGTCCACGCTCTGCCGGCCCGCCGCCAATTCGACCTGGTCATACCAGATCCCGTCCGCCGCGTTTACGACGGCCTTCCCGGACGAATCGGACGGGCACACCAGCACGTTGATGTCACTCAGGTACTCCGGATACACCGCGCTCCCGTCAAAGACAAATTCCGCGTCGCCCCCCGGCGGTGCCACATTGGGATTCGCGTAACCGCACTTCAAGTAGGTCGCCTTGTCCACGACCGAATTCGCGATCTGGTACGAGATCCGATACGCCATCGAAGGGAAACGCTCCCCCTTCGCTTCGTTCCCGTACATCTTGAACACGATGCCCAATTGCTTCAGGTTGTTCTGACAACTGGAGCGTCGCGCTGCCTCCCGCGCCCGTGCCAGCGCCGGCAACAGGATCGCAGCCAGAATTCCGATAATGGCTATGACGACCAACAACTCTATCAGGGTAAAACCACGCTTCTTCATGTCTGTTCTCCTTGTGATGGTTGAGCTTGAAGCACACCAGCGTGTCCCACACCCGCCCTTTCGCTATCCCGGACGCTCTCACCTCCTCTCTTTCCTGACAGTCATCAAAACAAACCATGAATACTTAGAAAGCCCCGGCCTTAACTCCGTGCATTCAGCCTATCGTAACTATGAATACTTTTCAAGAGGTAATTTTCCAAGAACCTACGCATTATGCGCTTAATTCCTGCCTCAAGCGATGCTTCTACGGCGTTTGCGGCTGCATCGCAGCCCCAGGGCGGCCGTCCCCCGAAGGTTCCCCGCGAAACCCTGAGCCCTTGTCATCAGTCCCACCGCCCGTGTTATAGTTTCAATCTGAGTTTCACTTTCTCTGCCTACTGGACATAAGGAGACCCCGCGAATGATGACTATGAAGAGACTGGCCGTGGTGACCTTGGCTGCCCTGCTCGTAGCGGGCTGCGCCGGCTTTGGCAAAGGACCCAGCGATGAGGAGATGATTCAGGCGACCGTGCAGAAACTCAAGCTGGGCCTCGAATCGAAGAACCTGGACAAGATCATGGAGCCGTTTGCCGACGACTTCAGCACAAAGGACGCTTCCTCCAAGGCCAAGCTCCGCGACTTCCTCCAACAGGCCATCGACATGGGATATCTTGACGACGCGGAATGCGACATCAAGACCATCACGATTAAGATCGAGCCCGACAAGAAGACCGCCACGGTGGCCCCCGTCGATCTGTCCGGCGGCGCCGGCTCCATCTCCCTCGAAGTGACCCTCGGAAAACGCGATATCACTGTCGGCGGCAAGACGCACACGGACTGGCTGATCACGAGCCTCGGCGAGAACTAAGCCCCGAGATATTGCCCCAACCTGAACACAATCCCCCGGATCGCCGGCGCGCGATACGGGGGATATTCTCTTCAGACCGCTTCTACTGCAGGATTTGCACCCAGACCTTGCGGCTCCTCGGACCGTCAAACTCGCAGAAGTAAATCGACTGCCAGGTGCCCAGCGCCAGGCGTCCGTCCCGAATCAGTATCGCGGCGCTGAATCCCATCATGCTCGCCTTCACATGCGCCGCGGCATTCCCCTCGCAGTGCGCATAGTTCGCCTGCCACGGCACGAGGCGATTCAGCACGTTCTCGATGTCCGCCACAACGTCCGGGTCCGCATTCTCGTTAATCGTGACCCCCGCCGTCGTGTGCGGTACGAACACGTGCACCACCCCCTCTTTGACCCCGGACGCATCCACCGCCCGCTGCACCTCGGCGTCGAGGTTCACAAACTCCGTGTGCTGCTTCGTCCGCACCCCAAACTCCTGCATGCCCATGCTAGAACTCCATGTGGTTCAAATGACGCAATCCCAGTCGCATCGGCAGAAACGTGCACGCCACGCTCAGCGCCGTGATGAACGCGACCGCCCCCGCCAGCGCGAACCAGAACATCTCCGGGTCCGTGTAGCGCCCCAGCACGCGCCATTGCAGGATAATTGTCTGGGCCGCCACCACCAGCGTGATGTAACCGACACTCACCAGCAGGTTCAATGTGCCGCCCATCCCCGACACAATGCGCGCCGGGTTGTCTTCGCCAAAATTGGGATAGAGCGTGCCCAGGCCCACGGCAAGACCCGAGAGCCCGAAATTCGTGATGACCACGCTGTACACGGTGAGCCAGAAGTACACCGGTTCCAGTTGCAGCATGTAGCCCGAGAGGACCGCCAGGCCGACCGTGAAGAAGGCGCACGTACATACGCTCAGCCAGAACTTCTGCCACACGAGTTCCCGGAAAGTCAGCGGCGCCAGGCCCAGGATCCAGAAGCGGCGCCCTTCCAGGCTCACGAGGGGAAACACGAAACGGCTCGTGAGCGTCGCCAGGATCAGGGTCACGGCGCCGACGTTCAGGCACGCAATGAAACTCCGCCACATGTCCTGATCCAGATAGCGCGACGAATTCCTCAGATTGGCGAAGTACACCGCCATGATCCCGAAGAAAATTGCGAACTGGGACCACTGCGTCGGGTCCCGCCAGAACAGCTTCACGTCCTTCACGATCAACGTCCGCGCCGGATTGCGTACGAAACCCAGGACGCTCTCCAGGCGGCCCAGCACCCCCCTCCCCAACGGCTTCACCCGTTGCCGGTCCTGCCCCTGGAGCGAGGACCAGCCAAGATAGATGATCCGTTCCGCCACCCAGCCCGTCACCCAAAGACTCATGAGGGCCGTGGACAACAGCATAAGGAACCAGAATATGGCCTCCCCCAACTGATATTTGGCCGCGCACAGCACCCCTTTCGACGCCCAGTGGCTCGGAAGAAACGGAGACTGCATCCGGGCCGAAGCGTCCAGGAAGGCCGGCAGCAGGGTGTCATCCGTGATCCGCGTTCCCCGCAACGTGCTCCAGATGTAGAAGAAGAACACGCCCACCGCAATGACGCCCAGCACTACCACGTTCCACGTTCTTATCTTGGGGAAGATCCGCACGAGCGCCATCGTGATGAGGCACGCAATCGACGCGGGAATCACGATGAACGGGATGAAGAACACGAACGCCGCCCCGTAGAACAGCACGGAGGCCTTCGTCGCCAGGCCATAGGCCAGAATGAGCGGTGAACCGAGGAAGGCCAGCGACCACGAACTGAACGCCACGGACTCGAGAAAGCGAGCATAGAAGAAATGCTCGAAACGGATGGGCGCCTGCAGCAGATAGATCACCTCGCGGGAGCGGTACAACGTCGAGAAGGACACGAGCACGTTCGAGAAGATCAGGAGCAGGAAGACGGTCAGCGCGAGGATGCTCAACAGCCGTCCCATCAGCAGGTCGCCGAAATTGAACTCCGCGCGGCTGCGCCCCCCGAAATCGATCAGGAAATTGAAGCCCAGCAGCAGCAGCACGAAGGCACCCGCCCACAGGCCGGCGGCCGACACGCTCAACACCCCGACCTTCAGCCGGGATTCCTTCCGGACCCCCGCGATCAGGTGCCCCGCCATGCGGAACTTCGCCAGGACCACCGCCCAGACCTGATTCATGCCCCGCCCTCGCCCCCGTCCTGCGTCAGCGTCAGGAAGACGTCCTCGAGCGTGCCCGGATTGTCCTGGAGCGCCTTGATCTGCGAAACCGTGCCCAGGTGCAGGAGCCGGCCCTGGTTGATGATGCCAATCTGGTCCGCGATCTCCTCCGCGATGCTCAACGTGTGCGTCGACATGAACACGGTCAGCCCTTCCTCCCGCGTCTTGCGTTTGAGGAAGTCCTTCACGAAACGAATGTTCTTCGGATCGAGGCCCACCCAGGGTTCATCCACGACCACAATCCGCGGCTCACGCAGGAAACACGAGGCGAACGACAGCTTCTGCCGCATCCCGTGGCTGTAGTCTTCAATCAACTGATCCCCGACCCCGGCAATCTCGAACATCGACATCAGGCGTTCACAATTCGCTTCATACGCCCACTCGGGAAGCTGATAGATGCCCGCGACGAAGCGCATGAACTCGCGGCCCGTCAGTTTGTCGTACAAGAACGGCTGATCCGGAACGTAGCCCAACAGCCGTTTCGCCTCCACGGGCTGCCGCTGGATGTCGAAGCCGCCAATCACCGCACGCCCGCCCGTCGGATGCAGCAAGCCCGTCAGCATCTTGATCGTCGTCGTCTTGCCCGCGCCGTTCGGACCCAGAAAGCAGAAGAAGGTCCCCTCCTTGATGTCGAGGTTCAGTTCATCCACCGCGGTCTTCTCGCCGAAGCGCTTTGTCAGATTCTCCGTCAGAATCATAAGTCGAATGCATTCACTTTCCGTTGTGTCCGCGTTGCGGGCCTGCCGGAAGCGGCCACACTGCCGACGGCACCCCGGCCCATCTTGTCGATCGACGTATCGCCGTCATCGCGCCTCCAGGACTTCGATCCGCAGGTTGCCGACGTAGGGCAACAGCCGCGGCCATTGATCTATGCCCCCATTGAGCAGCTTGATGTGCGTGGCGTCCGCCACCGGCTGCCCAAAGGTCGGGTCCATCGGAATCCACGCGCCCACGAAAACTTCCACCCACGCGTGATAGGCAAACGCCTCGACTGAATCGCCCCACACGAGACCGATCGCAATCCGCGTCGGAATGCCCGCCGCCCGCGCCAGCGCCGTGTACAGCACGGCATGTTCGTTGCAGTCGCCCTCGCGCGTTTTCAGCACGTCCAGGGCCGTCGGAACACTCAGCGTCATCGTCTTCTTCAGGTTACTGTAGACCCACTCGTTCAGCAGCACCGCGCGTTTCCACGGGTCGCTTTCGCCCCCCAGAATGCCCTGGACCGTCTCCCGGATCTTCGGGTGATCCGCAGCCACGAACGCATCGCTCCCCAGGCAGGCCGCGCGCTCCTCCGCGCTCAATTCCGCCTCCGGCTTCGCGGGCGGCCCCTCGGGCGCCGTGATTACGTAACCGCCCGGCGTGTTCGTCTGCACCGCGTCGCTCGGCGGCAGATGCTTCGCGTCCAGGCCCGTAAAGCGGACCTGCATGATCGTCGCGCCCCGTTTTGGCCGCGCCCCGGTGGGACGCACCGCGAAGTTCTGGATCAAATCCGCCGTATCCGAAGGCTTCACCGGCAGCAGCGCTTCTTCCGGACTGATCCGTTTCAGCATGAACCCAAACGGCGTGTCGACACGCAGCACTTCGCTGTCCTTATCGACCCAGGCCTTGCTCGTGATGCCGCTCACCGTGGTCGTGATCACGAACGCCTCCTCCTGCTTCCCCGCCACCGCTATCGTCTCTTTCCCGAGGCACGCGATCTTCGCCTTGCCCACGGACATCGTCGTCGGATCAAACGCGTCCACGTAAATCTCTTTGCCCGGTTCGAGCAGCGGCACGTCAAATGCCGACATGCCCATGCCCCCGGACAACATCAGTTCGCTCCGCACGGGGAACTCCAGCGGCAGGGTCTCGCCGGCGGTATGCAGTTTCGCTTCGAGCCGACCGTCCGCGACCTTTCCCTCCACCCGCATCTCATGATCGCCCGTCCTGAACGCGAACTCAAAATCCGACAGGCCGCCCGCGCCCCGCGCCCATCCCGAACCGCGCAAGGAAAGCGCCGTGCTCCTGCCCAGGACCGGAAGTTCGATTTGCGCCGTCAGCGCCAGCTTTGTGCCCGCCTCTCCGTCCCGCCATTCCGGCGCACTGCGCGCGTTCAGGAAACCCACCCGCTGTTCGGCCGTCCCTGAGTAGATGCCGAGCCAGAGGTCAAGGGCTTTGTTCGGGCGCGGCGGAAGGCTCCCCTGCTGCAGCCACGGCGTCAACCCTTCCCGATAAACAAGCACCCCCATCATCACAAGCCAGAACAGCGTGATGATGAGGGGCCCGATCAGTCGATGTTTTTGCCGCAGCACTTCTTGTATTTCTTTCCACTCCCGCACGGGCACGGCTCGTTCGGGCCCACCTTCGCCGCCACCCGCACCGGCGCCC
>CAILVY010000136.1 GCA_903837785.1 Candidatus Hydrogenedentota bacterium
GAGCGACTACAACACGCACGACTGGCAGATTAACCTGTCCGAACTGCTGCGCGTGATCCAGTTCTTCAATTCGGGCGGCTATCACCACTGCCCGGGCGAAGGCACTGAAGACGGCTACTGCGTCGGCCTGCCCGGCTGAGCCCACGCACGAACGATACCCCTGCGGCCAGGCGCCCCCGCCTGGCCGCAGGGCTTTTCTACGGATGAACTCGTACCCTATTTGTTCGCCGAGGCTGCGAACAGGCCGGAAGGAATGCTGGGGGGTACGGACGATGCCCCGGGACACAAGGCGATGACAGCGCGGGAATCGCCTGACGGCGCGGCGACCCGCACAACCAGTTTGTGGACACCCGGCTGTTGCGCCTCGGGCGACGGCGCGTCGGCACGTCGCATCTCGAAGACCGCGCCGCTGGGCTGGAGGATGTGTGCCGTCAAAGCCTCTCCGCCGTCCCGAAGCACGGCTGAGCGTTCCTGCAGTTCGATCCTGGCCTCTGTATGCATCTGCCAAAGCACCTCAAGAGGGGCCTCCAGATGAAAGTCGTCCTGCACAACGACGTTGCGGCGTTCGAGCAGGGCAATACTTCGCATTACGCGGCCCGGGCTGAGGTTGTACGCCTGGGAGAGGTCCATCGTCGCCCATGCGCGGTCCGGTTCGGAATGAAAAGCCGTCACGGAGGCCATGGCGTCCCATCGCTGGTTCTGTCCCGGAATCAGCAGCGTGTTGTGCCCCTCGGTCTTCAACCGATAGTAGCTGGACTTGCCCCACGCGAAGTAGAACGGCAGCGAGTACTCATCGGGGCCGAGATCGAGCGCCCAACGGCGTCCATCCGCATCGAGCACAAAGGAGCCGAGATCCAGGTGGCCATGATTGACCGCGTTGTTGCCGCCTTTGAAGGCCACATAGGCCGCTTTGGGATCGTCCCACGCGCCGCGCAGGAAGACGGTTTCGACTTTCCGGAAATAGGCGTCGAGGGGCAGATTTGCCTCCTTGGGGCTCTGCTGATTCTTGTCGTACCAGAGGATATCGAACGGCGCCGCCTGCGACACCCGCGCGGCACTCCACGCGTACACGGGTTGATTGAACTTCCGGCCGAGCCAGAACAGCTGAGACGAGCGGTCGAGCGTGTCCCTGGAATCGGCGAAATTGAAAGTCCTGCCCGTGGGCCCGATTACATGCGTTCGGAACAGGCCCGTCTTATCGAAGCCCGGCGTCTTCAAGTAGGGTTCGATCGCGTCCGGGCCGATCGCACTTTCAAGGGCTGCCAGGAAGTACGCCGTGTAGGAGGTTGTGTATTCCCAATACCGCGGTCCCTCGGCCCATCCGCCGTCGGGGCCGAACTCGGCCATGGCCGGGCGGATGCGCTCCATGGCGAAAGCCAGGATCCTTGCGGCCAGGTCGGGCATATCCTCCGCCACGGCCAATGCTCCGATAGTCATTCCGCCGTTGCAGACCTGGCTCCAATTGAAGTTGCACAGTGCCCAGTTGAAGTCAAGATAGCGGGGCACAATCGACAGCCTCGCCTCGTAGAAATACAGCCCTTCCTCCAGGCCTCTTCGGCCGATCGCGCCACGGATCTCCGCACGCTCCTCCGGGCTCAACACGGCATAAAGCCAGTCATAACCGATGGACACGGCGTGGGTCAGTTCGGCCGTATCGAGGAAGTGGGTGGGATTCCAGGAGTCCAGGCGCGCGGCGTTCAGCACTTCCCCGATGGCGCGGCGGGCATAGCGCTCGTCCTGCTCGACGCGGTACACGAGGCCCAGGAGATAGACCCGGCGCACTGCCTCGCGTGCCGCGCCCAGCAAGTGCGCCCGGTTGTCCCGTTGATAGGAGACCACGGGCGCCGCGAGCAGTTCCGCCGCGGAATCGTGAACCTGCCGGTACCACGCCGTGAGCGTGGCATTCTCCCGGATGGATTGGCGCAAGGCCGGCACCTGCTCTTCCAGAAGCATCAGCCGGGGGTGGCCGCTCCGCACCCGGCTCAACAAATCGGCACCCGGCAGTCTTTCGGCCGCATGCATACCAGCGGTCCAGAACAATACAAACACTGCGGCAAGCGCGCGAGATGCATACACTGGAAAGTCTCCTTGGGCAGAGGTCATCGATCATACACCTCTCTTGGACCGATTGAGACGGCAACTGGTTTGCGCCTTATCTGGATTCTCACTGCGCTAATCTGCAATGCTCAGGGCTGAGGAGTGCCTGTCCATGACTCTTGACGAAATCATCTTGGCGCGTTGCTCGGTGCGCGCGTACGACGCCGAACGCCCCGTGCCCGCCGAACACATCGCCGCCCTCGGGGAAGCCGCGCGGCTTGCGCCCTCGGCCTGCAACAGCCAGACGTGGCGCTTTGTCGCGGTGACTGACCGCGAACGCATCCATCGTTTGTGCGACGAGGGCATGCGCCCGGTGATCCGTAACAAGTGGCTGCGTGATGCGCCACTGGTGATGGTGGGCTGTTCGCAGCTTGATCTCGTTGCGAACACGCTTGGAAGCAAAGTCACCGGGATCGAGTATTTTCAACTGGATCTCGGTATCGCCATGGAGCACATGGCGTTGAAGGCGACGGAACTGGGTTTGGGGACCTGCTGGATCGGTTGGCTCAAGGAGGATGCCATCAAGGCAATTCTCGGCATCCCGGATCGTGTCCGCGTGATGGCGCTGCTTGCCGTCGGATACGCCAAAGAGGGCCAACCGCCGAAGAAACGCTCCAGGAAGCCGCTCCGGAAGATTCTGTTCTCAGACACGTGGGGCCAATCCTTCCCGGAGCGCGAATAAAGCGCGAAGGCAAACCGGCACGAACGTGCGCGGGCGCGAACACGAGCCATTTAGGGAGAGGGAGTCAATTATGCCGGTTTTTCTGTCAAGCGTGTTCTTCGTTCTGGCGTTCGCCGCGACGGCGGAGTGCGTCTTTCCGATGCCCCTGGCAACGGGCGTCCTCAAATCACTGCCGGCCCTGTATCTGACGGGCGTTGCGCTCGCGTACACGCGGCCGCGTTTCCGCTGGTGGGTTGTTGCCGGCATCGTGTGCGGCGCGATGGGCGATTACAGCCTGTCCAGCGCCGAGCGGACCTGGTTCATGGCGGGACTGGGTTCCTTTCTTGTGGGGCATGTGGCCTATTCCATCGCCTTCGCCAAAGACCTGCGTCTTACTGCCGCGCGCGGCGTCCTGATCTTCGCCGTCCTGCTGGGCATGGCCCTGCTGGTTGCCGCAACCTGCTTTCGCGTGGTGCGCCAGGGCGAGGCGGGGCTCGCGCTTCCCATCATCGTTTATGTGTCGATCATGAGCGTCATGATGACGATCGCCGTACTGCATCGGAGCAGCACATGGTTCATCGCCGCCGGAGCGGTCATCTTCGTCATTTCCGACGCGCACATCGCGATCAATTATATGTTGCTTGAACACTCCCGGCTGGGCCTCGCCATCTCCGGGTACGCCACGTACTACGCCGCACAGTACTTCCTTGTGGCCGGAGCGGCGCACGAGACACGGGCCGCCCTGGCGCTTCGGCGGGCAGAAATGCCGCACTGAGGGCCGTCTTCGCACACAGCGCGCTTGGACACACGCCGCAGGCGGCGTGTAGACTGCATCCTTGGGTGATTCACGATTGCGGAGGGTTGAATCCATGGCAACAGACCGGGACACAAAACGTCAGGACTTGATTGGGCGCCGTGCGTTCCTGCAGCGCGGCGGAACCGCAACGGCGATGACGGCATTGGCGGGCTTCGCCGCGGCGAACGCATTCGCGGAGGAGAAAGACGCCTCGAAAGGAGAGACTGTGATGCTGAGAGTGGCGATGTTGAGCGCCTGGCACGCGCATGCCAAAGGTTATGCGAAGAGCCTGGCGGAGATGCCGGAGGTGAAGATAACGGCCGTATGGGACGAGGATCCCGCGCGGGGAGAGTCCTGGGCGAAGGGGCTCAAGGCGCCGTTCGAGCGCGACCTGGCGGCCGTGTTCGCGCGCAACGACGTGGATGCCGTGGTGATCAATGCGCCCACGAACCGGCACGCCGAAATCATGATCGCCGCGGCCAGGGCGGGCAAGCACATTTTCACGGAGAAGGTGATGGCGCTCACGATCGACGAGTGCAACCAGGTCTCCGAGGCCGTAAAGCAGGCGAACGTCCGCTTCTGCATCTCGTTTCCGTTTCGCACGCGTCCTGAAACGCAATACGCAAAGAAGGCCGTGGACGACGGGCTGCTCGGCCAGCTCACGTTCCTGCGCGTGCGCGTGGCGCATGACGGGGGCAGCGGCGGCTGGCTTCCTCCGCACTTCTGGGATCCCGTGGGCACCGGCGGCGGCGCGATGATGGACCTGGGCGCCCACCCGATGTATCTTGCGCGGTGGATTGGCGGCCAGCCCAAACGGATTTCCTCGACGTTTACGTACCTCTCGAAACACCAGGTGGAAGACAACGCGGTCTCCGTCATCGAGTTCGAGAACGGGTGCACGGGCGTCGCGGAAACGAGCTTCATGTCGAGCGAAAGTCCTTTCAGCCTGGAGCTGTCCGGCACGGAAGGCAGCCTGCTCGTGGGCGGGCCGGACGAACAGAGCGTAAAGATCCGTTCGAGCAAGCTGGATCAGAAGGACTGGGTGACCCCCAAGGATCTGCCGCCCGCGCTGCCGAGCACCATCCGCATCTGGGTGGATGGCATTCTCAAGGGCACGCCGATTCCGTTTGGACTCGAAGAAGGCACCCAGCTCACGGAATTGATGCAGTACGCCTATGCGGCGGCCAAGGAAAAGTGCCAGGTCGAAATCCCGGCGCGATAAACGGGTGCAGTCTCCGGTGCGCGGATTCGCATGGGTCCGCGCACCGGCCCGTTCAGAGGGAATGCACGGCAATCATCTCGAATGCGACGGAACTATTCTGCGCGAAGAAGAAGAGCCGGTCCCCACGCAATTCCGGGCAGCGGTTGATCAGGCAACGGCGCTTGTCCACACACAGGTCGATGATGTCGCCGCTCATCACGAGGTCCACGCTGAAAGGCCGGTCGAGCCCATCCACGTTGAGAAGGGCATTGCCGGGGGGGAATTCGAGCGTTCCACTCTGCGGCCGGCGAAGCGAAACACGGCGTTCCGGCGGCGAGAAGCGGATTTCGTAACCCTCCGCATAGTCCCCGGAACCTCGCACACAGACCCCGAAATCGGATGCGCCCGCCTCCGGCACCACCCGGAAGGTGATTCGGGCGTTGACCGGTGTCCCGGCCAGGTGTCCGGCGGCGAAACCCTCCGGCGCTCGAAGCTGGACGCGCTGAGCGTCGCCCGAGGCCTGCTGTGTCAGCGGCGCGAAAGACAACCCGGCCACTTCCGTTCCCTCCGGCGTCATCTCTTCGGGAAACCTGCTGCCCAAAGACCCATCCGGGTGTTGAACGATCTCGCGGAAAACGGCGTTGCCCGCATACTGCCAGCCGCCATGGTCCTTTCCGCCTTCCAGCGTGGGCAGGAACGCCACACCCAGGCGCCGTCCGCCGGTGAAGGCCGCGGTCTTCATCACGCGCGCCATCGGCCCGTCGAGCGTATCGACCTCGGGCCGCAGCCACGGCCCGAGCGCTTCGCGCGACATTCGGTAATGTGCGATGCCGTCGATGCTGAACAGAAGGTAGAACCATCCGTTCCAGGCGAAGTAGTCCGGGCACTCGGGGACACCGCGATAACCCGGGACCAAGAACGGTTCGACGCGTTCCCAGTCCTTGAGATCGCGCGACGTGAACTGCGCGAGACAACCGCCCCGGTCGGGGACGGGGCAGCCGGTCAGACTCGCGGAAACCAGGAGATGAAACAGTCCCGTGCCATCATCCCGGAACACGCACGGATCACGAAACGCGCGCGGCGCATAACCTTCGCCTGGCGACGCAAATGGATTCGGCAGGGTCTTCTCGAAGTGGATGCCGTCCGTGCTGGTCGCGAGGCTGAGGTGCTCCGTGCCATCCATGCGCCGGGTCGCATAGTACCCCCGAAAGACCCCGTCATGGTGAAAGACCGACCCCGTGCAGATCGAAGCTTCATTTTCGTCGGTGATTGCGACGGCCAGGGGATGATGGGTCCAGTGCCGCAAGTCGGTGGTGGTGGCGTGCGCCCACTGATGGCCGCCCAGCCCCTTCTTCCCCTGATGATGGTTTTCGTCCAGGAGGTAATACAAGTGAAATACGCCGTCCTGGAAGAAGGGCATGCAGTCGCCAACAAAGAACTGCCCGGCCGGCCGGTAATACTGCATGTTCTCCGTGGCTGCTCCGCTTGCCGTCCACGTCGCCAGTACGGCGCCGGCAGCCATGATTGCTTTCCACAGGCATTTCGAAAACACCCGGACGCCGGGCTTCCTGAAACGATTCATGACACGGACCTTTCCTGACCTTGACAGCATCTTCTCCCTTGGGCGCAATCTGCTCCGGGCAATGCGCCGGGGACAGAGTATACTGTACCGGGACGAAGAAGCGGCCCATGTGATGTTTCCTGTTGCCGCACGGGTGATAATTGCGGCACAATATCTTGGCATAGAAAAGGGTTTGGTGAGAAGCACGGCCGCAGGCGCTCGCGGGGGGCCGGGTGCTTCATACGGATTCGCGGAAGCCGTTTTCAGGGAGGCGATGCCATGCGAAGTGTGGGAACCCGCTTTCTCCTGCCGGTGGGTATGCTCACGGCGCTCTTTGCCGCGTTCGTCGTATACCGCGCCTACATGGAGAGTCAGCGTCATACCGACCGGCTCATCCGGGAGCAGGCGGCCCTGGCCATGAAGTTCAACCTGGCCATTCGTGACTACGCCGGCGAGAAGATCCGTCCGGCCATGGAACGGCTGCTTGACCGGGACCAGTTCGATCCTGAAACCATGTCCACCTCGTTCATCTCCCGGAGCATATTCGACAAAGTCCGGAAAGACTTCCCGGATTATCTTGTCCGTTTTGCCTCGGATCAGCCCCGCAACCCTGTGAATGCAGCCACCGCCGACGAACTGAGGATGATCGACTTCTTCCGGAAGAATCCCGAAGTCAAGGAGCGCGTGGAGCGGTTGACAATAGAAGGCCGTCCCTACCTGGTGTATTTCACCCCCAAGTGGATGAAGCAGGAATGCCTTCGGTGCCATGGCGATCCAAAAGATGCTCCGGCGGAACTGCTGGCGCGCTATGGCGCGGCGGCGAGTTTCCATCGGAAAGCGGGGGACGTGGCGGGCCTGGATACCGTGGCCATCCCGCTGGATACACTCCGTGCCGGCATAGCCGAGGATTTCTGGGAACAGCTGCTCTTTTTCATTGCCGGAATCGTCGTGCTTTTCGGGGCGCTCATAGCACTGTTTCGATTCGTCGTGACGGGCCGTCTCGAGGACATGGCATCGCATTTCCGGACGATCGCCGAGCATCCGGACAGCGGTTCCCTCACACCGCTTGCAGTGCGCGGCAATGACGAAATCGCCGTCGCGGGCGACGCATTTAACCGGCTGGTCGAACACTTGCGGGTGGCACATACCTCGCTCGAAGCGAAGGTCGAGGCGCGCACCGCAGAACTGACGCGAATGAACGAGGAACTGCAGCGGGAGAACGAGGAACGCCGCCGCGCCGAGGCCGTGCTTGCAGAAACTGAAGCGCGCTATCGCCTGATCGCTGAGAATGCCTCCGATGTCATCTGGCTGTTTGACCTCGCGCAGAACCGCTTCACCTACGTCAGCCCGTCTGTTGAACACCTCCGCGGTTTTACGCCGGAGGAGGTGGTGCAGCAATCCCTGCAGGAAGCGCTCGAGGAGGAATCGTTCCGGCTGGTCACGGAGAATCTGCCCCACAGAATCACGGCGTTGGAGGCCGGCGACGAAAACGCCCGCGTCGTGACGGTTGAAGTGGATCAAAAAGGCAAAGACGGCCGGGTGGTGCCCACGGAGGCCGCCACCACGCTGGTGACCGATGGAACGGGCAAGGTGACGCAGCTCCTGGGCGTGACCAGAAGCATCCACGAGCGCAAACAGGCGGAAAAGGCGCTCCGGGAAAGCGAGGAACGCTTCCGGACCATCTTTGAGAAGGGCCAGGTCGGCATCGTCCGGGTTGCAAACGACGGGGCCTTCCTGCAGGCCAACCCGGCATTCTGCGCGATTCTTGGCTACGGAGCGGCCGAAATACTGTCCCTGAATGTTGACACGGTCACGCATCCTGAAGATCGTGCCCAAAGCCGTGAGGAAATGCTTGCCTTGTTCCAGCATCGCCGAAGCCACGTTCACCTCGACATACGCTATCTCCGGAAGGATGGGGGCGTTGTCTGGGCACATACGACGGCGGCATGGATTTTTGACTCGGAAGCCCGTCCGCTCTATGGCGTCGCGATGATACAGGACATTACGGAACGCAAACGGGCCGAGGTGGCCGTCCGGGCGAGCGAGGAAAAATACCGCCGCCTGCATGAGACTTTGATGGATGCCTTCGTGATTGTGGAGATGGATGGCCGCATCCGGGAATTCAACCACGTATATCAGGACATGCTGGGCTATTCCGAAGACGAGTTGTACACGCTGACCTACAGGGACCTGACCCCGGAAAAATGGCATGCCGTGGAGGAGGAGATTGTCCGGGAACAAGTGCTTCGCTGGGGCCATTCGGAGGTCTACGAGAAGGAGTATCTAAGAAAGGACGGAAGCGTCTTCCCCGTCGAGCTGCGTACGGTCCTTTCCCGGGACGCTTCGGGAAAGCCCGCTGCAATGTGGGCGATCATTCGCGACATATCGGAACGCAAGCGCGTGGCTGCGGCGCTTGCGGAAAGTGAATGGCGTTTCCGATCGCTTTTCGAGAGCATGACGGAAGGCGTCGCGCTGCACGAACTGGTCTACGCTGCGTCGGGCGAGCCGGTGGACTACCGGGTCATCGACGTCAATCCGGCTTTCGAGCGGCACGTGGGGATACCGGCGGCCCAGGCGCGGAACAGGCTGGCAAGCGAACTCTACGGAAGCGGGCAGCCGCCCTTCCTGGACCAGTACAAGGTCGTGGCGACGGAAAGGGTCGGCCTCTCATTTGAGGTGTCGTTCCCCTCCCTGGGAAGGGATTTCCATATCTCCGCGTTTTCGCCGAGCAGGAACTGGTTCGCCACGGTCTTCGAGGACATCACGGAACGGAAACGGGCGGAAGCGGAGCTGCAGCGATCCGCCCAGGAAATCGAAGACCTCTACAGCAACGCGCCGTGCGGCTATCATTCCCTGGACCGCAATGGCGTCTTCTCGCGGGTCAATGACACGGAACTTCGTTGGCTGCAGTATAGGCGTGACGAGTTGATCAACAAGAGGGAATTCCCGGACCTCATCACGGCCGACAGCCGGGAGGCTTTTGGGAAGAGCCTGCCCCTCCTCGAAGCGGCCGGCACGGTCTCCGACCTCGAACTGGAGATGGTGCGCAAGGACGGGACGACGCTTCCGGTGCTCCTGAGCGCGATCGCCGTCTTCGACGCGGAGGGACGGCCTGTCGGCAGCCGCGCCACGGTGTTCGACATGACCGAGCGGAAACGCGCCGAGGAGGAGCGGAACCGGCTCGAAGCACAGATTCAGCAGGCCCAGAAACTCGAGAGTCTGGGCGTGCTGGCGGGCGGCATTGCGCATGATTTCAATAACCTGCTCATGGCCATCATCGGCAATGCCGACCTCGCCCTCCAGGACATCTCCGACGTGTCTCCCGCACGGCCGATGCTGGAGGAAATTGACAAGACCGCCCACCGCGCCGCCGAACTCTGCAAACAGATGCTCGCCTATTCCGGAAAAGGCCACTTCATTATCAAGCCCATCAACCTGTCCGAGCTTGTCCGGGAAATGAGCCATATGCTGTCGATCTCCATCTCGAAGAAGGCCGTGCTTCGCCAACATCTGGCGGACAACCTGCCCTCGGTCGAAGCCGACGCCACGCAGATTCGACAGGTGATCATGAATCTCATCATCAACGCCTCGGAAGCCATCGGAGACAGGAGCGGCGTCATTTCTGTCGCCACGGACCTGGTCGTGTGTGACGAGCAGTACCTGCAAAGCAGGCCGTGCCGGGAACCCTTTCAGGGAGGCCGCTGTGTATGCCTGGAAGTCAAAGACACGGGTTGCGGCATGGCGCCGAACATACAGGAAAGAATCTTCGACCCGTTCTTCACCACAAAGTTCACCGGGAGGGGATTGGGACTCGCGGCCGTGCTGGGCATCGTGCGCGGCCACAACGGCACGATCGACGTATCCAGTGAACCGGGCAAGGGAACGACCTTCCGGGTGTTCCTGCCTGCGCTGGATGAGCCGGCACAGTCGATACACGAACTTACGCCCATGACCACCCGATGGCAGGGGGCCGGCACGGTTCTGCTCGTGGATGACGAAGACAACATCCGATCCCTGGGCCGCCGCATGCTGGAGCGCCTGGGATTTGACGTGTTGACCGCGGGCAACGGACTGGAGGCCTTGAAGATCTTCCGCACACACGAGGCTCCCATTCGATGCGTCCTGTTGGATCTGACGATGCCACACATGGATGGCGAGGAAACCTTCCTGGAATTGCAGCGGATCAATCCGGATGTTTGCGTCATCATGAGCAGCGGCTATGACGAACTGGAGATCGTGAACCGTTTTGACGGAAAGGGCCTCGCGGGTTTCATCCAGAAACCCTACCGGAGCGCCAACCTGACGGCCGTGCTTCGCCGAGTGCTTGGCGATTGACCGGCGCCCATCTGGATCTGTCGCGCGGTCTTGAGGACGACGCGACCCGCTTCGCTTGACGAAAGACCCTGCGTCACGGGACAATAACGATACAGTTCCCTTGGCTGCCCCGAAACGCAGGAATGAGTATCCGCCCGCCTATGCAGAAACACCTTCTCCTACTGACCCTCATGATGCTGCTCGGATACGGCGCCCCCGTGTGCGCGCATGCCGCCGGAGACGGCGCGCCCGTAGCCGCCTCGTCCTTCACGGACGGGCTCCCCGCCGGGCTGGCGGTGGACGGCGATGCCCGGACACGCTGGGCAAGCCGGACGGGCAATCCCGGGGAATGGCTTCAGGTGGATTTTGGAGGACAGGTCCGTATCCGCGCTCTTCGCATCCATTGGGAAGCGGCCTATGCCGCCGACTATGATGTCCAGGTCTCCCGCGACGGCAGGCGCTGGACGACGATCTATCATCAAGGTTCCGGCCTCGGCGGCGACGAACACATCGACGGAATCAAGGGCAAAGGCCGTTTTCTGCGGCTGCTCTGCCAGCGCCCTGGCGGCTACCCACTCTATTCGATTTGGGAACTCGACGTAATCACCGCGAAGCAGGCCAACGCCGTCGAACTGGTCCGCGAACGTATCCAACGCGAGCGGATGGAGAAGACGTGTGTGGCGCGCGAACGCCTGCGGCGCAGCCTGCACGAATCCGGCGCGGATGAACTCGTGTTCGTCACCCGCCCCCTCTATCCGGATGGCCACTGGTATGCCAACATCAGCTACTATGCCCAGGACGCCGGTCTGAAGACCTACGCCCAGGGCGGCGGCCTGTACCGGCTCAACGCCGCCACCGGCGCGGTGACCGTACTCCTTGAAGACACCGAAGGAACCCTGCGCGATCCCGCCGTGCATTATGACGGCCGGACTATCCTGTTCTCCTGGCGCAAGGGCGGCACAGATTCTTTTCATCTCTACCGCATGGATGCGGATGGCACGGGCCTAAAACAGCTGACTTTCGGCGACTACGACGATATCGAACCGGCCTGGCTGCCCGATGGCGGGATCGTCTTCGTCTCGAGCCGCTGCCGCCGCTGGGTGAATTGCTGGCTGACGCAGGTGGCCATCGTGCATCGATGCGACGCCGACGGAAAGCACCTCGTTCCCCTGTCGGCCAACCTGGAACAGGACAACACACCCTGGCCCATGCCCGACGGGCGCATCCTCTACACGCGTTGGGAATACGTCGATCGCAGCCAGGTGGACTATCATCACCTCTGGGCCATGAATCCAGACGGCACGGCCCAAATGATCCATTTCGGAAACATGCATCCGGGCGGGGTCTTCATTGACGCCAAACCCATTCCGGGAACGGAGGAGATACTCCTCATCAACTCACCCGGTCATGGACAGCGCGAACACGCGGGCGCCATCGCCGTGCTCAACGTCAAGCAGGGCCCGGACGACCTGGCATCGCTGCGCAACATCGGACAGGGCGCGTATCGCGACCCCTATCCCGTTTCCCGGGACACTTTCCTGGCCGCCGAGGACAAACGCCTCGTCCTCATGGACCGCGATGGCGTCAAGGAAACCCTCTTTACGCTTCCCAAGAGCGCGGGGAAGTGCGAAGTGCACGAACCCCGGCCTCTCGTTGCCCGGCGGCAAGAACCACTCATTCCGCAGCACGTGGACTACAGCAAGGTCAACGGGCGGCTCATCCTCTCCGATGTGCGCCTCGGACGAAACATGAACGGGGTCTCGCCCGGCGAAATCACCCGCCTCCTCGTGCTCGAATCGCTCCCCAAACCCATCAACTATACGGGCGGCATGGACCCCCTGACCTACGGCGGTTCATTCACCCTCGAACGGGTCCTCGGAACCGTGCCCGTGGAAGAAGACGGCTCCGCCTACCTGGAACTGCCGGCCAACCGTGCGCTCTTCTTCGTCGCGCTCGACAAGAACGGCGACTCCGTAAAGAGGATGCAGAGCTTCCTCAGCGTCATGCCGGGCGAAACCACGAGTTGCGCCGGATGCCATGAATCCCGCGCGTTCTCCGGACATCAGCGCCCCAGTCCGCGCCTGAAAGCCCTGACGCGCCCGCCGAGCATGATCGAGCCCGTTCGCGGCATTCCCGAGGTCTTTGATTATCCCCGCGACATCCAGCCGATCCTCGACAAGCATTGCCTTCCATGCCATGACTATGAGCCGCACAAAGGCGCGGCGTTCGGACCGCGTGCGGGGGGCGTGATCCTGTCCGGCGACCGGGGCCCGATGTACTCGCACAGCTACGCCGCCCTGACGGTACTCCGGCAGTTCGTGGATGGCCGCGACGCGCCAGTCAGCAATCTCCCGCCGCGTGCCATCGGCACATCAGCAAGCCCGCTGATGCAAAAGGTGAAGGGTGGACATCATGGCGTCCTGCTTGCCACCCGCGAAATGGAGATGCTCCGATACTGGATCGAAACGGGCGCCACGTATCCCGGCACGTACGGCGCGCTGGGTGGCGGCGCCATCGGGGGGTATTATGCCAACGCGCCCATAGAGCACGACACGGAGTGGCCGGCGTCGAAAGCCGCGGCCGAAGTGATCGAACGGCGTTGCAGCGAATGTCACAAGAACGAGCGCCGCCTGCCCAGAACGCTCTCCGACGAGAATGAACTCTCCTTCTGGCGGCCGGACTGGAACGACCCGCGCCTGCTGCGCTCGCGCCACCTCGTGTTCAACCTCAGCCGTCCCGAACTTTCGTTGATGCTGCTGGCGCCGCTGTCACGGGAGGCGGGAGGCCTCGGGCTCTGCACAACATCCGGGGTATCGGGCGGCGGCGCGGTATTCACCAAGCGATCCGACCCGGACTGCGCGAAGATTCTCGCCATGTGCGCGGCCGGAAAAGAGAGGCTGGAACAAATCAAACGCTTCGACATGCCCGGATTCCGTCCGCCGGAACCCTACGTCCGCGAGATGCAACGCTACGGAATTCTCCCGCAGGATCTTGCTGGAGACCGCCCTATCGATACGTACGCGACGGACAGGGCCTATTGGCGCAGCTTCGAGCAGCGATTCTCGCTGACCCATCCCGCGTACGCGGAGAATCCCCCCGAAAAGTGATCTTCTTTTCCCGCGCCGCGTTCAGAAACGCTTCGTGTAGACGTGACAGTAGGGCGTGTGGTGGTTCTTGTCGTAGTACTGCTGATGATACTCTTCCGCCGGCCAGAACGGGCCTGCGGGGAGCACCTCCGTGACCACCGGATAGCCCTTTCCGCGCAGCAGCTGAATCAACTTCTCGGCGGTCGCCTTCTGCGCGTCGCTCAAATAGTAGATTGTGGATTTGTACTGTTCCCCGATGTCCGGCCCCTGTCCATTGGCCTGCGTCGGATCATGGATCTCGAAGAAGAGTCTGGCCAGCGTCTCGTAACTCGTCTGCGTTGGATCAAAAGTCACCTCAAGCGCTTCGCGATGGCCCGTTCCGCCGGCGCACACTTGCTTGTACGTTGGATTCGCCGTGTGTCCCCCGGTGTACCCGACGCGGGTCGAGAGCACGCCCTGGGCACGCCGGAAATGATATTCCACGCCCCAGAAACAGCCTCCGGCAAACACCGCCGTCTCTGTATTGGGCAAATTGGCTGGGGCGGCGTCCGGTTGTGCCGCCGCGGCCACGGGAGGATCCGGTACGAAGTTCATCGAAATGGAATTCACGCAATGGCGCGTATTCTTCGCGGTGAATCCTTCGCCGAGGAACACATGGCCGAGATGCCCGCCGCAGTGCGCGCAGAGGATTTCAATCCGCATCCCGTCCGCGTCCCGCTGGCGCTTCACTGCACCCGGAATCTCGTCATCGAAACTGGGCCAGCCGCACCCCGCGTCAAATTTCGACTCCGAACGATACAACGCCGCGCCGCAGCGCTTGCACGTATACGTTCCCTTGCCTTCGAACTTGTAGTATTTCCCGGAAAAGGGCGCCTCGGTGCCCTTGCCGACAATTACCCGTTCCTCTTCTGGCGTGAGCATCTGTTGTCTTGCCCCCTGCGCATACACGTAGCCGCCCATGACCGCCAGGGCCATCAGAATCAACGCTGCGCTTCTTTCTGCCACGATTCGCATCCTGCCAACAGTTTACAACTTGCCGGGTACGGAAATTCCCGAGCCCCTTGTACAGCGCCTCCCGAAACCGGCTTCGGCCAAGGGCCAAAAGGCGCTGCGGCCAGGCGGGGGCGCCTGGCCGCAGGGGTCTCGTTCGCTTGTGCGCTCAGCCGGGCAGGCCGACGCAGTAGCCGTCTTCAGTGCCTTCGCCCGGGCAGTGGTGATAGCCGCCCGAATTGAAGAACTGGATCACGCGCAGCAGTTCGGACAGGTTAATCTGCCAGTCGTGCGTGTTGTAGTCGCTC
>CAILVY010000137.1 GCA_903837785.1 Candidatus Hydrogenedentota bacterium
GCCGCCATGAGCCGGTGCGCACTCGACCTGATGCGCCTTTCCCGTGAAATGGCCGCGATCCAAAATGCAATCCCCGAGGTGGCCATCCTCTTCTCGCACGCCGCCACCCTACAGGACAGGCACTATGTCGCGGCGCGCGCCCGCGTTTATGAAGCTCTCAACTTCTGCGGCGTTCCCATAGCCTTTGTTACCGATGAGCAGGTGGCGGCCGGCAAACTCAAGGACTATAAGATCCTGATAGTCCCGCAAGCCCGGGCGGCGACACGCGCTTCCATTGAAGCCATCCGCGCATATGCCAAAGAATGCGGTCGTGTGCTTGTATACGGAGAAGACAATCTTACCTGCGACGAATATGGGCGAGAAGTTGCGCCGCCTAAGCGCGTGAAAAAACTGCCAGATGCCAAAGGGGCTGACCTTCGCGATGCGCTGATGCGTATTCTGGCCAAGGAAGGAGTCACACCTCCAATCGTTTTCCCTGCTACCGGAAAAGGAATCCCGTATGGAGTGGAGTGGCGTTCTGCCGTCCTTGACGGACACCGCATCGTCAATATCGTGAACTACACAAAAGGTTCCGTAAGCATCGAATTGCCCAAGGGGAAGTGGCGCGACCACATCGCGCGCCGGGAGATTGAAGGAACACTGCAACTCGTCAATGACACGCCTGTGCTGATTGAGCGGCAATGAAAGGATCCCATGAGTGACTTGCCCTCCTGCTGTCGCTTCTATGGAACGAGGAGCGCCCGTTCCGCAAAGGAGCTGAACCCATGACTGTTGGTATACGCCAAATCCTGCCGCTTGTAGCGCTCGCCACAATGTGCAATTTCGCCGCCGGTGAGGAATCCCTGGCAACAAGTCCGGTTTGTGTCAGTGCTGAACGCCTTGGGCCGCCAACCCTGTACAGCCCTTCTGTCGAACGGTACCGTTTCGGGGAGGCGGATGTTATGAACTCAGCGTTCTATCCGATCCCGCAAGACCCGGTGACTCGGGAGACCTATTTGCGGTGGCTGGAAGATATGGATTTGTTCAAGATTGCGGACACACCGGCACTGGGGCTTGGCGGACCGCAACGGTTCATGCCGGTGCTGGTGAGATATGTCCAGACCGGCGAGCGGCGCTGGGGCGAGGCCATCATCGCCATGCTCAAGGACTTTCACCGCGCCACCCAGGACGAGGTGGGGAAGAAGGGATGGACCGAACAGTTCATCGAAGAGCCCGCACTCATTCCCCTGTACCGGAAACACCTCATCGCGGGGGGCCTGATGACGGAGGATGAGGCCTGGTTCCGTGAGTTGTGGCTGTATTACTGCCGCAATGTGCATGTGTGGGGCACCAAGCCCATCGAGTGGCGAGGCGGCTGCCATCGCGCCATGCCGGAGGCGGTCATGAAAGGCCTTGCCGCCAAATGGTACCCGGACATTCCGGAAGCGGAGCACTGGAAACGGTATGCGGAACTGGGTTTCGGCGACTTCTGGAAGAACAAGGAAGTGCAGCAGAACGATACCGGCTATTTCCCCGGAACCGTTTTCATGCTGCTAACCTGCGGCGACCAGTATCTGGGCGACGATCGCGGCGTGACTGACCCCGGCATGCAGCGGCTTTGGCAGCGCCTGACGGTGGAGGTTACGCCGGACGGAGCGGTGAACCCCTACGGCCCGAACGGCGGATGGAACAGCACGGCGGGATTCCGCCTCTTTGCCCTCGAGCTGGCCGCCGCGAAGACCCGGAACGGCGAGTACCGTTACGCCGCGCAGAAGGTCATGAACTATCTCCGGTATCAGGCGGTCCCCATCAAGAACGACGGTTACCTGCGCGACCGCGAAGTGGGTCAGCACGTGGCGCTGGCGTGGCTCTTCGCCGATGACTCCGTGGCGCCGATCATGCCTTCGCCGGGTTCGCTCTGGAATCTGCGCATGGAAGCCGCCCGCGTTCCGCACACCGACAAGACCGTTGGGGAGAAGCTGTTCGGCAATATTGATCCCGATCCGGACAAGGGCCACCTGTGCTGCGCGTGGTGGCTTACCGGCAAGGAATGGCCGGACAAGCTGGTGCTGCGCAGCGGCTGGAACCCCGGCGACTTCTACGCCCTTGTTGAACTGCATCCCAACAGTTGCCCCGCCAACGCCGGCGGCATCATGGGAATGAACCGTTGGGGTGCCGCATTCACGCAGGTGGTCACCAGCAAGGGTTCCACCTGTGAGAACCGGCTCATGGTGGTTGATGTGGACGGCACCGCGAAGCGCCGCTACCATCCCGATCCCCTGCGCTTTGACGAAGAGTGGCACCAAGGAACAATGCCGGACATTCAGTCAGTAGTCACGCACTTCGAAGACCGGCCCGATGCCACCTTCGCCAGTGTGCGGGTGAAGAACGTGGACGGGCTGCCCGTAGTCTATGACCGGGAGTTCGTGTTTGTGAAGAACCGTTTCCTCGCCACCCGCGAAACCGTTACCTTCGAGGAATCCTTCAAGGCGCGCGTGGCGCCGTTGTGGAACACCCGCAATATCGGCGCCCAAATCGGCGCCCATTGGGCGAACACCTTCATGGGAACGCTGGTCGCCAGCAATGGCCAGGTGGAAATGCTGTCTCCGCCCGCCGACCTGCTTGTCTGGTTTGCACCGCGTGGGGACTGCCGCCTCCAGGTGGTCGACCGCCTTGCCGAGGATCCGCGCGCCCTGGCGTGTCCCGCGCAGCTGCGCTACCTCTGGGAAGGCACGCCCAAAGCCGGCGCCAAGCTCGTGTTTACGCAGGTCTACTACCCGCACGCCCCTTACAAGCCGGCGATCAGCAGCAACCACGCCGGCGCCAAGGCCGTCTACGCCAACGAATTGCTGGCAACCGCCGGCGCCTCCGGCATCCAGGTTGTGCGCGACGATGAGGAGGCAAGCGTCCTGCGTCTTGAACTGGAGCCCGGCAAGGTGGAGTGGATCGTGTTCAATCCCGGCGAAGCTGCTTTAGCATTCGCAGGGCAACAAACAAAGTATCCATACGCGTATCGTCCGGAAGAAACTTTCGGGCAGTTCACAAAGGATATGCCCGGGGCAGTTCAGGAGTGAGTCGTGTGAGCGCACATTTCGGGAGCGGAGACGTGCAGAATCGAAATATCAAACGAACGAGAAGACGTCTTCTTCTCGTTCTGACCGCACTCTTCGCGATGCTTCTGGTGTTGGGCATCCGTTTCTTCCTCTCGTATACTTCAGACAGTTTCACGACGGGTATCCTGAGGTTCGACCCAAAGCATCTTTCGGCCACATCGTATCTGCTCGGCCCATTTACCGTGGTATGGAATCCCGAACAGGGAGGCCGTCTTGTGGTCAACCATCAGGACTCTCCTGGCCACGTCGTGTGGTCGACACTTCCGGGTATCGCGTTTGCCGCAGCGGGCCAAGGATGCGAGAAGGTCACCGAGTCTCATGGTTCCTTTGATATTCGGGACACTTGGCAACATGTTTGTACCGGGCAGACCATTGATTCCATAGTGCAGTGCACAGACAGGGTCGTGATCACCGGGGCACTCACGACAGACGAACGCGGAACAGACAGCGTGGGCTACGAATTCTCTCTTGAACTCAAGAGCCCCCATCAACTTGCCTTCAGTTTATCCTTCACCGATTCTCGCTGCAACCGGGCTTGGCTCACCTACGCATCGGAACCGGATGAGCACTTCTTCGGTTTTGGCGAACAGTTCTCCTGTTTTGACCTTAAGGGGAAGCGCGTTCCCGTCTTTGTGCAGGAACAAGGCATAGGCAGAGGCCTGCAACCGATTACGTTTCTTGCGAATCTTGTTGCCGGCGCAGGAGGTTCTTGGAGCACCTCCTACGCCTGCGTGCCTCATTACATTACGAGCAAAATGCGCTCGGCGTATCTAGACAACACCGAGTATTCCGTCTTTGATCTGCGGAAAGGCGACCGCGTTCAAGTTCACGTGTTTGCTTCCCGGTTGAATGGACGGATACTGCAAGGCGGGAGCCCGGCAGAGTTGATTGAAGAGTACACTTCCTGCGTTGGCCGTATGCGGCCGTTGCCTGATTGGATTCTGGACGGGGCGGTTGTCGGTATGCAAGGCGGCACGGAAAAGGTACGCAACGTCTGTCAGGCTTTGAAAGAGCACGACGCGCCGGTTGCCGCGTTCTGGCTGCAGGATTGGGTGGGCCCGCGCAAAACGAGCATCGGGAAACAACTCTGGTGGAATTGGGAAGTCGACGAGGAACACTATCTGGGTTGGCAATCATTGGTGGACGACCTGCGAGCGGATGGCGTCCGCATGCTGACGTATGTCAACCCGTTCCTTGTTGATGTTGCCGAGAAATCCGGCGCCAAACGCAATTTGTTCAAAGAAGCAGTCGATAAGAAGTTTCTTGTTTGTGACAGCAGCGGGAGCCCCTGCCTCATTCCCAATACGAGCTTTTCCGCGGGTCTACTGGACTTGACCAACCCGGCTGCATGCCTTTGGATGAAGGACGTTATCCGGAACCAGATTATTGGGGCCGGAGCCAGCGGTTGGATGGCGGATTTCGGAGAAGCGCTCCCGTACAACGCCAGACTGCACTCGGGACAATCGGCGGCCTCGTTTCACAATGAATATCCCGAAGCCTGGGGGCGTCTCAACCGAGAGGTCATCGAAGAGACTGGGCAGGGCGAGGACTTTGTTTTCTTCACGCGTTCAGGCTATCGCTCGAGTCCGCGCTACACGACGCTGAACTGGCTTGGCGATCAACTTGTGACGTGGGACGCTTGCGACGGAATGAAGACCGCCGTGACGGGGCTGCTGAGCAGCGGCTTGTCCGGTTTCAGCTTCAATCACAGCGATATCGGAGGCTACACTACGTTTTCAAAGCCGCTCTTGAAGTATCGGCGCGACAAAGAGTTGTTGATGCGCTGGGCGGAATTGAACGCATTCACCACGATCTACCGCACGCACGAGGGCAATCAGCCCGAGGCGAACGCGCAGTTCTATAGCGATGAGGAAACACTGGAGCATTTTGCGCGATTTGCCAAAGTCTACAAGGCGTGGGCCTTCTATCGAAAACAGCTTGTGCAGGAGGCAGGGCGCACAGGACTGCCGGTTGTGCGCCATCTCTTTATCCACTATCCGGACGACCCGAACACGTTTGCATTGTCGTATCAGGAGTTCCTCGTAGGCACCGATCTACTGGTGGTTCCGGTGCTGGATGCCGGACGAAAGGCGGTCGACGCCTATTTCCCCAAGGGCCGGTGGGTTCACGTGTGGACCGGCGAAACCTACGGCGATGCCGGCAAAGGAATCCACCAAGCAGTTGCCGCCCCAATCGGCAAGCCCACCGTGTTCTATAAGGATGTTTCGAACGTCGGCCCCCAATTCACCGAGCACCTGCGGAACCTGAAGATTTTGGACTAACGGGTGCATCTTGGTCGATCATTCCTTTGATGCCACGCGCTGAAGCCGGAATACTTCTGGGGAGATTTGGCTTAGCGAACCACATCTGCCATTTGTTTACTGCCTTTTGTGGCGAAGAGAACGAGGCCGTTGTGCTCAAGCGAGAGGAAGTGAATATCACCAAAGCGTTCGGCAATTTGGCAATCGATACAACAAGATAAACGGTCCTATTTGTAGACTCACCGGTCAATGCGTTTTCGATACGCCTCGAACAGTTCTCGTGCCTTCGGAATTGGCCTCTCGGCGGATGCGTTCGGTGATTGTAAGTATCCATGCCATGCGTAGCCGGTAAGCATCTCGACGTGAGGCGCCTCGATCTCAATCTGTCTCTTCACCCGCTCGAAAGCGGCGGGGTACGCGCCGCTGTAGCCTTGTTTCCCATTCATTTCCCAGACTTCGAGGTCAGACCAGATCCGTTTCCCCGTCTCGGCATGCCAGCGCGCGTACTGGGCGTAGGTTTTACCGAGCATCGCAATCCGTTTGTCCGGGTCGTAGGTATTCTTATACGGTACGTACCCCGCCCCGACCGCGTCCTGATAGGCGAAGATGTCGACCTTGCTCTTCATGAGCGATTCCTTCGTAATGATCGGAGTTCCAGCGGGCGCCACCAGGACGGGTTTTCGCGGACTGAGCGAATGACAGAATTCCGCAAGCGGATCGTAGTAAACAGACGCACGGCTCAGGTCATTCATCTCATGTGTCAGATACCATCCGCCGAACGATGGATGCCGTCCGAACTCCGTCGCCAAGTCGCTCGCGATCCGCTTGCCGAGTGCAATGGCCTTCTCATTTCGCTCGTGCCAACCCGGCTTGTCGAAGTCCCAGAGGAGCGGTGTGTCGCCTCCGCGACCGAGGCCAAGAAAAACCTGCATACCCAAGCGATCCGCCTCTGTCAGGATGGTGCCATATACATCGAAGGGACAGTCAGCGCCCTTCACAATTCGCCGGATGTCCTGATCAAAGAACTCGATCGCTGATGGATAGAAGAATGTCCCGTTGTATTCCGCGTATGCGAGGATCAGGGTCGTTACACCGACCGATTTCATCGCCTGAACGCTTTCCCTCGTGCAACGCTCCAATGTCTGCGATGACGCATCGGATGCCACCATTGAGATCGCTGCCGGCTCAATCCACATGCCCCGCAGCCGGGACTCGGCTGCATCGACCTCTCCAGCTGTAACCACGACAAGCATCACCGCAAGAATGCAGGAAGAATCCACGCATATCCGCCGTTCTTGCATGAATCCGTCGCCCAATTGTTGCATCTCCGCCTTTCGCCGCGTTACCAGCGAATCCGCATCATTGACGGTGCCAGGCAGCCTTCGCACGGTTGTTTTTGCGCGTGTCTCCCTCATTTTGTCTCATTGAACGCTTGCCGTCATGGATTGGCCAGGAGCCAGTTCACCGAGAGCGGAACTGGCAGTGATCCCGTGAATAGTTCGTTTCACGGAGCGCCTCTTTTCGCCGTTCACGAAGATCGTGGGATGGTCACCATAGAAGCAGGCTTCCCATTTCAAAGGCCCGTTGCCGGAGACGTGGGTCACGGTGCTCTTTGAAATACCCTCGTGCGTGACGGTGAGTCGGTGGCCTCCGAGGGGAATGTGGCTAACGCATAGATCCGCTACCGCGCCCGGCAGGCGCGGCACCGTAAGGAATGAACCTTCAGGAGCGTTAGGTTCGAAGCCCAACATGCCCTCAACCACGTGCCCTACCAGCGTATATGATACTTCAGGGTATTCCTTGTCCGGCTGGTCGATGATGTACTCCAGCCATTTCCAGGCGTCGGGCACGCGGTTGTATGGAAAGAAGACACCGGGAATGTATGTTATTGCTTCCAGGTTGGAGGGCCGTCCCCAACGCTTCTCCATGCATCCTGCGATGAAATCGAGATAAGCGTCATTCTTATCCGAAGGTTCGGTAATGAACTTCATCGGCATGAACCAACTGTTTTCCAGGCCCCAGTTGGCTGGCGCGTTTCCTTTGATGTCGTAACCACGGACGTATTCCGTCTTGCCCTTCTTCACGCCCCATTTCTTGTTGAAGAATGTTTTCAAGTGATCGGCCTTACGCGAGAATTCTCTTGCCTGTTTGGTGTCACCCTTGATGGCCAGCATCTTGGAATAGCATTCCAGCGCCTGGTATTGGCAGGCAATTGCATCTCCCGATTCGATCAACGGGGAATCGCTCTCTATCTCGTTGTACGTCGCGGCCCCCCTGAAGATGTCTCCGGAACCGTCCCCCTCGGCCACGCCATTGGGGATACGTCCGTCGTGCAGTGCTATGAAGTCCGTAACCGCCTTGGTGCAGAAGTTCCACAGCAGCGGGTCGTTCACATATTCAGAATCGCCCGTCCAGAGATACTGCCGATAACACTGTTCCACCAGTTCAAAGACGGCAGGCACTTCGCGTACGAAGTAGTCTTCCTTGGGAGCATCGAGTGTGAACGGGCTGCCGTCGAAGTTCAGCGCCCACAGAGGAAACCACTTCCGCGACTCAGTCGCCGTGGCAGCAAAGGCCCGCAAGATCGAGAGGTTCTCCCGCTGAAGCCCCAGTAAATGCGCGCCGGACGCCTGATGACAGTAGTCCCGTGAATAGAAGGCCGTTCGGGACGTATAACCTGCCCAATAACTTGGGATGTACGCCACGTTGCCTGTCCCGACACTGTTTCTTTCGTGCCGGTTCACGACGCCGGACTTGCCCGTCTGTACATAAGACAGCGCTTTGTCTTTCGCCCACGCAAACGCCGTCTCCAGCTTCTTGTTGGAAGTGGACACGCCGATAGTCTGCGCATTTGCCGCAACCGGACTGACCGCCAGGATCAGGACAAGCGCCAAAAGGCTGACCGGCATTGCGTACGTCTTCTTTTC
This sequence comes from Candidatus Hydrogenedentota bacterium, assembly GCA_903837785.1. GTDB lineage: Bacteria > Hydrogenedentota > Hydrogenedentia > Hydrogenedentales > CAILVY01 > CAILVY01. Next base: position 8,281 of record CAILVY010000137.1, read on the forward strand.
CATAGAGATCCCTCTTGTGAAGATTATAGTCCAGCACGAACCGTTGAGAGTTCTTTGAGACGCGAGGCTCTCGCGAGACCATCAAAGAAGCAAGTCGAACACTAGCGCCACTTGCGGAATTGCCTGGGTGTTACGCCGGAAAACCGCTTAAACGCCACCAAGAAAGCGAATTCATTTTGATAACCGACCATCTCCCCGATGACGCGTTGCGGCGCATCGTAGATGATGAGCCATTCTTGGGCGCGTTCCATGCGCAATCTCGTGACGAGTTTCATCGGGGAAACACCGAAACGTTCCCGCACGATATGGTGCAGGTGCGGGCACGATACGCCTGCGGCTTCCGCCAAGGCTTCGACGTTCCAGTCCCGAGCCAAATCCGCGTTGACCAACGCACAGAGATGGTCAAGACGATTGCCCGTTGTTACGTTGGCGGTTGGCTGGCCGGAACCCAACTCCCGTTTGATGTATATGTCGACCAAGCTGATGAGAAGCCCGCTCGCCTCGCGATGGCTTTCGGCCTGTCCGCGGGATTCTTCCAGAAATCCTTCTGTTGCCCTGCACAGCGCATTGGTAAGAAGCGTTTTTCGGATAACAAGCGTTTCCTTGCGCAGGAATGACCATGCTTCTTCATCGGGCAGGTGAAACCACATGAAATGCCAGGTGCGAGTCAGGGGACGGTATCCAAATGGCTTGAGTGCCGGCGCGATCAGTAGTTGCCCCGGGTCGATCCGTCTGGAACTGGTAGTGTCGTAGATTTCGCCAGCCCCTTTCGTGGGATAGACCAGCAGGTGAAATCGCGGTGAACTCCGTTCCAGAAGATAGCCGGGATGGCATTCGGTAATGCCCGCCTCCGCAATCGAATGGGCGCGCATCACTTCTGCCGCCTTGGTAACCCACGGAAAGAAATGCTCCCGGCACTTGGGCGACCATTGCATCACATCGCCAATTTCTCGAACCACTCTCACTCGCGGCATTCTCTCATGTTTCTTTCCTCACTCGAATGCAGGTCCTCATGCGGGGAACAAGAGAACCGGATCTAACGTCGCATCGTATGCGACCAGGAATCTCCGGGTGATTTCAAGGGAATCATAGTTTCACAAATATAATCCATAGTCTTGCCTATTGTAAAACCTAGGCCGCAGACCGCAAGATCTAAAGAAACAAGAGCGCCGATCCGAGCCAAGGTACTGACCAGGTTTCTCACCGGGTCTTCCTGCTGCATCAATTCAGCGAGGACCAGAAGCAGAAGGAAAGTGTGGATGAAGGTCAAAGGCTTTACGTTGATCGAGTTACTGGTAGTTATCGCCATTATCGGCATTCTGGCCGCGATTCTATTGCCCGCGCTTGCCCGGGCGCGCGAAGCGGCTCGGCGTTCGGCCTGCCAGAATAACCTCAAGCAGTGGGGCTTGGTGCTGAAGATGTATAGCAACGAGGCCAATGGAAAGTTCCCGCCCTTGCAGGTGCTCAAGAAGAACAACAACGGTACGTACGGAATCCAGATGGCGGTAGGTCCCGCTGCTTACATGGTGTATCCGGAATACATTAGCGATGCAAACATCTGCGTCTGCCCATCCTCGCCCATGGCCGGGCAACATTTTGAGTGGATTCAGAAGGAAGGGATACTTCAGTCTCCCTGGTTAATTGCGGCGGATTATCTTTACCTTGGATGGACATTGGACAACCTCAAACCGTGCGCAACGGCCAGTAGTTTCATGAGTGTGGGCCTGCTTGCCGGCTTGGGCACCACGATTAATGCCAACACCCTTGTTCCTATTCAGATTGGAGCGCTACTGGACTCGGTCCTTAACGTGCCCCATCTCTTGGGAGAAGACGCGTTCGGGACCGCTTCCGATGTGGACCAGGACGGCAACCTCTCAAGCTCCAGTTATTCGGCATTTGGAAACGGTGGTTCAAGCACCATTTACCGATTGCGCGAGGGCATTGAGCGGTTTCTAATAACGGATATTAACAATCCGGGCAGCGCGAACAAGGCCCAGAGTGCGCTCTGGATAATGATGGACATGATGACTACCGGTAGCAAGGACACCAGCTTCAACCATATCCCCGGAGGCTGCAACGTTTTGTATATGGACGGGCATGTTCAATTCATTCGGTATACACCTGTAAGCGGGCTGGAGACAATGAATCCGCAACAGGCCCTGCAGGCGCTGCAGGGATCAACCGAACCGGTGCTTGCGACGGTTGCCAGTGTCATAGGTGCCATTGGGGACATTTGACCCGATGAAGTTCCTCTTGGGGACCTCATGCGCCCCGAGGAAACGGTCAGGAGCCTTCACAGACTGGACATGTGAGTCCACTTGAGAGAGCCGCGGTTTGCGAGCGGCGGAAAACGGGCGCCCGGTGAGATTCGCCTCCAGGGGAATTAGTTTCCGCCGCTTGCCCTGTCAAGAGATTCCGCGTTGAGAAGACAATTCTCCATACAAAGCGTTCTTATGAGAAGACGTGAAAGAGGCGATGGAACCCCTTAAAGGCCTCCTGATAGTTAATCTTGCCACAAATCTGCCGGGGCCGGTGGCGGCCATGCGGCTGTATCGCCTTGGCGCAGCCATAATGAAGATCGAGCCGCCTTCGGGCGATTTTCTCGCGACGGCCGCGCCGGAGTACTATCGAAAACTCTGTGACGGTCAGACGGTGCTTGCGTTAGACCTGAAAACGCCCGAAGGCAAAGCCGTACTCGATAAACACCTGAAGAGAGCTGACCTCCTGCTAACGGCCTCGCGACCCCGCGCGATGGAACGGCTCGGACTGGATTGGCCCTCGTTGCAGGCCAAATATCCACGTTTGTGTCATGTGGCGATCGAGGGGTATCTACCCCCGCACGAGAACCGTGCGGGACACGACCTTACTTACCAGGCCGAAGCGGGCCTTCTTGTTCCGCCTTCAATGCCGAAGTCCCTAGTTTCAGACCTCGTTGCGGCGGAACAGGCTGCCGGCGCCGCGTTGGGTCTTCTGCTGGCACGAGACCGCGGAGGTGATGCCGGACATGCTACAGTGGCCATCGCAGCGGCGGCGGAATCTCTTGCGGAACCGCTTTTGCACGGGTTGACGGGCGATGGCCCTTTGGGCGGCCGCCATTCCGGTTATGGCATCTACGCCGCACGTGACGGGTTCGTGGCCTTAGCGGCTCTTGAATCCCATTTTCAGCAGCAACTGCAAGAAGCACTTGCACTGGAACGAATCAACCGGGATGATCTTGAGCGTGTATTCTTAAACCGTTCGGCATCCGACTGGCAGACTTGGGCCGACCAGCATGATATTCCGCTGGCCGTGGTGCGATAGTTGGGGACGCGAACCTGCCGTGGGCGCTGCTACGACGAAAGGGAAAGAGAGGATGTTGTCATGAAGTCGCCAGGAGGGACACCCGAAGCACACGGCTTGCCAACACGACGCCAGTTCTTTGAAACGGCGATGGTCGGAACTGTGTCAATCTGCGCAGCAACCTCTCGGGATACCTTGCTTGGAGAAACCACAAGAGGGATACACAGAAACCCAGTACGAAGTCTGAACATAGTCTACGAGATGATGCCAACGCCGGAGCGTCTTCCGATTCTGGATTGGATTGCGGAGGGTGGGTGGTGCAGCCACGTGTCGTGCCGCCCTGAAGTAACGGATGCCATGCTTCTGGAAGTTCGCAAGCGCGGCTGGCGCGCAATCGTCACGATGCTGGCGCATCCCGGGACACGCGCACGGCAATGGACCTCATGGAACTTGCCAGTACCGGACGTGGCCGCCGTGCTGGCGCGGTACAAGCGGTATCTAGGCGACAACTTCGCTTGGGAAGTGTTTACGGAGGACGATTCGGCGGGCGTTGCATTCCCGCAAGTGCTGCTTCGAGAACAACCGAAGACCTATGACTCCGCAAAGGTCCTATTTGACGCGTATATCGCGGAAGTCATGAAGGTGGCCAACGCGCATCGTGGCACGGAAAAGTGGGGCCGTCCGGGCTATGCATCGGGGGTTCACCTTCTGGCGGCGCAGGGTCTTGACTGCATCTTGGTGGAGCGCGCCAATGACGATGTGGAGGACTTGCAGACGGCTATCGCGTTTGCCCGTGGGGCGGCCCGGCAGTTCGGATGCAAATGGGGAATCGACTTCTCGTTGTGGTGGGGTGTGATCTACGGCTGTGTGCATAATCTTCCGGCGCTCTTTCACAAGCGCAATTTCTACATGACCTATTTTGCGGGGGCTGACGCCGTTTCAATCGAAGGCGGCGACCTGCTGTATGATCTTCAAAACAAGAAGCCGAACTTGCTGGGACAAACGCTGGACGAGTTTGGCCGCTTTACCCGGCGCGTGCCTCGCGGCGAGGTGGAGACTCCTGTCACGGTGGTATTGCCGGAGAATCACGGCTGGATCACGCCGCCATACTGGCGCACGACCTGTGAGGCTTGGAATTACGCGCGAATTCCCTATCAGCAAGGGTACCGCGGTGTGGACGCGTTCTTTTCTATGGCCTATCCCGGCAGCACTTACGCGATGGACCCCTTTCCTTTCGGCCGCTATAGAAGCGAGAATCCCCCCGCCAGTCCGTTTGCCCTTTCATGCGTGACGCCGGAATTTGCCCCACGTCCAGACGATGTCTACAAGGCCGAGCCCACTTTGCCCTTTGGGCGTTACTTAGATCGCAAGCAAGCGCATGAAGACTTGCTTCAGCGAGGGGCCGAGACATCACCTTATCGTCCCATGGGAAACACACATTGGGGAGATATCATCGACGTGTTGACGGCCTCTGCCGCCGAGGATGTGCTGCGGCGGTACAAACTCGTGGTCCTCCTCGGCCCGGTCAGGTTGGACGAGGCATTGAAGGCGCGCCTGGAGAAATATGTGAAAAACGGCGGCACGGTGCTTGTCGCTGCGGGGGTCGTCGGCCCAGACGACCACGCCCTATGCGGCATGGAAATCCTGCCGGAACTCTGGGCGGGCGCGGCATGGCGCTGGAAGGATGAGCCGTATGTTCGCGAAGCCTTCCGCTATTGTCCGGCAAAGGTGGCTTCCGGAGCGGACGTTCAGATTCTTGCGCAAGCCCCGGACGGCAACCCATTAGTGACCTGTCATCGACTCGAAAAGGGGCGCGTCTACACCTGCGCGGCGCCGTGGTTTGAGGGAGACCTCGCCATGATGGGGGCCGCCGCGCGGCTCTTCGAGGAAGTCATCAAGACCATGCAGCCGACAACGATCGAGGGACTGCCGCTTCACTGGACAACCGCCAGAAGAGACAACGAAGTAACTGTTGCTCTTGCCAACAACAATGATGTCGAGTGGAAAGGACGTGTTTCGGTACGAGCGCTTGATGGGTGCACCGCGGATTGCCGCGAATTACTTACAGGAGAGCCCATTGCGACCCAATGCATGGGCTCGCACGTTGTATGCAACGTCAGCCTGCCGCCGTTCGACGTGCGGGTACTATTGTGGACTTTGTTATGAAAAGTGCATGTATTGACCTCGTGCCGGGTATTGCCGGATGAAGGGGAGTCGCATAAGCATGGACCTACGAACGATCGTCACAAAGTGTATTCTCCTCATAGGAGTTGTTTCTGCACTTGCAGCGTATCCAGACAATGCCCGTCTCGGACTTGCCGGCATTTCCGTCATTCCGCACGTGATGGCGGATACGATGCGGTACGGCAAAGAGCCCGAACCGGCGGTGGGAGCGCGGGTGCAGTTGTTCATACGTAACGAAGGCACGACAAACGACGACCCACTCGTCATGGACAAAGACGCCAGAGTACTCTTTGACGGCAAGTCCCCTGCCGAATTGCTTGATAGCCATGCCTGGTCTTGGCATGACATGCCGGCAGCCGCACCGGAAGAGAAAACCGTTCTGCCGTCAGGAGCTTTGACGGCTTGGACATTCAACAGCCGAACGGCGCAGTTTGGGCCGGGCGGACGAGTGCATTTCGAAGCCGGGCATGAGAAGAGTCCTTGGCTTGCTACAGAGTTGGCGATCGACAAACCGGCGTGCTGGCTCTCCGCCGTTACGTTTCTGGGTCCCGATGCGGCTATCCTGCCCGACACGTTGGTGGTCCACGTGGCCAATGCGTCGGATTCATCAGTGGAGGTTCGGTCATGTCGTCTGTGGCTGCCTCACGACCCCAAAGCGCCACGTGTGCTGTTCGCGCAGGTGCTCTTGGAATCCCTGCAGCCGTTTAACGGTCATGCTACGATTCCCGCCATGGACCGCGGCGGATTCTCCGTCAAGACCGGCCCGCTTCCACTCACGTACACCGCGGTTGAGGTCACACTGGCACGGCCCGGTGGTGAGACGTTCTCCATCTGGACGTATCTGCGGATCAAACCGGAACGCTTTGATATCTCCGGCGGCTGGGTTAACGGCAAAGGCAATCCAATTACGCATGAGGTTTTTCTCAAGGCCCTGAAACGGCTCTACATCAATACAGCCCACTTGCAGCTTACACCCGGCTACAGCGACACGCCGCTTTACGACAAGTATCCGCTCAAGTACTTTGGCGGGATGCAACCCATTGAAACCTATGACACGGATGCGATGCTTCCCAAGATCCACGCGGTGGAGTTCTTGGGCGAACCGCAATACGGTGGCGGCAGGCCCGTCCCGCCACAGGAAGTCTGGGAAAGGCTTCATCCCTATGCGACCACACGCCTCGCGACGACGGTGACGCACAGTGAAGAGCGCATATGGCGTGATTACGCCGGTGTTTGCGACTATCCCCATTATGACGCGTATCGCGTCACAGCGCCGTCGCCCGATGCCTGGCGGAAGTATGAACGCTGGGGCAAAGACAAGATCGGCTGGGGCGCGCCGCTGGAAACGATTGGTGACATGTGCCGGTCTCTTCGCGAGTTGAACCGTCCCATGCCGTGTGCCATTTGGTCCCAGGGGCCGCATGAAGGCTGGGGCCGGTACGGTGGCCGGAAACGGACTTCGCCGACTCCCGATGAGATTCGCCTGCAGGCGTACCACGCCGCTTCAACCCGCATTACATCCCTCTACTGGTTCAACTTAAGCCTGAAGACCCTTGTGAAGTGGCGCGACACCCTCGATGAAGTCGGGCGCATCGGCCGCGAGTTGCGGATGATTGACGAGTTCGTGCTTGAAGGGGACGCGTATCAGTTTGAACGGATAATGCGCGGCAAGAAGCCGGATTGGGACATCGCTTCGATATGCGGGCCTCGCGCGGCGCTGCTGTTCGCTTTGGACCTCGACTACGTGCCCGACCGCGATGACAAGGTGTTCAAATTCGGTGACCCCCGAAAAGCGAAGTGGCGCTTCCAATTGCCCGCTTACCTTCAGGACGTGAAGGACGTTTTCCGGCTGGACGCCGACGGCGTGTATGACACGAGATGGTCGCACAAAGACTCCGCACTGGAGATTCGCGATAAGGCGAGCCGCGTGGCTATCTATATCGCGACGCCAGACGCCGGTCTTCGCGCTTCGCTTGAGGCCAAACGCCAGCGGCTTGTTGCCGCCGAGGCCGCACTGCAATTCGATCCAGCGCGAAATGACGCGGATTTTCAGCAGCTTGCACAGTTGCTGGAGTCCTTGAAATAGTGCTGAAAACCATGGAGCGGATGACCATGTGTAAGTGGATACTTGTGATAATTGCCGCTGTGATGCTGCCGGGGTTGGCCTCACAGGCCGGCGATTCCGTTCAAGTGGTTATGAGCAGCCAGGACGGTTCAAAGAGCCTGTCGTCGGAAAGCCCGCTGCAATTCGGCAAGGCGAGAAAGGCAAGAGAACCAGTTATCGAGATAGACCCGTCGAAGAAAGGGCAGTCTATTCTTGGACTGGGCGCCTCGTTTGATCACTCGACCTGCGAGAATCTCTCCAAGCTGTCCGCAGAGAAGCGCGAAGAAGTCATCGACAAATTGATGAATCCGGAACGAGGCATCGGCATGAACCTGATGCGCCTGTGCATCGGCGCGTCTGATTTCATCGGCGAACCGTACTATACCTACGACGACCTGCCCGATGGCGAGACGGACCCGAAACTTGCCAAGTTCTCGATTGAGAAGGATCGCGCGTACGTGCTTCCCGCGATCAAGACGGCGCAGAAGAAGAATCCCAACCTGTTGTTCTTCGGTTCCCCGTGGAGTCCACCTGCATGGATGAAGACCTCGGGCAAGCTTGGAACGGGCAGTCTCAAGCGGGAGTGCTATCCGGCCTTTGCGAACTATCTGCTCAAGTTCATCCAGGCGTACGAGGCCGAGGGCGTTCCGATATATGCAATAACCGTTCAAAACGAACCTCGAATGTCCGACAAAGATTATCCCACCACCCTGTGGACCGGCGAAGAAGAGCGGGATTTTATCCGGGACCATCTCGGCCCACTCTTCAATCAGAACAACGTCAAGGCCCTTATCTGGTGTTGGGACCACAACTGGAATCTCCTTAGTTTCCCACGGGCCATCTTGTCCGACCCGCAGGCGGCACAATACGTGGATGGCACGGGTTTCCATCTTTACGAGGGGAAGGTGGACGCCCAATCGGCGTTCCGCGCGGAATTTCCGGACAAGCACATCTACTTCACGGAAGGGTCGGTGTTCCGTCCCCATGGCGCAATCCGTTTGGCCCAAATCCTTCGCAACTGGTCCCGCTCCTATAATGCCTGGGTCATCATGCTCGACGAGCACCAGAAACCCAACCGGGGGCCGCATGACGCCAGTGCCACCTGCGTCGAACTGCTTGACGACGGATCAGTCCGCTACAACTTCGACTATTACATGCAGGGCCAGTTCATGAAATACATCCGGCGAGGCTCGGTGCGCGTGGAATCCTCGCTGCCCGAGAGCCGCACCTTCGGAAACGTGGCCTTTTTGAATCCAGACGGCAGCGTGACGCTGGTCGTAGCAAACGCGGCTCGCGAGCCACAACCGTTCGCGGTCAAGTACGGCAAAAAGATGCTTAAGACGGAACTTCCCGCCGGGACCGTGGCAACCTACATGTGGCGGGCGGAAGACTGAAAAATGATGTGCCTCCGATGGCGATGTTGTGAACACGCCGAATGATCCGATGAGAGAAATCCAGAGCAAGTTGGCAAGACGAATGCTTAAATGGAGCCTTGGAGCTGGTTTCATCTTGGCGGTGACCGCCTCGCAGGGTCTCTCGCCTTCGAGTTGGACTGTGCCCTCCGCGAGGTGGCCGACGCCCAGCGAAGCGGTGACTTCGAGAGCATGATCGAAGTCGTGGCAGTCGTGGCTACAATCAACAAGATCCGCCTCTTGATTGAACACAGTCGGGAAAGCTGGCTTGTCCATGCCGCCCGCCGCGCCAGAGAGTCCCGGTAATGGGCGAGCGCTGGAAAGACCTAGAACGCACAGCGGCGACATTTCTTGGCGGTCGAAGAATTATCAGGCGGTGGGATTTGTTCGAGAGTACTCCCGATTAGATTTCCTGGGGCAACTCTTGAAGGAGCTTCGAGAGCGTCGGAATTTGTAGAAAAGGGTCTATTCCGCGCCTTGGGGCTGTTTTTGTCGTTTTTTTGTTTCGCTAAGAACGAATGCTTGTACATCTGATGTTGTGGCGCAAGTCCTTCCATTTTCAAGAGATATCCTAATTCTGGGTGCGTAGGCGCATAGATTCTCGCTAGGCGAATTGTGCGGTACGCCTGCGTCCATCGGTTCCGTCGGGTGTCCATCCGGTCATTTTGTCAAACGGTGAACCTGCCGTGCAAGCAGGGGTGCATGTACTAGATGCAACTCATTGACACCCCGTGCATATTGGGATATTCTGTCATGAGGGCATTGGTCAAATAGAGGATCATGTCATGAAAGACTTACTCTTGTCCTTTATTAACCGTGACTCCATTATTGGTTTTTTCGGCTCACTGGGTGTCATGATTTTGGCAAATGTGCTTGCCTTTGGACTGGAAGTTCTTTTTGTCAAACCCATTTCCATGAATGCCGGTGCCTTCGTCTTCGTAAGTTTCTTTCTCACTTCTGGTCCGATAACCGGAACGATTCTCTGGTTATGGTTCCGAAATTCCAAGTCGGACTTTGCACGTGGCGCATTGGTATTTGCCATCGTCACATTCGTCTTTAGTGTTCTTATGTTTAGTAGCACGACGCCACCTCAAATGAGGTGATTGCAGGATGACGCATGGCGTTATTCCTTTTTTCGTTGATACTTTCAACAGGGAGATCCGCGTCTTTGGAGCGGACGTACACAGCGAAAAGCCCTACGGGTGGTTAAGGGTGGCGGGCAAAAAGGGGACCCAAGAATGCGGTGTGGGGGCGCGTGTTGTAGGGGGGGGTTGTCTTACCCTTCTGATGTGCCGATCGTTGATTCTGGCATGATAAAGTCGCAATAACAGAGCGTCTTACGAGTTCCGGTAATGTGCCTCAGACCTTCTCCCGCCCAAGGCTTCCTTACCTTGCGGTCCTTCAACGGCATTAGCCGCTTCTTGCTTTGCCCCTGTCTCAGTAACTTCATGTGGGAGAAACCGGCTTCTAGCCCAAATTCTGACTCGTAAATCCGCTCTCCACATCTTCCTGAGTCTGTGCGCCCTCTCATGTCAGATGAACGCAATTCTCGGCGATTTCCCTGAGTTCTTCAGCTTTCCTGAGCAAATTCACTTTAGGCGAAATTGAACTTGGCAAGTCAATCCTGAGTCAACGAGGCGAAGATCAAAGCGAGAGCGCCAATAGGCTCTTGTATAACCCATTGGCGCTCAGTAACTTTCATGGTGGACCTGAGGAGGATCGAACTCCTGGCCTCCGCATTGCGAACGCGGCGCTCTCCCAGCTGAGCTACAGGCCCATGAGCAGTGAATCTTAGCAAAGAAGCGGGCCGTATGTCAAAGCTTAGCCGCGGGCGGCGACCACACGGTTCCTTCCGAGCCGCTTGGCTTCATACAAGGCCTGATCCGCGGCGGAGAAGATGCGGTCAATCGTGTCGCCGTTCACGGGCGCGACCGCCAGCCCGATGCTGAGCGACAGCACAATGCCCGGCCCGCCGAAGTCGATCGTCGCGATGTGCTCGCGGAGGCGTTCGGCCACGAGAAAGCCCTCGCTGACGCCCGCGCCCGGAAGCAGCACCGCCAGTTCGTCGCCGCCGTAGCGGAAGGCGAGGTCGGAACTCCGGATGAGCCCCGAGATCCCGTTGCCGACGGAGCGCAAGACATGGTCGCCGACCAGGTGCCCAAAACGGTCATTGATCTCCTTGAAGCGGTCCACGTCGATCATCATCAGGCACAACCGTTCCCCTTCCTGGCGTGCCTGGGCGAGCCGGGCATGGAAGATCGTGTCGAAATGGCGCCGGGTGTAGAGGCCGGTCAGGACGTCGGTCACGGCCTCCGTGTAAAGCCGCGCGTTCTCGAAGGCCACCGCGATGTGCTTCTCGAGCACGGCAATAAGCCGTTCCCCGGCTGCCGCGAGCGGCGTGGCCGGCCGGTGCACGAGGATGTACACGAGTGGAATGCCTTCATTGTGGATGGCCAAGTGGACCTCGCCCGCATCGGGGGTGATTTCCGTCGGCAGCGGCCTTTCCAGCCAGCGCAGGATCCGGCCCTCGAGCGGACTGCCCGCATCGATCTTGTTTCGCAAGCCCTGAGCGCGGTTCGGCATCCAGGTGACACATCGGAAGTTGTTGTCGGGCCGCGGCAGCACGATATCGACGGCGCGGGCGTCGAGCAGATCCTGGAGAATCCCCACAACCGTTGTCTCCAGCTCTTCCACGTGAATCGACCGGCTGAGGCGATTCACCACCGCGTACAGCGACGAAAGCTCTTCTTCCCGGCGCAGAATGCCCCCGGCAAAGCGGTTCGCGCTTCTGTTCCAAAGGAAACCGAGCACGAGAATCGACATCAAACCCGTCGCGGCAACCGCCAACTCAATTTTCCCGATGAGCCGGTAGGTTTCGCCGAGTTCCCGGTCGATGACCAGCACCCCGGCATTGGCGGACGCCGTCCCGTGACAGCCCTGGCACGCCGTCTCGTTCGGGAACGCTGTGACATTCCGGAGCACCTCCGCGCCCTTGTATCGCGTGCGTACCGTATGGCGCGCGCGGGCGTCCACGGGATTGTTGTGACACGTGGCGCACGCTTCCTCGGAACGCACGTCAAATCTCCGGCCGATGTCCGCCGCATCTGACGAAAACACCACGAGGTCATTTGTGTTGATGATGAACGCGCGCGCAATCGTACTGGGAGGTTTCGTCAGGCCCGCGATGGTTTCCTGGATCGTTCCGGCGTCCCTCGCCAGCATTAACCCTTTGATGCTCGCACGGAGGGCGTGACCCATCTCTTCTGTCTTGCGCGCGCCATCCGCAAATAGCCCGTAGCCCAGCGTGAGGCCCAGGAAGATCATCGTGCTGAGAAGAAGGAACGCCAACCCGAGAAGCATATTGCGCTTCAACGGGTAGACCCAGCGAACGCGTGACAAATCAGCTTGTATCATGGCCGCCTCGGCTTTGGTTCCCAACGCAATGCCGCGGACAGCATACAGCACCGCCTCCCATGAGGCAATGGGATGGCAAGAAGACCAGTCGCGCAGGGTGGGCGATGCGTTAGCGGAGCGCGCCGCAAATTCTGCGCGCGCCGCCCGTTCTCGGCTAGAATGTCAACGTGTGAGTGAGGTTTATGGCGGATTCGCCCAAGGAGAAACACATGCACTTCACAGGCAACACGGTGATCGTGACCGGAGGCGCCCAAGGCATCGGCATGGCCGTAACGTTCGCCTTTGCCCGCGAAGGCGCCTCGGTCGTGATTGCGGACATCGACCCCGAAGCGGGGGAGGAGCATCTCGCCACATTGTTGTCCGCGGGGCATGCCGCCGCATTTCTGCAAACTGACGTCGCGGACGAATCGGGCGTACGCTCCCTGATGGGCTACACTGCCGAGCGCTTCGGCAAAGTGGATGTACTCATCAACAACGCGGGCTACATGGAAACGATGCCGCTGCTGGACCGGCCCGTGGAGAACTGGGATCGCTGCCTGGCCGTGAACCTGCGGGGACCCTTCCTCTGTGCGAAATATGCCGTGCCGCACATGCCGCCCGGTTCCACGATCATCAATATTGCCTCGACGCGCGCGCTCATGTCCGAACCGGACACGGAACCCTATTCCGCGTCCAAAGGGGGCCTGCTCGGCCTGACGCACGCCTTGGCGGCGAGCCTCGGCCCGCGGCGCATCCGCGTCAACGCCGTGAGCCCCGGCTGGATCGACGTCTCGAACTGGAAAAAGCGCTCGCGCCGCGCACAAGCCCCGCTCAGCCCCCGGGACCACGAGCAGCACTTCGCGGGACGCGTCGGACGCCCCGAGGACATTGCGCAGGCCTGCCTCTACCTCGCGGACAGCGAACGCGCGGGTTTCATCACCGGGCAGAACCTGGTCATCGACGGGGGAATGACGATCAAGATGATCTACGAGGAATAGGCGGCCGCGCTAGCGCTTGCGCACCGCCTTGATGAGCGCTTCCATGTGGCGGAGATACTTGTCGAGCGCCCGGCGGCCTTCGTCCGTGATGCGGTACTCCGTGCGCGGCGTTCGGCCCGCATAGCCCTTCGTGCAGGAGATCAACGCGGCCTCTTCCAGCTTCCGCGCGTGCACGCTCAGATTGCCGTCGCTCGTATCGAGCAAGTCCTTCAACTCGTTGAACGTGAGCGACTCGTTCACCGCGAGCGCGCTTATAATGGCCAGGCGAATCCGCTCATGGATCAGGCGCGACGCCGCGCCCTCGTCCGCCTCCACCGACGGATTCGCCATCGCGCGCAGCGGGGCCGCCGCGGCCTCGGCCGCCCTCATCCGTACTGCATCCTCCCGCGCCATCAGCCGTTGTACCTCCAGGCGATAACCAGTCCGCACACGATATGGAAGCACCCAAACCCGCCGAGCAGGAACGCGTCGGCCAGCGTAATCGGGCCCCACAACACCGCGCCCAGCGCCATCGGCGGATAGAACGCCCACACGCCCAGAACCATGAACGCGGCCCCGGTGATCGGCAAGACCCGGATCGAAAACGCGCCGCCCGTCACCGCACCCACCCCGTAAAGCAGCAGCCACGTGCCCGGCATCAGCGCATCGAGGCGCATCTCATAGAAGATCTCCGTCAACACCACCCCCGCCAGGATCGGCGGAAACAGGCCCAGCGCGAAACGCCGCACCACCCCCCAGAACACCGGCGTCGGGCGCCGGCGCGCCTTCAGCACCAGCGCGGCGAAGCTCGTCAGGCATCCCACGCACGCCACCCCAAGCCAGCAGTAGATCCACCAGTCGTCGCTCCGGCGCAGCGCCGCGAGATACCCCCCCGCAAGCGCGATTAATCCCGTCGCCACTGTCCCCCCGCCCGATACCGCCGTCAACGGCGCCGACCGCGCCATCGTGTCCCGGATGAATGAAAGGTTGTCCAGCGCCCGCTCATGCAGCGCAATGGCCGGCGCAACGTCCTCTTGACTGGGCTCCACGTCTCTCATGCCCCCATCGTAGCGCCGGCCTCTTGCATTGTCAAGTACTTTATGGTACAAAGTGAATAGAAGCTTTGCAGGACAAAGTACTTGCTGGAACAAAAGAACGGAAGGAGGCCGCTATGAAAACCAATCAACGCATCGCATGGGCGTGCGCCCACATCAATCTGGCCATTGCCCTGGGCCTGGCCGTGTTCTTCTGCTTCGCGCCCGCGGTCCTGCTGGTCTGGAACCTCTTCGACCCGGGCATCGCGGGGAATCAGATTCCGAAAATGACCCTCGGGCTGCACCACCGCCTGGCGCCCACCCTTGATCGCTGGGCCCGCGACCGCGTGGCATCCGAAAAGGCCGCCGCGCTGACGGGCGAGAACGTGCCGGGCACGGAGTGGCCGATCTTCACGGCCCTCTTCTTCCTCTGGTCCACCGAAACGCTCCAGGCGGCTTGGGAGCAGGGGGATCAGCGAGCCGCGCCCGCCCCAAAGGACGACGCACGGCGTGCCATTAATTCGCTGACGGCCCTCGTGCTGGATCCCAACCACGCGGCGTGGGTGCGGCGGCTCTGGGGCGACGACTATCTCCATCACGACAACCTGTTCTACCGCTATGCGCGCATCGCCGCCATGACGTCGCACTATCGGCTCAGCGCCGATGCACAGTATCTTCCGATGCTGCGCGATGAAGTGGACCGCCTCGCCGCCGACCTCGACTGCTCGCCCGCCGGCCTGCTCGAGGACTATCCCGAAGAGTGCTATCCCGCCGACGTCCTGGCCGCGTGGATGTGCATCAAACGCGCAGACGCAGCGCTGGGCATGGACCACGGCGCGGCGCTGGCGCGGGGACGGCGCGCCTTCGAAGGCACAACCCTCGACGCGCACGGCCTGCCGCCCTATCTGGCCGACGCGGTGCGCGGCTGGCCCGTCGGCCCCGCGCGCGGCTGCAGCAATTCCTACATCTGCAGCGTGGCGCCCGACCTCTGGCCGGACGCCGCCGCCGTGTGGTACGCGGCGTACGAGGCGCACTTCTGGCAAGAGCGCTGGGGCGCCGCGGGCTTTCGCGAGTTCGCCCGCGACGCCGGCGAAAGCGACTGGTACGTCGACGTGGATTCCGGCCCCTCCGTCGCGGGGCACGGCGTGTCGGCCTCGGCCTTCGGCGTGAGCGCCGCCCGGCTCAATGGACGCTTTGATCACGCCTATCCGCTTGCGGCCGAAATGCTCGCGGTGAGCTGGATGCTCCCCAACGGACGCCTCCTCATGCCGCGCATTCTCTCCAATGCGGTGCATGCCCCGTATCTCGGCGAAACCGCCATACTCTGGCAACTGACCCGCACTACGCCGCGGGACATTCCGATTCGCGACGGCGGCGCGCTGCCCCCGCTCGTGCCGGGTATGCTGCTTGCCTATTGCTTCGTGGGCGGGCTGACGATCTTCGCGGCCATTCGGGCAGGGAAGGCCGTCCAACGCGCCGTGCTGCCCGCCCCGCGGATTCAAGCCGCGGTCTGGGCGATGCTGTTGTTTGGCAGCGCGGCGATGCTTTGCGCGGGCTGGACGGCCGGATCGCTCATGGCCTTGCTCTGCGCCTTGATCCTGCCGCGAACCCGTGGACGCCGCCCCGGCCGCGAGGCCGCCGCCGAGCCCAGCCCCGTTCCAAGCCCCCTTAGCCCCCAGCAACCATAAGGCCCGGGCCGTCCATGGGCAGAACGCCTATGGCACGCGGCTACAGATCGGCCAGGAGGCTCTTCATTGACGGGAAGAGCCTCTTGTACTTCTCATACGTGCCCCGATATATCGCGTGGCGTTTCGGATCGGGCTCGAAGACACGCTCCCGATGCACAAAATGCTTGACCCCCTCGGCCGGGCTCTTAAAGACGCCCGTGGCAAGGCCCGCGAGAATGGCCGCGCCCAGTATGCCGCACTCCGTGATTCGCGGGCGCACAAACGGCACGCCGAAGATGTCCGCCTTGACCTGGAGCCAGGCCGCCGACTTCGCCCCGCCGCCCGTCGCGATGAATTCCGACGTGTCGATGCCGAGCACCTGGAGCGCGTGCAGGCTCTCCAGGAAATAGAACGCCGATCCCTCGAGGATGGCCTTCAGGATCTCCCCGCGCGTCGTCGTCGTGCGCAAGCCCGCGATCACCCCCGCCGAATCCGAGATGAAATTCGGCGTGCCCGTGATCTCGAAGTGCGGCAAGACCATCAGGCGTGTCGGTTGCACCGGCATCTCGCGCGAAAGGATCTCGTAGAGATCCTCGTTCCCGTCCAGCAACTGCTTGTCCGCCTGCGCGAACGTGTCGCGGAACCACCGCACGAGCACCCCGCTCTGATTATAGATGAACGAAATGTAGTGCCCCTCCAGCACGTGGTGCTCGACGTTTAGGCCGCACGGCAGCATCTCGCTCGCGGCGGGAATGCGATCATAGACCGGCGCGATGCATTCCACTGTGCCGATGCCGCAGCAGGCCTTGCCCGCGCCGTGGATCCCGGCCCCGAGCGAGTTGCAGCACTGATCGTGCCCGCCCACGACAATCTGCACCCCTTTGGGCAGGCCCAGCTCGCGCGCGGCCGCCGCGCTCACGACGCCCGCCAGCGTGCCGCTTGCCGCCGGACGCGGCAACAGATCCGCGCCAATGCCGGACCACGCCAATAGCTGCTCGGACCACGTCTGCGTGTGAATATCAAAGAGCAGCGTCCGGTTCGCAAGCGAATAGCTCGTGATGGGCTCGCCGCCCAGCATGAACGCCACCAGATCGCCCCAGAGCAGGAACTTCCAGGCGCCGGTGAACAGGGCGGGCTCGTTCTCGCGCAGCCACATCAGCTTCGGCAGCGAGTAGTTCGGCCCGAGAATGTTGGGATTGACACTGTAGAACGCCTGCTGGCCCATCTCCTGCTTCAGCCGTTCCACATACTCGGCCCCGCGCAGATCCACGTGCAGGATGCTGTTGCCGAGGATCTCGCGGTCCGCGCTCACCGGGGTCATTGCCTCGCCCATGGAACTCACGCACAACGCCGTGATCGGATCCCGGGCCGTGTGCGTCGCCACTTCGGCAATGGCTTCTTTCACAAGGGCGAACACCGCCCGGCTGTCGAGCTCCGCCCACTCCGGGCGCGGATGCAGCGTGGCATACTCCCGGTACGCCGTCGCCAGGCATTGCCCCTCCGCCGTGAACACGGCCGCCTTGCAGCCCGTCGTGCCGATGTCAATCCCGAGCAGGCTCATGGCACGCTCACCTCATAGCCCAGATATTTCTCGAAGGCCTCCCGGATGGGGGCGACCACGTGCCCCGGTGTCACCGCAACGTGGTGCCGGTGCCCCTGCGCGCCGATGGCCAGCAGCACCTCCTGCAGGCGCGGAATCTCGGCCACGCCGGCGCAGCCAAAGAACTCCGCAGGCACCACGTCGTCCGTGAAGCGGCCTTCTCCCAGATAGAAACGCAGCTTCCCGTCGGCCGTTGTCAGGTTGCCGAAGCTGATCGGCATCGACGCGATCCGGCCCGTGTTGCAGCCGTACGAGCAGCCCTTGCCCACGGCCGTCTCCAGTATCGCGTGGTCCGTGATTCGGCCCTTCCCCGTCATCATCGCGCGCGGCACCGGGCCGCAATGGAAGAGGATGCACTTCTCCTCGTCATCATCGTAGTTGTTGTTCCAGTCCAGGCACGCCGCCGGCTGCAGGGCTGCCGTGCTCAGGGCGCGCATCGCAATCGCGCTGCCCACGTCCACCTCGCAGGCCGACATCACCCCGCGCTGATTCATCTCGCTCAGCAGCACGCAACACGAAATGCCCAATTGCTGCTGGAGTTCGAGCCAGCACCGGATCGCAAGCGCGTCCAGCCGCAACTCCTCCACAAGTTCGTCCAGCACAACCCCCAGCGCCACGATGTTCGTGAACGCCTGCCGCGGCACTCCGGTCCAGCCCGTGTACTCCCGCAGGCATTTCGCCTTTGCCGCCGCCTTCTTGTTCGACGGCTTCACCGCCCGAACCCGGGCGAACACGTCGGACAAATCGACCGTCTCCATTGTGATGCCGTGCCGCTGCAACGCCAACTCGTCAATGCGAACCGTCTTGAACGCTGTCGTCCGCGCGCCAATGGCCCCGACGGTCATCTTGCGCATCGACTTCACCACCCGGCACAGGCGGTCGAAATAGTCGATATTCTCCGCGAAGCGCGAACTCAATGGATGCACCACATGCGGCTTCACCGCGGTGAACTTCACCCCGTACTGGCAGAACACGTCCATGATCGAGAACTTGCCGCAGAACGAGTCGCGCCGACGCGCCGGGTCCAGCTTGTCCAACTCGTCCGGATACGCCTGAATGAAGATCGGTACCCCGGCCTCGCCCAACGCCGCCACCGCGCCCGTCTCATCGCCAAAATTCGGCAGGCACACAATCACCCCGTCATACTTCCCCGCGTGCTTCTTCAGGAAGTTCGCGTAGACCTCGCCCTCGGCCGGCGTCTCGACTGCGCCGTTCCGCGTGGCCCCCGCCTCGAGCATCAATGTGCCGTACCCCAGCTTCTTCAGCGTCTGCGAGAGTTCCCGCCGGGCGCTCTCCTGCAACGACGCGGGAAAGAAGCCCCGGTTTCCAAAAAACAACGCAAAAGTGGACTTATCCATGCTTAATGATCCTGCTCCGCTCATGTGAGCGGATTGATGATGTCCGCCGTCCCTTCCAGCTCCAAATCCTCTCGGATAACGCGCACGGTTCTATCGTATACCGCCTCGCGCGCCTTGTCCAGTGATTCCGGAAGCAGCGCCTCGTAGGGCTGCCGGATGGCCGTGGCCACATTGATCTTCGCAACCCCGTGACGGATGGATTCCAGAATGTACTCCTTCCGGATCCCCGTCCCGCCGTGGAGCACCAACGGAATATTCACCGCGGCGCAGATCGCGTCCAGGCGTTCGATGCTGAGCCGCGCCTCGATCTTCTTCTCCTTCCGCTTCTCCGTGATCACCCCGTGAACGCTCCCAATCGCCACAGAGAGCCAGTCCGTGCCGCTTTCCGCCACAAAGCGCCGGGCCTCCTCCGGATCCGTAAAGCCCTTGCCCGAGGCGAAGAGTTCCTCGTACGGCGGCATCGGACCGGACTCGTGCCCCAGCACCGCGCCCAGCTCCGCCTCGACCGCCACGCCCTGCGCGTGCGCCATGTCCACGATCTTGCGCGTGGCCGCGATGTTCTCGGCCAACGGCAGGCGCGACGCGTCGATCATCACGGAGTCATAGCCCAGCCGCACGGCCAGCCCAAGGTCCCCCTCATAGTCCACGAGGAGCTGATCTTCATCGATCACCGGCACGTGATCGAGATGAAGCCGCGTGAAACGCTCGTCCTTGACGCGCTCATACTCTTCGAAAACCGGCCCGATGCCCCCCGCGTGAAATTTCATCCATTCCAGCCGCGCCACGGCGATCAGCCCCAGGCACCGCGTATCGCGCAGGGCGCGCACCACGGGCTCCATCATGGGCAGATACGGGATATTGAATCCCGGAATCGCCGTCTTGGCGCGAAAGGCGCGTTGCATCAGTTCCATCATGCCGGGCATTGCAGAAGACATATCACCACTCTCCCTCGTTCTTCGGTTGGCCTCCATTGTGTGCCGCCAGGACACCCCGCCGCAAGCGCACTCCCCTGCGCGCCTTCACGATCACGTGCCCGCACGTATCCGGGCGGCTAGGCCTCAGGCGCGTCGCTCCATTGCGACACGAGCGCGGCATATTCGCCCAGCGCCGCCTTCCCCTGCTCCGTCAGCGCATACACGCCCCGCTCCACTCGCTCGAACCACCCGTAGACATTGTCCGCGAGAATCGCCTGCGTCTTTTCGCCCGTGCCCAGCAGGCGGAGCGCTTTGGGACACTGCGGGCCGAGCAAGTCCAGGCGCCAAGCGATGCGCAGGGCGTTCTCGCGATAAGCCGTGACGAGCTTGCGCCGCGTGCTGCCCCCGGCATTCAAGTCGGCGCTGCGCCCGCCCATCTCGCGGAGTATGGCCCGGCGTTGCGGCGCCTGCTTCCTTCGGCTGAAGGGCACGGGATGAAAGGCCACTTCGACCCGGGCTTTCCCGCCGCCGAAGGACACGAGAATCAAGCCCAGCTCCAGGCGCCGCAGGAGATGCAGAATCCCGCGCCACTTCCGCGGCGGCATCTTCTCCGGGCGCGGCGCGGCGACATAGACCGAGTCCGTGACCCGCTGGCGGCGTGTCGCCTGAATCAGCAGCTCCAGCGTGATCTGCCGCTTCAGCTCGATGACGACCAGATCCTCTCCCTTCAGCGCCGTGATATCGCAGCCCAGCACCTCGCCCCGGACGAGATACCCGTGCTGCTCGAGATAGTCCCGCACGGGAGGATACAAATCGACTTCCCGTATGCTTGCACGCGTCTTCTTGTCCATCGTATTCCCAGTACTTCCCGAAACCCTGCGGACGGCTAACCGCCCGGTGCAACAGGGCCTGTGCGTCCGGACAGGATTCTGGCGGGCCGGGAGGAAAATGTCCAATCGCGGGCCGCCGCATTTTAAACTGGAAACCAAACCCCCCTTTGGAGGAATAATAGGCTAGGGATGCCTAGTTCAGGAAACACACTTTACGCGGAGGAGATGTTCATGAAGAAGAGTCATTGTTCCCTTGGAGTACTGCTGGCGGGATTCGCCCTGCTGATTTCCGGCTGCGCCACTACCACGGACTACGTAACCTTGAGTTACATTCCCCAGGCCAATGCCATGCGTATCGACGGCGCAAACAATGTCCAGGTCAAGGTCGTGATCAATGACCAGCGCGCCGTCAAGGACCGCGTCAGCGCCAAGAAGGATTTCCACGGAATCGAGATCGCCCCGATCATCTCCATGAACGACGTGAAAGGCGCGATCCAGGGCGCGATCGAAGCCGAACTGCGC
This sequence comes from Candidatus Hydrogenedentota bacterium, assembly GCA_903837785.1. Lineage (GTDB taxonomy): Bacteria > Hydrogenedentota > Hydrogenedentia > Hydrogenedentales > CAILVY01 > CAILVY01. The sequence continues at coordinate 29,555 of CAILVY010000137.1, forward strand.
AACCGAGGCTTTAACGTGGATTCGGGTGGAACGACCATCGAATTGACCGTCCAGAAGTTCTACAACGATTTCCAGCCGGGTTTCTGGACGCGCAAGGCCAATACGGACGCCGCATTCAAGCTGAAGGTTATCGCCTCCGACGGGAGCGAGGTGCTTATTAAGAACATGTCCGACGAGTGGTCCAAACCCGTCCTGCACATGTCCGCGAAGCGCGCCCAACTGGCGCTGAACAAGGCCCTGCGTGAGTCCGTCCAGTCGCTTTTCCACGACGGCGAGTTCCTCGGCGCACTGCTCAAGTAGCCGCGCCGGATAGCCGCTGATCCGGGTCGTCCAAGGGTCCCGCTGGTGTGAAGTGAACCGTAGGGAAGGGGATCGCCATGTCCGTTCGTGCACAATCCGTTGCCCTGCTCTTCTTGGCCGTATGCGTCATTGCGCCGCTCGGCGGATGCAAGCATAAGAAGAACCTGGTCTCTCCGGCAGCGGCAACCCTGGCCGAGGACGGCGCCCAAGGCGATGTGAAAGAGATGTCGCCCGAGCGCATGCTGGTCTGGACCGGCTATGTCCGTCTCCAGGTGCGGAACATCCAGGACGCCGCGCGCGAAGCCACCGCGCTGGCCGAGAAGGCGGGAGGCTACGTTGAACAGAATGTCGAGGAGTCCGGCGGGACGGCCGAACTCCGCATGCGCATTCCGGCGAAGGCTTTCCACGAGGCCATCGGGAGCCTCGCAGCGCTCGGCAAGGTTAGGTCCAGCCGAGTGGATGGGCGCGATGTCACGGCAGAGTATGTTGACGTGGAAGCCCGGCTCAAGAACAAGATTGCGCTGCGGGACAGCCTGAAAGAACTGCTGGCCAAGGCCAGCGACGTCAAGGACATCCTGGCCATCGAAACCGAACTGAATCGGGTCCAGGCGGACGTGGATTCCATGGAGGGCCGGATCAAAGTGTTGAAGGAGCAGGTGGACCTGGCCACGATCACCCTCAGTCTGGAACGCGGCAAGATCTATGGCCCCTTTGGATACTTCTTCAAAGGTTTGTGGTGGGGCATCGAGAAACTCTTCGTCATTCGGAAGTAGCCGCATATGTTTGCTCAAGCGCTGCTGTGCATATCCCTACTGGCGGCAGGCGGCGAAGACCCCCGCGTCGCCTGGGGACGCGCGCAGCTAGAATCGGCGCTGGCCGCGGTGCAGGCGCCCCAACGCAGTGTCGAAATCGTTATCGACGCCGCACCCGGGGCACTGGTCGACGCTGCGGCGAAGCCGGAAGGTTTTCGGATTGTCACATCCAAGGAGGCAATCCGTGTCGTGGGCTTCGATGCGGCGGGCGTGTTGTACGGCTGCCTCGAGCTGGCGCAGCGGACGCGCGCGCTGGGCCGTCTGCCGGACAATCTCGACGTAAGTGATGCGCCCGCGCTCTCTCTCCGCGGCACGTGCATCCTGCTGATGAAGCTCGGCACGTACGACTATCCGATTACGCCGGAAGAGTTTCCGTTCTTCTACGACAAGGGGCTGTGGACGGACTATCTGGAGTTCCTCGCGGCGAACCGCTTCAATTACATCGCCTTCTGGAACGGCCATCCCTTCGATTATTTCGTGAGGCTCGAGAAGTACCCCGAGGCGCAGGACGGCATGGACCCGGCGCTGATTGCGCGCAATCACGACCTGCTCCTGTGGCTCGGCGCCGAGGCGGAAAAGCGCAACATCTGCCTCATGTTCGAGTTCTACAACATCCACACGTCCGTCTACTTCCAGAAGGCCCACAAGCTCCCCGCGTGGAACCCAAAGCCCACGCCGCTGCTCACGGACTACACCGCGTACTGCATCGAACGCTTCGTGTCGGAGTTTCCGAACATCGGGCTCTATGTCTGCCCCGGCGAGGCCCTGCAACTCGAGCACACCGCGGACTGGATCAACAACGTCATCTTCCCGGCCGTGCTCCGCACGGGGAAGACCCCGCCGATCATGATTCGCGCCTGGGCCATCGACCTCGAACACATGAGGCAACTCGCCGGGCACTATCCGCGCCTTTACACGGAGAGCAAGTTCAATGTCGAGATGATTGCGAGCACGCAGATTGATCCCGCGACACGGGACTGGGCCAGCGTCACTGGCAATCACGTCGTCAACATCCACTGCCTCGGCAATCTCGAACCCTTCCGCTGGAACCCGCCCTCGTACATCCGGCAATGCATGCAGAATTCAGTCGCCGCCGGCGCCACAGGCCTGCATCTCTATCCGCGCAAGGCCTGGCGCTGGCCCTTCGGCTGCGACAAGACAGACACGCCCGAACTGCAATGGCAACGCGACCACTTCTGGTTCGAAATGTGGGGCCGCTACGCCTGGAACCCGCAACGAGACCCGGAGCAGGAACGGGCATATTGGCTGAGTCAACTGGAGGCCAGATTCGGCACGCCAAAGGCCGCGGAAGCGATGCTGACGCTCTTTGAAGCTGACGGAGACGTGCTGCCCGCGCTCCAGCGGCTCTTCTGGATTGGCAATGACAACCACACTGTAGTCACCGCCGGCGCGACGCTCGAACAACTCCGAAACGCGCCCGGCATTCCCTTCCTGCCCCTCGAATGTCTCCGGGTCCCGGAGTATCTCGACGCACTCAAGCACGAGAAGCCTCTGGAGAAGGAGTCCCCGCTGGATTTCCTGGCAAGGAAGCTGGAGGAATCCACGCGCGCCTGCGCCGCCGCGGGCGTTGCCGTGGCCGCCGCCACAAGGAACCAGGCCGAGGCGAAACGTTATTCCAGTGACGCCAAGGCCATACAGCTCACGGCGCGATATTACTTGCGCAAACTCGCTGCCGCCACAGCGAAAGGCGATGCCTCGAGAGCTGCCCTTCAGGAAAGCGTGGACATCTTCCGGGAACTCACTGAACTCACGCGCCAAAGCTACGACAGCCTCAGTGACGTTCCTGCGTGGAATCCGTCCAAGGAGCTGCCCTGCCCCTATCACTGGGCCGATGTCTTGCCCCTCTACGAAAAAGAGCTGGCCAGGTACGGGCACTGACCCAGGCGGGAACGGATCATTTCGGCAGGCTTGTCAGGCCCTTGCGCCATGCGTATGTGAACAGCGTGATGCCGCGTCCGTAGTTCTGAACGCCTTCCTTGATCCCCTGCGCCTGGAGGTACCTGTTATAAATCTTCCAACTGGCTTTGCTGAACCACTGCACGCGATATCGCGCATGCGCCTCGTGCGCCTTCTTCAAGTCTTCGCGGGCCAGTTCGGGCAGAGCCTCCATGGCTTCCTTCCGGCCATCTCTCGGCACTAAATCCATGTACGCATCGAGCGCGCACGCGTAGCGCGCCAACGGGTCCTCCGCGCGCAGGCCCGCCACGAAACCGATCAGCGTGGCCTCGTCTTCGCTACAGCAGCCTGCGATGTGGCCCAACTCATGTGCGGAGACGGATACGAACGCGGCACTCGGCAGCGCCCCGTCAACCTGTGCTTCGAGTGTCAAGGGCGAACACATCCCCGACGTGCTGTTGAACAGCAGGACCCCCTTCGGCGTCGCCTTCACTGTGCGCGGCATCGCGATGGCGCGGCCGTCCCATTCGAAGACTACTTCGGCCATGGCCTTCGAAATCGCGGCCACCGCCCGTGGCACGTCTCGCTGTTCCGGCGGCGGAATGTCGCGTTTGATGATGTCCAGCAACAGCCCGCGCAGTCTGGCCGCTTCCTCCGGCGCAATGGCAGACGTATCGAAATGCAGCCGTTTCTCCGCGGGCACCCGTTGATAGCCCGCGCCCCAGACCACGATGAACCAGGCAACCAGAAACGGCGTGCCCGCCACGATCCATTTCACCCCCCAGAGCAGGCCGCGCCAATGCGGGTTCCCCTGCCGCCGTAATTGGACCCAACGCAAGGCCCAGAGGAGTGGAATGCCCAGGATCGCCACAATCGTTATCACGAGTGCGAGAGAGAAGGGAAACAGTTGCGTCACGGGCGTGAAACAGGCCACCGCGAGGCGGTAGATTCCGCGCGAATAGAGGCTCTCGACTGTCTCCTGACTCGGCGCGGCCAGAAACCACCACCCGCAAAACCCCCAGAGCAGCGCTACGACAACCCAAAAGACGATCGTTCGTTTCCGCGGTTGCGATTTCGCCTCGGCCTTCGCTTCGTCTGTCATCGCGTTTGCTCCCTCATGTCGAATGCATCCCCGGGGCCCCGCCTCGCCAATCGGCTAGCCGCGCCCGTTCGCGATGCGCACTTCGCGTCCGGTCCGCCCGGACTGATAGATCGCGTGAACGACGTCGACCGCGTGCCGGGCCGAGGCCAACGGGATCATCGGCGTCCGATCCTCGCGCACGGCCCGGCTCATGTCCTCCACGAGCAGCGTGTGCCCATCGGAAGAGATGGCCATGGGATCGCTGGCGGCCCCCGTGCCCACCCGCTCTCCAAATCGCGCGTTCATCCGTTCCCGTTCTTTCGGTGAGCCCATCTCGTACATCTCGAGCGTGTCGCCCCGTTTCCGGAAGGAGCCCTTCGTGCCGAAGCAATGGAACTGCTGCGCGTTTTCCGGTTGTGCGCACGTCGTCGTGAAGATCGTGCCCAAGGCCCCGCACGCGAACCTGACGCACGCCACCGTGTGGTCTTCGGCCTCGATATCGTGGCCTTGCACGGCGTGAAATCCGCAGACCCGCTCGATCGGCCCGCCGAAATACGTCATCAGGTCGATCGTGTGGATCCCCTGATTCATCATGCTGCCGCCGCCATCGAGCTTCCACGTGCCGCGCCAAGTCCCGTGCGGCCCCGAGTAGTAGGCCGCACCGCGGAACCACGGGAGGCCCGCATGCACCCCCAGCACCTTGCCCATGCTGCCCCGGTCGATGGCCTTTTTCAGCGCCAGATTGCATGCATCGAGGCGCAATTGAAGGATGCAGCCGCACTTCAGGCCGGACGCCGCCACCGCCGACTCGAGTCTGCCGATGCGCGCGGGCGTGATGTCGATCGGCTTCTCCATCATCAGGTGCTTGCCCGCCCGCACGGCCTGGACGCCCATTGCGGCGTGATAGCCGCTTTCCGTGACGATGTTCACCACGTCCACTTCCGGGTCGCCCAGCACGTCCCGGTACCGGCGATAGGCCTTGCAGCCGTACTGCGCCGCCAGCGGCCGCACCCGAGACTCGTCCAGATCGCACACCGCCAGCAGGCGCGCCCCCTTCGCCGCCGCTATCGCCTTGCAGTGATGACTGCCCATGCCCAGGCCCACCACCGCGAAGTTCACTGCTTTCGCCATGTCATCCACCTTTCCAAGCACACGATGGGCGCATAGTCTACGGCGGGGGCGCCCCCCGTTCAAGGATTCATTCCGCGCCGGCCCAAACGTACAGCGCAAGCGCCGAAGGGGCTTTCGTGGCAGGCTGGGCACTTATCCCATCAGCAGCATAAGGCCGGGCAGGAGTACCTCGCCGAAGCCTTCTGTGTGTTCGGCGGGCTTCCAGGGCACGCGCAGATCGTCCAGGCGCGCGCCATCCAACTGGATTCTGTCTTCCCAGATCTGGCCGAGGCCCTGATTGTACGCCATCATCAGATGCCTCACCCGGGAGACGTCATGGCTGATGACGCGGGCGGCCGTCGCGTCGGCTGCCGCCAGATCCGTGCTCGCCAGCAACAGCCAGTCGCCGAGACGCTCGCGCATGTCAACCGTGCTGCCCCACCACCCGGGCAGCACATGCGGCCCGTTGCCTTCGCAACAAATCGAGCAGTCGACGATCGTGAAGTCCGGCCTGACCGCCTTGGCGATGTCAATAAAGGACTGCTCAATGCCGGCATCATGGAGCAGAAAGCGCCACTGAATGCCGAGGCCGTAGCGATCCGTCGAGGTTACGCCCACGAAGTTCTTCAATGATGCGGTGACCTGAGTCCATCGATGACTCTTGATGACGGGGATGGAGATGATCCTGTCCGCGCGATGGACCAGGCTCGATATGTACAACTTGCCCAGCTTCGTGTACGGCGACGGAATCGGATCCCATTCCGGCGAGTCCGCGTTCAGGCACGCCAGTGTCACGCGCTGATTGGGGTATGCGCTGCGCAGGCGTTCAGCCTCGTCCGCCATGTTCGCCGCGCCGTCCAACGTGATGATCTTCTTCCAGGAGTACGTCTTCGCCTGGCCCGCATCGCCGATGATGACCTCGGCCGCACCCGCCTTCAGGCATTCCTCGGCCACCGTGGCGACAATTTCGGGTTTCGCGCAGTCGCCGGCGGCAACCGCGTCATATTTAACCATCCCCACCGCGCCGAAATTGGGCTTGATGAAGACTGTTTCGCCGGGCTGGACGATGGCCCCGGCCCCGCCGAAGCGGTCCAGCGCTTCGCGCGTCATCTCGCGAAGATCGCGTCCGCGAACCGCGGCCACACGAGCCGGGCGATCCACGGGAGCCACGGGCGGCAGCGGAACCGCGGGACATCCCGTCAGGGTCTCTGCCATGCCCCCGGCCAGGACTGCGCCTGTCCCCCGGCCCAGAAACTGCCTCCGCGTGCACGCTCGCATGGCTTGCCTCCTGCTGGAATGCATGACACACTCTTTCGCCCGCCCGAAACCCTGCGCAGGCGTGAAAGCATCATAGAGAGGCCGGGTAATCCTGTCAACGGCGTGCCCGCGGCGAGTCCCGAAGCTCAGACTCAGCTGTCGAGCACCTGGCGCACCTTCGTCAGCAGCCCGTGCGCCGAAAAGGGTTTGGGGAGGAAATTCATCCCCTCATCCAGCACGCCGTGATGCGTGATGATGTCCCCCGTGTATCCGGACATGTAGAGCACTTTGATTTCCGGGCAGATCTCCGCGATCTTCCCGTAGACTTGCTGGCCGTTCATCCGCGGCATAATCACGTCCGTCAGCAGAATATGCAGGTTCCCGGCGCGTTCCGTCGCGGCGGCGAAGGCCTGTTCCGGCGTCTCCGCCTCGATGACTTCGTAACCGCCGCCCGCGAGCACCTCGCGCGCCAGCCCGCGGACCATCGGATCGTCCTCGATGAGCAACACAGTTTCCGATCCGCCCTTGGATTCCCGGATCGGCGCGAGCGCCTCCTGGCCCTCGTTCTCGCGCGACCGCGGAAAGAAGATCTTGAAGGTTGTGCCCTGCCCCGGCTCGCTGTACACCCAGATGTTCCCGCCATGCTGATTTACGATGCCATACACCGTGGCCAAGCCCAGCCCGGTTCCCTTGCCCGCTTCCTTCGTCGTGAAGAACGGCTCGAAGATGTTCCGCCGGACCTCCGCGGTCATGCCGCAGCCCGTATCGCTCACCGCCAGCATGACATATTCCCCCGGAAGCAAGCCCGCGTGATCCCGGACGTACTGCTCGTCGAGGTACATGTTGCTCGTCTCGATGCTCAGGGTCCCCCCGTTCGGCATTGCGTCCCGAGCGTTCACCGCCAGATTCATGAGGATCTGTTCGATTTGAGATTTGTCAGCCTTGATCGGCCCGGGCGAAGGCGCCAGCCCAATGTGCAATTCGACGTCTTCTCCTATCATCCGCCGCAACATCTTCTCAAAATTCGTGATGAGCACATTCAGATTCACCTGGGTCATCTCGAGCACTTGCTTGCGGCTGAACGCCAGCAATTGCCGGGTCAAGTCCGCCGCCCGCTCCCCCGCCTGATTGATCTGCTTCAGATGGCCGTAGAGCGGGACGCCCTGATCGATGTTCAGCATGGCCATCTCGGAATAGCCCAGGATAGGGGAGAGCAGATTGTTGAAATCATGCGCCACCCCGCCTGCCAGGCGCCCAATCGCCTCCATCTTGCGGACCTGACGCAATTGCTCCTCCAGGGCCAGTTCCCGGCTCACGTCGCGCATCACCGCCACGAAATGGGCGATTTCCCCCGCGTTATTCCGCACGGGGGAAAGGGTGGTCTTCTCCTCGAACTCCGTTCCGTCCTTCTTCCGGTTCACCACGCTGCCGCTCCAACCGTCGCCGCACGCGGCAAGAACGCGCACCCGTTCGTAGAAATCGTTCTCTTGCGCGGCGCTCTTCAGCAGCGTGATGCTCCGCCCGATGCTCTCCGAGTTCGCATAGCCCGTGGTCCGCTCAAAGGCCGGATTCACATACTCGATGATTCCGTTCGTATCCATGATGACGATGTTCTCGTCCAGCTGATCCAGGGCCGTCGCAAGCAGCAGCCGCTGATGCTCGCTCTGCTTGCGCTTCGTAATATCCACGCAATTCACCACCACGCCCGTGACGACCCCGTCCTCCAAACGAACGGGCGTGGCGCTGTTCAGGAGCGTGCGGCCATCGGGCAGGTTCACTTCGCCATAGCAGGGCTCGCCGCTCTGAATCGCCCTGGGCACGGGACAACCGGGGCAGGGGCCCTCGGAACGGCCCCGCAGCACGTAGCAGAATTCCCCGTGAACCTCGCCCTCCTGCGCCTGGAACGTTTCGAACGCGGACCGGTTCGACCAGACCACCCGCATCTCGCTGTCCACATAGTGCACCAAGTCTTGTGTGGCCTCCAGACGAGCCAGCATCCCCACGTTGTGCGACGTAAGCGCCGCCTCCGCCTGCGCCCGTTTCGTGATGTCGTTCAGCACCACCGTGATTCCCGAGAACTTCTCGCTTACGTCCAACATGCGTTTCAACGTGATCTCGTATTGACGGGGACCTTCGCTTGTCCCGAGCGTTCGCTCAAAGACCAGTTGGTTCATGTCCTTGTGAAGCATGTGCTCGACTTCATCTTCGAGCCAGAGCAACCGCTCCGGGACTTCTTCTTCGGCATAGTATTGGGCGCCAGGAGCCTTCCAGCGATGGGCAAGAGACGCCGCGGCATGATTCATGACCTCGATGCGGCCGGTGGAATCGAGCAGGATGATGGGCGGAAACAGGCTCTCGAATATCGTCAGGTACTTGTTCTTCTCGTTGGCGAGCGTCCGATTCACGGCGCACAGCTCCGTGATCCGGTGATCATTGGACTCGGACATCCACTCCGTGAGAAAGCCCAATTCAATCCGGTCGAAGTAGCGCGTCACAAAGAGGCGGCTCCACTCTTCCGCCGCGCGATCCATCGTCGCGCTCAGCACCAAATCCACATAACTTTGCCGGACGTACTTTGTCAGGCCGAGGAACAAACCCGCATCCACCCCGCGCGCCCGGTGGCGTTGGGCCTCCAGAATGCCGAACGCGGCAATCGGATCTTCCCGGAAATCCTCGTCTGAATTCAGCTCAGGAATCCCGGGATACGTCTCCAGCGCTTCAAGCAAGCCCAGCGAAAGCCCGTTCACGATCAATCGCCACGCCTCCTCCAACGTGGGAGTGTAGCGCGTATAGCCGCGCTCCTTCGCATAATGCAGTATCCGTTTCGTGAGAAAGTCGCTGGATTGGCGCACGAGCCCGCTCAATCGCGCCTCGGCCGCAGGGGGCGCCGGGAGCACGGACGCAGCATTGTCCTGTGAAGAAATTGATGCCGACACCTCGAACCGCCTTTCGCAAAGCGCGTTATCCGCCCGCGCAAACCATCCTTTTGAGACACCTCGATGTCTGGAACATCGCCCCCGCACTTTGTGTTCCGCCCCGCGCGCGTTGCCGCCCCGCCAAGGCCTTCCCGGCTTTGGTCCGTATCAGTTCGCATTCTTGTTTGGCACGGAAGAACGATCCCAAACCCAGATTAGCCCGGCGCCAATCCGACTTCCCGGCGTTTGTTCCCATGCCCGCCGCGTGGATATACTTGACACAGAGGCAGCAAAGAGCAAAGACGGCCGAGCGGCCCGATGATGCCAAAGCCGTCTTGGCTCGAACAGCAATCAGACGAAGGGAATGCCCGGATGAGCAAAGTGGCGGTACTGAAGACTTCCCCGGCCACCGTGATTGACGATTACAAGCGCCTGATGGACTTGGCGGAGTTGCCGAAGCACATTCCCAAGGACCGCCCGGTGATCCTGAAAGATAACATCTCCTGGCATTTCATGTATCCGGGGGCGAATACCACGCCATGGCAGTTGGAGGCGGTCATCCAATATCTGCAAGACCACGGCTATCGCGAGATCTCGGCCGTCCACAACAAGACCGTCGTGATCAACGCGCCCAAAGGGCAGCGCCTGAACCATCTGGACTCCGTATATCGGAAATACGGCATCAAGGAATTGATGAACTATGATCCCCGCGATGTGCGCTGGGTGAAATACGAGCCGAAAGCGAAGATGCTTGCCCTCGACAAGATCTTCCCCGAAGGCATCCACATCCCCGACTACTTCATCGGAAAGAGCATCATCCACCTGCCGACCGTGAAATGCCACATCTACACCACGATGACCGGGGCAATGAAGAACGCCTTCGGCGGGCTCCTCAACACGAAGCGGCACTACACCCACTCGATGATCCATGAGACGCTCTGCGATCTGCTCGCCATCCAGCAGGAAATCCACACGGGCATCTTCGCCGTGATGGACGGCACCACCTGCGGGGACGGCCCCGGCCCCCGCTGCATGGTTCCCGTCGAGCGGGACTACCTCCTCGCGAGCGCCGATTCCGTGGCCATCGACTGCGTCTCCACGCACCTCATGGGCCTCAATCCCCACGCCGTCAAATGCGTATGGCTCGCGCACGATCTTGGACTAGGCACGGGCAAATTCGACGAGATCGAAATTGCCGGTGAGGACATCCGCGACGTGAACTTCGGGTTCGATGTCGGCGCGACCTTTGCCAGCCACGTCGGGCATCTCACCTGGTTCGGACCGCTCAAGCGCCTTCAGCGCCTCTTCTTCCACACGCCGCTCGTGAACGTCTTCATCCTCGGCTCGTACCTCTATCACGATTACTACTGGTACCGCTTCAAAGGACTCTCGCGCGTCCGCGAATGGATGAAGACCCCGTGGGGACAGTTGTTCCAGCAGTATTGACCTCGGGGCGCTCCGCAGCCTATCCGAGCTTCCAGGGCGCGCGGTATTCGTAGTGCAGCAGCGCGTTCGCGGCGTCGTTGTTCGTGATGCGCTCTGCTTGGGCGTCCCACTCGATGCGGGCCTTCGACGCCAGCGCAATATTGCCCAGATGTGCGAAGATCGTCGAGCGGTGCCCCTCCTCCACGTCGGCCCTCGGCTTTTCGCGCGACTTGACGCAGTCCAGGAAATTGCGCATGTGCTCCGTCGTGAGATCCCCCTTGTCCGGCGACTTCACGTCCATGGCTTCCATGCGCACCTTCTCGTCCTGGAACTGTCCCCCGCGGTCCGGCACGACCTGGCAGCCGTTATCCATGACGTAGAGCGTGCCCTGTGTTCCCCGCAATTCCACCTCGGAATTCCGCGGAAACGGATTCGTGCTGTTCCCTTCGTACTGCCCGAAGATCAACAGGCGGCCCGACGCAAACTCGTACGTGGCCTGCATCGTGTCGGGGATCGTGCGGTCGTCATCCACCACATACTTGCCGCCCAGCGCCGTGACCGCGACGGGCGCCTCTTCGCCCAGCATCCAGCGAATAATGTCGAAATAATGAACGCCCCAGTTGCCGATCTGCGAAGAGTACTCTTTCCACCACCGGAACTTGTACGGCGTGATGTTGTCTTGATACGGCCGCGCCGCCTGCGGCCCGACCCACATGTCCCAGTCGAGTTCCTTGGGCGGCTCGCTCGGCTGCATCTTGCCAATGCCGTTCGGCGCCATGTTGTTCAGCCGGTAGCAATGCGCCACCGTCACTTTCCCGATGCCGCCCTGCCCGAGAAACCCGCCCAACTCCGAGAACAGTTTGCCGGAACGCCGGTGCAGCCCCACCTGCACGACCCGCTCATGCTGCCGGGCCGCCGCAACCATGCGCCGCCCCTCATGGATCGTCAGGGAGAGCGGTTTCTCCACATACACGTCCTTGCCCGCGGCGCAGGCATCAACCGTGATCAGCGCGTGCCAGTGATCCGGCGTCGCGACCACCACTGCGTCGATATCCTTGCGTTCGAGCACCTTCCGGTAGTCGCGGTACACATCCACTTTCCCGGGAAGCGCGGCGGCCTGTTTCTCCAGCGGCCGCGCGTCCACGTCGCACAAGGCCACGATCTCCGCGTCCGCATGCGGCAGGGTGGCCTTGATGAGCTGGCCGCCGCGGTTGGCGACCCCGATGCAGGCGAGCCGAACGCGTTCGTTCGCGCCGTGGCTCCGTCCTGACGCCATGCTCGCGGCCGCGGCCGCCATCGTCGCCTGAACAAATCGCCTGCGGCTGATCTCGTGTGTCATCTTCTCCATCCTTTCCCGTCGCACAGACCCTGTCTGCGAGATTCGTCTCCCCAATCTTCACCGGGCCAATTCTGTCAGCAATTGCCGCGGATCTCCAATTCGTACAGCTTCGCAAACGAACGAAGATGTTTCGCGAAGTCGCCGCAGAACAGCACCGGATGATGCCCGGGATATGCGCTGCAAATGTCCTTCACCCCGGTCAGTTCCACCAGCACGCGCGTGGCGCAGCCGCCCGCGGGCGGGCACTCGGGCGAAGAAATGACCCGGCCCTGCCACGCATCGAGGCGTTTCTCCCCGGAATGATACTTGCACAGCGTGACGACCTCGCCTTCCGGCCACTTCACATCGAGCGCAAGCGATTTCGGCAGTTGATGGAAGAAGGGACGCAGCGCATACGGCGCGGGCGGCTTGCCGGGGCCGTGCAGGTTCGGCGTGCACGTGCAGTGCGCCCCGTAGTAGCGGTTCTCTTCCGTGTCGAACTCCGGATTGTGCTGGAATCCGCCCCGCCCGAACATCGCCGTCCCGAGCATGAGCGTGAACGCGGCATTCAGGTCGTTCTCGCACGCCGCGGGAACCAGCGCGCCGTTGTGCAGCGCAAAACTCAGGCAGGGCTTCCGGTGTTCGAGGAAGAGGCACTCGATCGTAATCGCGTCCGCATTGTGCCGCGCCATCAGCTTCGACACCGCATCGTGGGCCCGCGCCCCGTCGAGAAACGCCTTCTCGCTGAGATCGTCCACGCCAAGCGCCCCGGCCCGGACCTGATGCCCCAGCTTGCGCATCGCCTCCGTCACCTCCGTCTGATCGAAGAGATCATTGAAATGACTCGCGGGCACTGTGTGGATGGATGTCCCGAACAACGGCTCCGCAGCGTCCGATTCCTCCTTGACTTGTCCCGACACCCGCAGCAGCCGGCTCTGCGACAGGTAGTTTCTGCCATGGATCGCGCGCAAGCCGCGTTCCAGCGCGTCCCAGTTTTCAATCGAGTGGATGTACAGCACGCGCGGGCTTGTGCGGAGTTTCTCGGGCGGGAGCTGATGATTGGCGCCCACGGGATGATAGACGATGATGGGGCCCTTGTACGCTTCCATGATGAGCGAAATGCGCGCGCTGAAGCTGTTCCAGAAGTCAAAGAGCAGCAGCGCATCCGGCTTCGAGCTTTCAATCTCCTTGATGAACGCCCGCGTCATCGCATCCGTGTAGATCGGCACGGCGTCCAGCGACAGATTCAGATCCAGCCCCTCGGACATCCGCGCGAGTTGCGCCAGGAACTTCGCCTGCTGTTCGTCCGGACGGAACTGGTTGCCCGGCCACGTGAACCACTTGTGCTCCTTCCACGTGTCCTCGTTCCGGCCCTCGTTGACCACGTCCGCCGGCGGATAGAAGAACGCGCCGCGAATCAGCGCGGGCGTCCGCTTGCGCGCCACCGGCGCGGTTACCGCGGGCAGCGTCGCACAGGAACTCATATACACCGCGGAGGTGGCGGCGGCCGCCGCCATTGTCGTTTGCACAAAATGCCTGCGCGTGATCTCGTGTGTCATGGCCGGTTCCCTTTCTCCCGTTGTCCCGGAGAACAGGATACACCGGATTGCCGCCCGCTGCATCTTCCACGGCAGCCGGTTCAGAACCCCCGGAGCAGGATCAGCGTGGTGGCCTCGTAGAGGGCGGCAACGGCAAGCATCCCCCCCGCCAGCAGTGCCCCGCCCAGGACGATGCGGAGATTGAGGAAGAACTCGGCGGGGAAGGATCCGCGCGTCACGGCGCGCCAAAGCCGGATTGGCCACACCACCACCACGAAGCAGGCCAGGATATAGGCTTCGAGTTCCAGCACCATCGTGATGCTGTGGTAGGCGTAACCCGAGGCCGCGCCGCTCCAGAGCGGCGCCATGCCGAACCCGACCACGGCAAAGCTCAAGGCGGTCTTGAGCACGCCGAGCGCCAGCGGAATGATCGAGATGGCGAACGTCAGGCCGAGGGTCTGCACAACGTAGTTGTTGATGAACGTGGCGGCCGTCGCCTGCAGAATGTCGCCCGAGGCATAGGCCTGCCCGATATAGCTCAACTCGCCCTTCGTGAAGAGCAATCCCATGTACTCGGTGATCCGGTAATTCCAGTAGGGCAGCAGCATGCCCGCACTCATCGCGCCGAAGAAGATCCCGTAGAGCAACAGGTGCATCCCCAACATCAGGCCCTGCCTCCGGACCGTCTCGCGCAGCACGGGCCCCAGCAGCGGCGACGGAAGTTCTGCCAGCCGATGGAAGAAACGCACGTAGGCGATGGCCCCGCCCAGCGCCACAAGCAGCAGCCCGGCTACGGCGCCCCAGCCGTGGATCGACTTCGCGCGCGTCTGTCCCCCCATCACGGCGCGCGCCCCGTCCTTGGCGCCGTCCTTCGGCATCAGATCCTCCATGCGCGTCATTCCGTCCAGGAACAGCGAACCGCGTTTGGCGCCCGCGGCCGCATTAAAATGCCCCTCGACCCCCGGATCGAACGGCAACAAGTACGCCGCCGGGAACCCGGACACGCCCTGCTTGAGGCGCCCCACAATCGTGAACCATTGCCCGTCCAGTTGGAACGGCGTCTCCCGGGCGAGTTCCCCGGCCAGCACCTCGGGCTTCCCCGGCTGCGGCAGACGCCCCGAATCGATCAGCGGCGCCAAGTCCTCCACGGGCAATTCCACCGCCACCACCGGCTCCGGCTTGTCCACCTGGAAACCCAGGTGATCGCGGTCCAACTCCGCCTGCAACGTCTCGATGAGCACGTTTCCCGTGCCCCCGCCGCGGCATTCCGATTCCCGGACCCACACCGGCACGCGCCCCTCGGCATCGATCACCGCGTCCGGCAGCAGCAACGCATCGAACCAGGGTTGCTCAGACGCCCAGCGCTCTTCGAAAACGGCGACGCACGCGAGTATCGCCACGCCGGCCAGCAGGATCGCCAAGGGCATGGAAAAGCCCCGCCGGGGCCGTGGAGGCTCGGCGGGGTAAATCTCGATTTCGGGACTCTCGAAGTCTTCCGGGAGACTCATTGGCTGAGGGCGGCCTGCTGCGTCGCCGGCGTCAGCGCCTCGGCAACATGATGCACCAGCGCCGTGAAATACGCCTCATTGTTCGGCCCGAACCAGCTCATCAGGGCCGTTTCATAGCCGAGTGGAGTGACGTTGTAGTACTTGTCCGGCGAGAGGTAGCCACAATACGCCGCGCAGAAGCCGGTCGGCCATGCATCGAGATCCCGCCGCTTTGCCCATTGCTTCCACTCAATGCTGATCTCGCCGCTCAGGTCAAACGGCACGCCCACAAACAGCAGCTTCCCCACGCGCACGCCCTGAATCCAACCCTCCGGCGGCACGCCGAAAATCTTGGCCACGAACGGCGACACGCGCAGGCCGGGGTTCTTCTCCAGGGGCCGCATCTGGAACGGCGGCATGCCCAGGGGCACCCCAAGCGACACGATGTCCGGATTGCTTTCAAACGTCAGGTTCTGGCTGTTGTCGAGCACGAGTTGGGCGAGCGCCTTGCCCAAGGCGTCAATCCGCGCGTCCGCATTGGGTCCTTCCGGCGCACGCGGGCTGCTCGATCCCAGGGAGCCGCCCAGATACATCGAGAAACCGCCCGTCGCCTGCTCGATCGTCCGCTGAATCACGCCCGGATACTCCGCGCTGAACTGCATCATGTCGTCATCGTAGTTCGTCGGATGCGCCGAGAAGCGAACCGCGTAGCACACGTTCTTCTCGTCCTGCTTCACCACGGCAAAATTCAGCTCCGGGTCCACCGCGGCATCGCGCGCCCGGTTCCGAATGTACTGCGTGGCGTCCACGACGCCGTGGGCAATCTGGGCCGGCTTCATCTTGTGGTATGCATCGATGATCGCCGTAGCAAATGCATTACCCAGCAGTTCCGGGATCTTCGGATCGTATTTCCCGCCCGTCACGTATCCCGCGATGCCCGGAGCCCATCCGCCCGGGCCGCAATGTGTGTGGCTCGCGGTGAACAGGATGTTCTTCTCCGTGAGCGGCGTCTCTTTCGCCACGCGCTCCCGGCAGATCGCCGCCACATTCGGCGGAACCAGCAGCAGGTCGGACCCCGTGATCGCCACCATGTCCTTCCCGTCGCTGAGCACCAGCGCCTTCACGTACAGATCGTCGTGGACGCCCGTTGACGGCGCCCCTTTGCGCGCCCCGTAGCCGCCCAGCGGCGTGCCTATCGGCGGCGTACACAGGCTTGATGCCCACCCGGCCTGCAGTTGACCGGGCGATTTCGAGAACTCCGACAGCTTTGCCGCCGCGTCTATGTCTTCAAGCGCCTTCTTGTAGTAAGCCGAAGACTCGAACTTCGAGTCCTTGTACGTGGGCCACGGCCCGATAAACGCTACAAAACTCACCACAACGAGGAGAATTAAGGCCACAAACCCTATGAGTATCTTCTTCCAGAGCGACATGATGCCTCCAAACTGTTTTGTACCCGAACTGCGCAACGACGGCCATTGGACCCGGCCGCGCGCCGGGATGGATTCAGTCCTGCCAAAATACCCGGAGTCCGGTGCCCAGGCCTGCCGGCCTCTGCTCCCCGGACCCCCGAAACCGTCCTTAGCGGTCGATCGATGCTTTCAAGACATTATCCCTGTTTTCCGCCACGAGGTCAAACGCCGCCTGTGTTTCTTCAAGCGGAAAGGAGTGCGTGATCAGCGATCGAACGTCCAGGCGGCCGGAGGCCGCCAGCGCAATCGTATTCGGGAAATTGTGACAAAACCTCCGGCACCACCGCAGGCTGAGCTCGCGCCGGCGCGCGATGCTCACCGGCAGCGGATCCCACTCCTCGCCCGAGATCCCAACCAGCACGCAACGCCCCGCGGGACGCGTGGCCTGCACGGCCAGCCCCAGCCCCTCCGAGGCATTCGTACAATCGATAGCCACATCCACCCCGCGCCCGTTCGTCGCCGCCAGGATCTCCGCCACCGGATCTTGCGTGCGCGCCGAAAAGGCCGCGTCCACTCCAAAGCGGCGCCCCGCCTCCAGGCGATACTCGAGCAGATCCGCCCCGTACAGCGTGCGCGCCCCCGAGAATTTCGCCACCTGGGCCGTAAGCAGGCCGATCGGACCCAGTCCGAAGACGGCGACGGTCTCGCCCGGCGCGAGTTGCGCCAACTCAACCGCATGCACCGCCACCGCGGCCGGTTCAATCATCGCCGCCTCTTGCAGGCTCATCGTGTCCGGAATCGGAAAGCAGAAGGCCGCGTGCACCGTCATGTACTCGCAGAACGCGCCATTGGCCCCCGGCCCCCCCGGAAAGAACATCTTCCGGCACACGTTGTAATGCCCGGTTGCGCACGATTCGCACGCGAGACACGGAATCCCCGGTTCCACCGCCACGCGCTTGCCCAGCAGCGCCGGATCCGCCTCGGCGCCCACCGCTTCCACGATGCCCGCATATTCGTGCCCGAGGATCACCGGCTCAGTCAACACCTGCTGCGTGCCGATCCGGCCCTCCCGATAGTAGTGCAGGTCCGAACCGCATATGCCCACCGACGCGACCCGGATCAGCGCCTCTTGCGGCTTCGGCGAAGGCCGTTCGATCTCTATCAGCCGCATTTTCCGCGGCGCATACCACTGAACTGCTTTCATGGCCTCTCTCGTCTCCTTACGGCAATCTTCGCTCCGGGAACACGTACGTCATGACGCCCATTCTAGCCTGCGGACTCCCAAGTTGCGAACCGGCGCCTTCAGGCGGGCGCCCAAACCCCGTCTTTTCCCCCCGCCGGGACGGCCCTTCCCAAATTGATCGCTTTGTGGCAGAATGGCCATAATCTCCCCAGTAAGGAAGTACGGCATGGAAGTCGATGCTGCGGTGCCGGATGTTGCGCTTATGCTGCGCGTGTGCGAAGGGGACGAGTCTGCCTTCGCAGTCCTGCATGATCGCTATCAGCACCGCGTGCTGAATTTCTTCTTCGGCATGAGCGGCAACGCCCACACGGCCAATGACCTTTGCCAGGAAACCTTCCTGCGTATCTGGAAAGTCAGAAAGCGCTACAAAGCCACGGGGCCCTTTCCGGCCTACCTTTTTGCCGTGGCGCGGATGATCTGGCTCGAACGGCGCCGTGAACAGCAGAAGGTCTGGCGCTTGGGCGTCCGCCTGGATGCCGATGACGGATGGGATGTGGCCGCGGATGCCGGCGGCAATCCGGATGTGCGCGCCGCCCGTTCCGAAATGCAGGACCGAATCTTCCGGGCGCTTGAAGACCTCCCGGAAGAGCAGCGGATAGTGTTCGTGATGCGGAACATCCAAGGATTGTCTCTGGAGGACATTGCGCGATCGCTGGATTGTCCCGTCAACACAGTGCGTTCAAGAAAGATCCTCGCGGTGAAGAAAGTGCGGCACCTGCTTGAAAAGGTGTTCGCCTCCAGTCTTGACCGGACGATTTAGGAGCAAGGTGGCCATGGACTGCAGACAAATACAGAGCCGATTCACGGGGTACGTGGACGGTGACCTGCGTCCCGCGGAGCGCCGATCCATCGAAAGGCATGTGGCAGCCTGTGCCGCCTGCCGGGAGGAGTTGGCGGCGTTGCGGTGTTTTCTCAGCGACTGTCACGAGTTCATCGTACATCCGGGCGCGGCTTATTCCTTCGAAGCCCTGCGCGCGCGTATGGCCGCCGTGGAGCCGCTTGACGAAGTCATCGCGTTCCTCCCCAAGCTCAAGATTGGCGGTTTTGTCCCCCGGCTCGCCGTGGCCACGGCCATGATGTTGCTCGTCAGCGGCATGCCGCAGACCCTGCGGAACTCGCGCCAGGTCTACAACGCCGTTCGCCTCTCGTTTGCCGCACAAACGACGCAGTGGGAAGACAAATATCAGGATCAACTCGACCTGCAGTACCGCGAGCGCATCGAACGCATCGGCCAGGACCGCGGCCCCCTGGCCTGAGGCAACCCCCTTGCCCAGAGGCTACTCCGCTTCCCGCGGATTCCCCAGATCGGGCCGCCGGCGCGGCGGCGCGCCATAGGCCACCTTCCAGGCGATTCCCGCCAGGATAAGCAGGATAAATCCCACGCCCAACCCGATGCCCAGCCCGGCCAGTTGCCCGGCCGTCATGCGGGCAGCTGTGTCGGCCATCGCCGCAAAAAAGCCCGGCTTGGGGGGCATGGCCGAAGGCGGCTGTACGGCAGCCACGGAACCCGTATTCGCATCCGCCGGCTCGCTGACCTTTTCCGGGCCGGCCGTTGCGCCGGCCACTGCCGGGTCAGAAGTTGCCGCGCTTGTGGCGGCCGCTGCGGTCGCCGCGGGGTCGGCCGGCGGCGTGGCCGGAACCGCCGGACCGGGCTTCGCCGCGGCCACGGGCGGATGGGCACCCGGGGGAGTGTTGTTTGCAGTCAGGGTCTTCGGATGCCCCGCCGGGAGATTCTTCGCCAGTTTGCCCAAGGACGCATTCAGCGCCGCGGGCACCCCGTTCTTGGGCGCACCGGGAGTGGCCCCGGCTTTCACGCCGGAATTATTGGGAGACGCGCCAGGCATACCCGGAAGCACTTGCCCCGAAGCGGTGCTGGCTGTGGTTGTCAGGCCGGCTGCCGTGCCGGCGCCAGTGCCGGCCCCCGTGGAATTCCCCGTGTTCGTATTGCCGCTCGTCGAGTTCCCCGTGTTCGTATTGCCCGTGTTCGTGTTGCCGCCCGTGCTGGTTCCGCCGGGAACCACCCCCCCGGTCTGCTGGGTCGCCCGGCCGTTGATTTGCGTCATGACCGGCGCGGAGTACTGGGCCGGGCCATTTGTGCGGTATTCTACCTGTCCGGAAACCATCACGGATCCGCTGGCTTCCGCCGGGGGCGTCAGGACATATGCGAACGCAAACGGCAATTCCGGATTCGTGATCCACGCGAACTGGAGCGTGCCGCTCGCGCCCACTTGCGGCGCGATGGCGGGAGGTTGCCCGCTGATGCCGCGCATGCCGCCAAAAACCCACCCGGGAGGAACGTCTTCGTAGAGGCCCAAGGCTGTGAGCTTCGCCGGGTCGTTGGCGCTGATCGAGATCACGAGCTCAAACGGCTGCCCTGCCACATATTCCGGGGGCGCCTGCCGTGTCAGTATCATCGCGATCTCGTTAATTTCGCCCTCCGTGCCTTGGGCGCCCGCGAACGACGGCAGCAAGACCGCTGCCAGGACGGCCATCATCATTGCCAGGGCGGCCGTCGGCCTGACGGGCGTGGCACTCGTGCACATTGAAGCTTGTTTACGCATGGACTTCCCTTGTTTAGAGCTTGCGATATGCGAATCGATTTGATTTGGCGGCAAAGCATAGCGCAACCGCCAGCACAGCCATCACAAACCAATCCGACCCATGGCCCGCGGCGCCGGATTCAGCCGAACCCGAACAACACAGCACTTTCGGGTCCAGTGTTGCGCGCTCCACCTGGGTCAGTTCTGTGTTCGAATACTGCGCGGCACCGCCGGTCCGATACTCGACATAGCCGGAAATCGTCTTCGTGCCGTCGTCGCCCGAAGCCGGCACAACCGCATAAGTGAGCGTGTACGGGAGGATGGGGATGGCGATCCAGGCGAACGTCAGCGTTCCCGTGTTCCCCGCTGCAGGTGCCACGCCGGGGAGCGCTCCACTTGCCGACACCAGGCGTTCAAAGGTCCAGCCCGGGGGAATCGTCTCGTTCAGCCCCATCGCCCTGATATCCCCCGCCTGCTCGACCGAGATCGTGACAGTGATTTCAAAGGAGCCGCCCGGCGTATAGCCTCCGGGTACTGCCCGGTCCAGCGTCAAACCGAGTTCGTTTGCTCCTTCGCCTTCGCCTTCGCCCTCCGCAGACGCCGAGGCAATTTGCGAGGTCTCCGCGTCACTCGTGAACTCAGGGCCATCCAGCCGGTAATGCACCGAGCCAGAGAACATCTTGGGACCCACGGCGTCCTGAGGGATATGGAGCGTATAGGCAAAGGAGCACGGAAACGTGGGTTGGGATATCCAAAAACACTCCACGGGGCTTGTTGGCGTTGCCTGCACAAGCGAACTTGGCGCAACGCCGCTAATGTTCCGAAAACTCACATAGACCCACTCGGGCGGTACAGCTTCTTGCAGTCCAACGGCCGTGACGGCTCCTGAACTGGCCGCTGTCAGCGTGAGAACGACCTCGACATCCGTGCCCGGAGTGTATTCCAGGGGCACGCTTCGGTCGAGGACGATGCCCAGCGGATTCGTCTCGGTCTGCGCCAGCGCTATTGCGGAGGACAACAGGATGAGGGCTGCCACACTCAGGCGCTGCGCGTTCATGGGAACAAGTCCTCCCTTACAGTAACCAAGGCCTTGCTGACTCAACGTTTGAAAGCGGGTTCAGGCTGACAGCCGCCTAACGCTATTCGCGGGCGGATTATACCACACGGCCGCGATGCTTCCCCGGCCGCAGGATCAGGCGGGAAAGGCGAAGATAAATGCGAAAACTGTCCGCAATCCTGCGGAAGTGGGAGGAGCGGTTGCCTTCTTCATAAATCGTGCGGATGGGGACGCTTTCGATGCGGCAGCCCTCCCGAAGGGCTTTGACGACAATTTCCATTTCCGTTTCGTAGCGTCCGCCGGACACGCTTTCCAGCACGGCCTCCGCAAATTGCCGCGAAAAGAGCCGGAATCCGGACTGGGTGTCGGGAAGCCGTGCGCCGAGCAGGAGCGCCGTGAGCGCGGCGGTCACCCGATTGCCAAAGCGGCTGCGCCACGGCACGAGATCCTCGTTGAACGTGCGTGCGCCTATCACCAAATCCGCCCCGTGCTCCAGGAAAGCGGCATGGAGCTTCGGGATTTCCGCCGGGTCATGCTGGCCGTCGGCATCCAGGCAGCACACCGCTTCCATGGCCGGGTCTTCCAGGGCCGCCCGTAATCCGGCCAGCAGCGCATGGCCCTTCCCGCGGTTGTGAGGGAAAGTAATTACCCGAATGGGCAGGTCCGCGAGCGCCTGAACCCCGCCGTCCGTGCTGCCGTCATCCACCAGGACCAGCCGCTCGAAATAGGGCTGCGCCTGCGCGATCACGGGGCGCACTCGAGGCCCGGCGTTGTAGCATGGCACGACGCCGGCCAGCCCGTGGCAACGCCTCCCGGATGCAGAACCAGACTGCGGCGGCATGTCACGACTCCATAATGAGAACCACTCGGAACAAAGGGTAGAGTTCAAGGGAGGGAAAAGCAAAACCGCGGTTCAGCGGGATTCCAGGGCGTTGAGGCGATCCCGCGCCACCCGGCTCGCGTTCGCCACCAACTCCGCAATCCGCTCGCAGGCCGTGTTGATATCCTGAAATGTCACGTCGGCCTCCGGGCGCTTCTCCAGTTCAATCGCGAGCAGGTCAATTCCGGCCATGATCGTCTGTAACGGGTTGTTCACGGCATGGGAGAGCCGGCTGAACGTCTGCAGCATCTCCCGTTCGCCCTGCGGCAACACCACCCCTTTTTCCGCCAGGACGCGCTGAAACGCGCGCAGCCGGAGTGCCGCCTTCACCCAAGCCGTCAACGCGGTCTCGTCGATGGGTTTCGTGAGATACCCGTCTGCTCCGGCCTTCAGCCCCTCGGCAATATCCGAATCGCCGGTGCGCACCGCTGAAATCAACACGATGGGAACCTGCCCCGTGACGGCATCTTCCTTCAGGCGCCGGCAAATCTCGATCCCGCTCAGGTCCGGCAGATGCACATCCAGCAGAACCAAATCCAGGTTCGGATTGCAGCGCACAGCCTCCAGGGTCTGGCTGCCGCTCACCGCCTCGATGACCTCGTACTGCGCCTTCTTGCTCAGCAGGAAGCGAAGCAACGCCAGGTCGGCGGGACTGTCATCAGCAACAAGAATTGTGGAAGAACTCATAATCACCCACTTTCCACGCCCCCTATACCTCCTGAATTATACTAAAAATGCGTGGGTTTGACAACGGTTCCTTAACTTTCACACCGGAGTCAACACGCCCGCAACACAAATCGATCACGGGAGTCGGGGGACGACTGTCTTGAGTGTGCCCGCGCGATACCCTATCGGCGTTGCCGGGCATCACGGGTATGACGCTACCTGCCGGACGAATCCGCGTCTGCCGTCAGCGCCTCACCCGAGAGGCGCTCCACTTCCGCAAGGGCTTGATGGCACGTGGTGAGCGCCTCCACGTACTGCTGCTGGACACTAAAGTAGGTCTTCTGGGCGTCGAGAACGTCCAGATAACCGAACTTGCCTTGGGCGTAGCCCTCGTGTGTCCGTTCGTACGTGTCCTTGGCACGCGGCAGCACGCGGTCGCGGAGCGCCGTCACGGTTTCCTGTCCCCGCTGCAGTTCCTGGAACGCCGCAAACAAGGCGGCGTGCGCACCCACATCGGCGCGGCGGCGTTCCTCGAGGGCGCGGGCGGCCTCGCTTTCCGCTTCCTTGATCCCCCCCTGGTTCCGATCGAAAAGGGGCAGAGGCACCGCGAAGTCGAAGACCAGAGAATGCTCCCACGCGTCGTCCGGATCAGCATGTCCCCGGCTCCACGCGCTGCTGCCGGCTCCTGCGCTCCAGGATTCCTGCGTGCGGGCACCCAAGCCCGTGGCGCGCAGCCCCAGGGTCACTGTGAGGTCCGGAACGCGCTTCGACCGCGCCGCGCGCACTGCCGCCTCGCGCGCTTCCATTTCGTCCGCCCAACGCGCCACATCCGGATTCTTCGCGAGCGAGGCCGTGAGGCTCTCGAAGGACGGCAACCCCGGAAGCGCATCGAGATCGCCGAGGACCCGCTCAAAATCGGGCGCCGAGGCCCCCCAATTCGCCGCGAGCGAGGCGCGCGCCGCGGACAGCACGTGCCGTGACTCCGTCTCGGCGATGCGCGCCGAATCCAGTTCCGTCTGCGCCTTGTTGGATTCCAGCGGAGAGACCTTGCCCGCCTCCACCCGTGCTGCGACGGCCTCCGCGGCCGCCCCCGCCACCTGGACCATGCCCGAGGCAAGTTCCAGCCGGCGCTGGGCGCTGAGCGTGGCGATGAAATCATGCGTCGTTTTCGTCATGACATTCAGCCGCGCCGCCTCATAGTCCCATTGCGCCAGGTCCTGCTCGCGCCGCGCCATGTGAAAGCGCTTCACACGCTTTCCCCCCAGTTCAATGACCTGCGCGAGGCGCAGCGTGAACTGGCTTTCGGCGAAGCCCGCTTTCGCGCCCGATTCACGCGTGTGCTCCCGGCCCGCGCTGAAGCCCCCGGCACCGGCGCCCCAGGATCGCGTGACCCCGTGCGTTCCGGGGCCTTCCTTCCAGCGCAAGTCTTCGATCTCGAGCGAAAGCTCAGGATTCGGCCGCAGCGACGCCTGCAGCGTGCGCGCTTCGGCCGAGCGGATCTTCCACCGGAACGAAGCCAGCTCAGGACTGTTTTGCAGCGTCAGGGCGGCCGCCTGCGCCAGCGTAAGTTCGCGGGGCGCCTCCGCTGCCGCCGTGTCGGGCGGCGTGCTGCCGGCCGCGGATTCCGGCGCCTGTGCAAAACTGAAATGCACGGACCACAACGCCAGGATGGCAAGAAGCCATATTCTATGCATGGGGCGCCCTTTCACCAGTGCCGGCAACGGCGTTCCACCGGAGCAATGCGGCGAAGATTTCGTTTGAAAGCCTTACGCGGCTATAGACTATGTGGACGGAAGTCCCCGTTTCAAAGCGCGGTACGGCGCTTGACCGGACTGCGCCGCGTCATTTGCCCGCACTGGAGGAATCGTTCAGGTTGTTGTTCCAGAGGTAGTGGCGCGTCTCGGCCACGACCACGCCGCTGAGCAAGACCAGCACGATCAGATTGGGCACGGCCATCAGCGCATTGGCGATGTCGGCGAATGACCACACCACGGGCAACGATACGACCGAGCCGACCATGACCGCGGCCACCCAAAGGCAGCGATAGGGAAAGATCGCGCGCGGTCCGAGGAGATATTCGATGGCCTTCTCGCCGTAGTAGCACCAGCCGAGAATCGTGGAGAAGACAAACGTGATCATGCCGAGCGTGAGGATGACGGGCCCAATGCCCGGAAAATCGGCAAACGCTTTGTGCGTCAGTTCCGCGCCCTTCAGTCCGGTGGTCCAGGCGCCGGAGTTGACGATGACCAGGCCCGTCATCAGGCAGATGACCACGGTGTCCCAGAACGTGCCGGTCGAAGAGACAAGTGCCTGCCGCACGGGGTTCTTGGTTTGCGCGGCGGCGGCGACGATGGGCGCGCTGCCGAGCCCCGATTCATTCGAGAACAGGCCGCGCGCCACGCCGTAGCGCATGGCCGCGCGCACGCCCGCGCCCAGGAACCCGCCGACGGCGGCCTGGCCCGTGAACGCGCTCTTCACGATAAGCAGGATGGTTGCGGGCAACGTGTCAATGCCGATGAACAGCAGGATGAGGCACCCGCCCACATAGACGATCGCCATGAAAGGAACCAGGGCCTCGGACACCCGCGCAATCGACCGGATGCCGCCCAGCACGACAATCGCCGTGAGAGTGGTTATCACCGCGCCGCTGATCCAGGGAGAAATGCCCACCGCATCCTTGAGCACGCCCGCCAGCGCGTTGGCCTGAACCATGTCTCCAATGCCGAAGGCGGCGATGGACGTAAAGAACGCGAAAAGAACGCCGAGCCATTTCGCGTTCAGGCCGTTCTCCAGCGCGTACATCGGCCCGCCGGCAACCGTGCCATCGGGGCGCAGGACGCGGTATTTCACCGCCAGCAGGGCTTCCGAGTACTTCGTGGCGATGCCGAAGACGCCCGTGAGCCACATCCAGAGCACTGCCCCGGGCCCGCCCGCGGCGATGGCCGTCGCAACGCCGACAATGTTGCCTGTGCCCACGGTGGCGGCCAGGGCGGTCATGAGCGCGCCGAACTGGCTGATCTCGCCCTCGCCCTCCCGCGTCCGCTGGAGCGACAGCTTGATCGCCTTGCCGATGAATCGCTGGATCAGGCGCAGCCGGATTGTGAGGAATATGTGGGTGCCCATCAGCAGGATGAGCATGGGCGGCCCCCACACAATGTCGCTCACTCTTGCCAAAAAGATCTCGATGTAACTCATGGCGCCTTTCGTCGCGGCTCACGCGAGTCCGTCCGGTTATTTGCCCAGAAGGTACTTGTCGAAGAAGATGTTCATGACCTGCTGGCAATGCTCATTCACCGGCTCGAAAATGTCCATCGTGTGCGGATAGCCGGGGATGCAGTCATACCAGTATGTGGCGCCCACCGCCTTGAGCTTCTCCGCCAGCATGTCCGATTGTTCGACCGGGACAATGTTGTCGAGCGTCCCCTGGAAGATCAGCGTCGGAGGAACGTCCTTCCTCACGTGACTGATCGGCGACATCTGGCGATAGAGATCCGGCGCCTCGTCGAAGGTCTTCTTCATGCCGTTCAGCACTGTCGAGTTGTTGCGCGCCCCCGGCACTGTGAAGTCGCTCGGGCCGTACAAATCCACTACAGCCGCCACGGCGCTGCTCACGCCGGCGTGCCCGCCCGTGCCCTCGAGTTCGGGAACGTTGGAGGAATAGCCGACCATCAGCGACAAGTGGCCGCCCGCGGAGCCGCCGATCACGGCGATTTTGCTGGCGTCCACGTTGAACTGGGCCGCGTTCTCGCGCATCCAGCGCACCGCGCACTTCGCATCCTCGACGCAGGCCGGGAGCGGGGCTTCCTGCACGAAACGGTACCCGATGGACGCCGCGACGAAGCCGCGCTTGGCATAGCGAACCGTGTAGTACTTGTAGTCCTTCTTGTTGCCGGAGGACCATCCGCCCCCGTGAATGAAAATGAGCCCCGGAACGGGCTTGTCCAGCTTCTCGGGCGAATAGAGATCAAGGAGCAAGGCGCGGTCCCCTACGCGGCCATATTCGATGTCGGTCTTCACGGTTACCCCTTCGGGAACGGGAATGCTCTTCTCATTCTCGATGTCGATAGGCTTCGCGAGGCCGAGCGCGTAAGAGATCAATGGCATGGCGCCACAAAGATAGCCGCGCGGCGGCTTGGGCGCGTTCTCCGGCATATACATCAGGTCCGGGCGCATTGGCTGCCGCAGTTCAATCGCCATCGCGTAGAGGAACGGATCCTTCTTCTTGAGAACCATCAGCCCGGCCGCCGCGGCGCCCACCGCCAGGCCAAACAGAATCAGGACAACGATGATGGCAATACGTAACTTGCGCATGGCACCCATTCCTTATTGAGAAGGACTGCGGACAAACGCACCGGTGCGCTCATCCGCAGCCCGTACTTCTCCGTAATGAAACTACGCGGTGATCTTCTCCGCCTGATAGCCGCCGCGCATGCGGTCCCGGGCGTAAATTGATCCGAACACGAGCACCAGAATCACCGCCATGCCCGATACAATCCGGAACGACATGCGGCCGCCGTACAACTCGGCGGGATTCAGGTCCTCCTTGGCGGCCACCACGATGGGAGCACTCGCCGGCGCGCACTTGATTGCCCCGCGCAGCACGTTGGCCGTCGTGTTCCGGGTGAGCGTGTTGTTCACCTTATACTCCGCCAGCACTGTCTGGGCCAGGACGATTGTTTCGTCGATGGCCGCGTTCAACTCATCCTTG
Organism: Candidatus Hydrogenedentota bacterium; assembly: GCA_903837785.1. Taxonomy (GTDB): domain Bacteria; phylum Hydrogenedentota; class Hydrogenedentia; order Hydrogenedentales; family CAILVY01; genus CAILVY01. The sequence continues at coordinate 57,218 of CAILVY010000137.1, forward strand.
CCCGTTTGCTTGTACTGCGGCAACGTGTCATTGACTTGCTGAACGATGGCCGCGGTCTTCGGGACGTCAAAAGTGTCATGCCCGTAGAAGTCCGCTATCAGGCCCATCATCGGGATGGTGACCAGGCCCACGGCCAGGTTCCCCGCGGCCCCGAGCATGGCCAGCGCCAGTTCGCCGCCCTTGGGCACCCGGTCCGCCGCCACGCCGAGCATCGTCGGCCAGAAGTAGCAGACGCCGACTGCGAAGAGCGTGTCCGCCAGGAAGATCGAGGTGTAGCTCTGGGCGTAGCTGAGCCAGAGCAGGCCCAAACCCGACAGGAGCGCGGAATTGAGCAGCATGCCGGTGGGCGAAAGCTTCTTGACGGCCGGCCCCGAGAACTGCCGCAGCAAGGCCATCAGCAGGCTCGTCCAGACCAGCACCAGCATGCCGTGAATGCCGGCATTATCCAACACGGACGGAATCCAGCGGTTCGGGCCGAGTTCCACGGAGGCCGTCATCATCATGCAGATCAACAGCAACCAGAAAAGGGGGCGGAAGAACGTGGCCGCGAACATGCCGCCAAAGGAGACGCCGGACTGCGCGCGCTCCGTGAGCGGGAACTTCTCAAACATCATGATGGCCGCCGAAACCACTGCCGGAACCAGGATCAGGCACAGCTTGATCTGCCAGTTGCCGAACTCGTAGCGGTCCATGAGGAAGCAGAGCAGGCCGCCGATGACAATGCCGCCCGGGAACCAGACGTGGAACTGATTCAGCTTCTGGACTTTGCGATCGGGGTAGATTGTGGCCACGAGCGGGTTGCACGCGCCCTCGACCAGGCCATTGGCAAACGCAATCGTCAGCGCGCCCAGGAAGAGCATCCAGAAGCCCGTGGCGAAGACCATGACGCCCACGCCGATGAAGAAGAAGGCATACGCCATGCGCAGGAGAAAGCGCATGCCGAGCGCCGAACACAAGGGCCCGAAGATCAGGATCGAAATGGGGAAGCCCCACAGGCCCGCGCCCGTGATTACGCCCACCTGCCAATTCGCCAGCAGGAACTGCTTTTTCAGCGGATCGATAATCGAGCTGAGCACGGCGAAGGTCATGGCCGTCGCGATCAGTGTAATGCAGCTCCCGGCAAAGAGCTTGAAAGGCTTGATATCCGCGGCTTGATGGCTCATACGTCTGTTTCTCCCTCATCCCGGCCCGGCGGGGCCGATTGCCCAAGGATTGCGTCAGTGGCTGGAATACTACTTAGTTCAGTGCAACGGGTCAAGCTTTGAACCCAAGCGCCCCGTTACGCGGCCCCGCCATGACGGGTTCGTGAAACCCCGCTTCTCCGATGCCCGTCCAATCTCCTGAATCGACTCGGGAGCGTGCCATGAAGAAGGTGCTTATCGTCTGTGGCGGCATCGTCGCCTTTCCCTTCGTACTCGTCTTTCTGTTGATGATCTTCGTGTTCGTCATGTCCTTCTTCAACGGGCGCGTGGACGCGCCCACCGACTTCTCGAAGAGCCCACTCCTCGCAACGCCTCCCGCGCCCCCGGCAAAGCCATTCACCCTGAAGATAGCGACCTTCAACATCCAGGATACGTATGTCGTGGGCTTCAACCGCCCCGCGCGGATGCGCGCCATCGGGCGCGTGCTCCAACAACTCGACCCGGACGTTGTCGGTTTTCAGGAGGCCTTCGTCGAGGATGAGCGCGCGATCCTGATCCAGGCCCTGGGCAACTCGCGCCTGGCCCACAGTCAGTACTTCGGCAGCGGAACCGTCGGCAGCGGCGTCTTCATCATGAGCGCCTTCCCCATCCAGGAGGCCTGGTTTCACCGATACACCACAGCAAATGAGTGGTACAAGGTCTGGGAGGGCGACTGGTGGGCCGGCAAAGGCGTCGGTCTCGCACGCATCGCCCTGCCGAACGGCGGATTCCTCGACCTGTACAACACCCACGCGCAGGCGGGCTATGGCAATGCCCGCTATCGCCTCGTCCGCAAGGATCAGATGCTCGAACTGGCCCAGTTCATCAATGACACCCGAAGCAAGACCTCGCCCGCATTCCTGACGGGCGACATGAATTGCGGCCCGGGCAAAGAGGATTTCGAGGCGGCTGTCGCCGCGGCGAAACTCGTGCGCATGATGAGCATCGACACCCGTCTCGATCACATCTTCACGGTCGAGAATCCCAAGTTCACGGCCGAGTTGCTCGAGACGGTGCCCATCGCCGAGCGTGTTCAGGAAGACGGCAAGACGTTTGACTTGAGCGACCACTCGGGGTATATGAGTACTATCCGCGTCACGCCCGTCTCTTGATCCTCCGGCGGGCCGGGCGGAAAAGAGGACGACACCCCATGAACCGTCTGCTCGCTGCCATACTGCTCCTTATTCCCTTCGCAGGCGTGGCCGAACCCACACTGGCCGAGGTCGATCGCCAGGTGCGTCAGGCATGGGAAGGGGTGCATGCGCTCCGCGCCGAACTGGCGGTCAAAACCCGCTTCCAGATGGGATTGGAACGGGTCGACTCCGAGAGCGCCGGCACGCTGGCCTATCGGAAGGACGGCGCCCAGGAGAAATACCGCATCCGGGCCGGACTCAAGGGTGGCCTGGGGGAGAAGCTGGCCAAGGGGGCAATCGAGACCCTCTTCGATGGCGCCACCCTCTATCGCATCAACGCCATCGGCGCCAACAGGCAGGCCCGGATCATCGAAGCGAACGTCCTCGAACAGACGACCCCGCCCGGCGGCGGAAGGCTCCTCGACTGCATCAAGGCGCAATGCGAGATCAAGGCTGTCCGCGAAACCCAATGCGACGGCGTTCCCGCCTTTGCCCTCGAGTGCCTTCCGAAGAACCACGGCGGAGTCACGGCCGTCAAGCGGCTGTGCGTTTACCTGGATCGGGAGCTCGGGCTCCAGCGCAAAGCTGTCTTCTTCGGCGAGCAAGGCGAAGAAGTCTCCGTGCTCACCCTCTCGAACGTCACTGTGAATCCCGACCTCGCCGCCGAGTCCTTCACCGCACCGCCGGCCGCTTCCGCCCCGCGCTGAGGCGCCGGACTGAGCACACCGCTCGGCGCGGGCAGCCAACCTCGCCCCCCGTGTGTGGGCAGGACGAGAGCGACAGAGTGGGGGAGAGGGCGAGTGGGTTTCGTTTCCGTGCAATTCCTCCGAAATCCGGCCTTGCAGCCCTCGCGGCGCCCGTGGTACCTTCCGCATCAACCGGGAGGCGCCTCATGGAATGGATCATGTTCTTGTGCAGTATTGCGGCCGCGGCCGAGGTTACGCCGTCCGAATCCTGCCTCCTGCGCACGGCCGAGGCCGTAGAACTGGGCCGCGCTGATCTCCTGGCCATACAAACGGCCGTGGAGACGGCGGCAGATCGCCTTTTGGCAGGCGGGAAACTCTGGGCATCGGGCAACCCGGCGCTCGTGAGCGAGATCACCGGGCGCGCGGGCGGGCTCATGATGATTCGAAGCCTCGGGACGTCTGTTCCGGCCGCGGGCGACGTCGTGCTGCATTTTCCCGAATCGGGCGGGACATCCCCGGACGGCCCGGCATTTGTGGCTGCGTTTGGCGGCGCGGACGCTAAGGGCGCCGTGATCCCCACGCACGCAGAGGTGTGCGGCATCTCCCCCTCGCTCGCCCAGGCGATCCCCGCGTGGTTGTTCACCGGCGAACTCGTAGCCGCCCTGACGCGGCGCGGCAAGATGCCGGTGATCTTCGAGAGTATCGGCGCCTACGGCGGCTATGCCCGCATGACGCAATACAAGAACGGCGAGGTCCCCTTTCACGACGATAAGCAGGTGCCTCCGGTGGCCTATGGCGTGCTAGGCAACCGCTTTGCCGACAACGTCTCCGCCATGCTTCGCCGGGTCGATCGCGAGCAGCGGGCGCAACTGGAACGCGCCGGGGCCTGGGCGCGCGAGGCGCGGGCGGCGAAGCGGCAGTTGTTCATGTACAGCATGGGGCACCTCTTTCCGGATGAGGTGGGGAAGACCGCGCTCGGCGCAATTTTCCGCTCGGCGGTGTGGAACGCCGGATTCCGCGGTCCGAAGCCCGAGGATGCCTATCACGCCGGAGACGTGGCGATCCTGATTGGCTATCAGCATCCGCCGGGCGACCTGCTCCGAAAGACACGGCCCGCCGGCGCGCAGGTTGCCTATACCGCCCTCTTTGCCGACCGGGATTTTGTTCACGACAGCGGCGTCGTCTGGATAGACCCGATGTGGAGTTGGCCGGATGCCTGCGTGCCCCTCGAGGGCTACGACGTGCCGCTGCTCCCGGCGTCGGGCATCGTCAACGCGGCCATCGCCTGGGAGCTTTACCGCCTCACCGCGCGCTGACCCCGGGCGTTGGAATGACGCGGCGCCATGGAGTACGATCGCTTTGGAAACGAAGTCCACAAAGGAGACCGCCGGTGAAGACGCCCGCCCAACTTGAAGCCGCATTGGAGGACTTTGACCGCGCGAAGCGCTGGGAGGCTCTGCAGGGCCTGATCGCCCTCGTGGACGCTGGGGAAATAGAGTTCCCGCCGGAAGGCCCCTTCTTCAACCTGCACGCGCACAGCTTCTTCTCGTACAACGGCTACGGGTATTCGCCCGCGTATCTCGCGTGGAAAGCCAAGTGCGAGGGACTGCGCGGCATGGGCCTCGTGGACTTCGACGTGCTCGACGGAGTGGACGAGTTTCTGGATGCGTGCCGTGCGCTGAGGCTGCGGGCCTGCGCGGGATTCGAGACACGCATCTTCGTGCCGGAATTCGGCACACGCGTCATGAATTCGCCGGGCGAGCCGGGCGTCAGCTATCACGTGGGCGTGGGCTTCACGTCGAGTTCCGTCTGCGGCGAGGAGCTGATGGGGCAGTTGAAGGAGATCGCCCAGACGCGGAACCGCAGCATGGTCGATCGGATCAACCCGCATCTCGATCCGGTTCGGCTCGACTATGACGCGGACGTGTTGCCGTTGACGCCGAACGGCAACGCCACAGAGCGCCATGTCTGCACCGCCTACGATACGAAAGCGAAGGCGGTCTTTCCCGAAGCGGACGCGCGCGCGGCCTTCTGGGCGCAGAAACTGAACGCGGATATCGGCACCATCAAGAGCTGCCTGGACGAGGGGCCCATCTTTCAGGGCCTGATCCGCGCGAAAACCATGAAGGCCGGGGGCGTGGGGTACGTGAAGCCCGAGGGCCCGGAATTCCCGCGCGTCCAGGAGGTGAACGACTTCATTCTTGCCAACGGCGCCATCCCCAGCTACGCCTGGGTGGACGGCACCTCGGCGGGGGAGGCCGCCATCGAGGAACTGCTCGATGTCATGCAGTCCTCCGGCGCGGCCATCCTTACAGTCATTCCCGAGCGCAACTGGAACTTCAAGGATCCCGACGTGCGCAAGCTCAAGGTGGCAAACCTGTACGATTTCGTGGAGCGTGCAAAAGCGCGGAATCTCCCCGTTGTCGTGGGCACTGAGATGAACGCCTATGGCCAGCGCTTTGTGGACGCCTTCGACTCGCCCGAGTTGAAGCCGCTGTACCCGGTCTTCCTTGAAGGCGCGAACATCATTCACGCGCACACGCTCCTGCAGGGGCATGCGGGCATGGGGTATCTCAGCGACTGGGCGCAGGCCCGCTTTGCCTCCGTGTGGGAGAAGAACGCGTTCTTTGCCGCATTGGGCGAAAAATATGTCTCGGCAAAAGAAGGTGCGTTTCTTGCCGTGAATCCGGCGCGAAGCGCGGACGAGATTGCGTCAGCGCTGGGTCTGGAACTGGGGAGGCCGCTAACATGAAATCCGGCGTGCCGGTGTTGATCCTTTTCTCCCTGCTGCTGGCCGGGTGCGGAGGCAGCTTCTGGCAGAAGGCCGAAGAAGCGGCGCAGCCTGGCCCGTCCAAGGCCGAGATTGCGGCCAAAGTGAAGCCGCTGATTGAACCCTTCCGCCAGGTGACGAACACCGGAACCGCCGGGCCGGGCCTGCTGCCTGAAGCCCGCGACCTTGTCATCAACGGCCTGCGCGATGCGCAGCTGCAGTATGGCGCGTATCCCGCGGGCCAGGAAGTGCTGCGCGAACTGGGCTACGAGATCGTGGACATCGCCAAACGCGCGCGCGATCAGGAGCGTTGGCGCCTTGTCGAGGCCTGCGTGGACGCGCACGAGATCCTGAACCTGGACAATGCCATGATCTCGCGCCTGGACGCCCGCGCGCAGGAGGTCCTGTCACGTCCCACGGTCGAGGTGAAAGGGTTCATCGACGACGGAGAGAAGAAGATAACCAGCATCTTTCTCCGGATCACGGATCGCACGACCGGCCGGATGAAGAGCCTGACCGCGCGCGAGGGCGACGAGTTCGACGAACTGAAAGTGATCAACATCGTCGGAAACAACAAGGCGGTGCGTTTCGAATACAAGAAGATTCCGGGACTCGTCTTCGAGGTTGACGGCCCGAACTACTGAGTCATCGCGAATTCCGCGACGACTTCCACGTGCTTCGTATGCGGGAAGAGATCGACCGCGCTCAGTGATTGCAGCGTGTAGCGCTCCAGCAGGGCCGGAAGCTCCTGCGCGAGGATCTTCGGGTTGCAGGAAATGTACAGCACGTGCGGCGGCCCCCATTCGATCAGGCGTTTCAGCGCTTTCGGATGCATGCCCGCGCGCGGCGGATCCACAATCACCGCGGCCTCTTCTGTCCCGCGGCCTTCCGCCAGCATTCGTTTCAGATAGGCCTCGACCTTCTCCGTCTCGAACGTGACATTCCCGATGCCGTTGAGTTCGGCGTTGTGGCGGCCATCCTCCGAGGCGGAGGCCACATTCTCGACAGACCACACGTGATCCACGAGGCCGGCGCAACTGAACGCGATGCCGCCCATGCCGCCGTACAGATCATAGAGCACGCGCGGCCGGCAGGATTTCACCCAGGCGCGCGCACGGCCGTATAGTTGTTCCGTGGCCAGGGTATTCGTCTGGAAGAAGCTGAACGGGGAGATGCGGAACTGCAGTTCTTGCGGGCGCTCGTCATCCGGAATGATGAGCCGCTCGGCGATCTCCGGCGTGCCGTAGAGGAGTTCGACCTCGTCCGCGAAGGCCACATCCGACGTTCCATGGCGAATGCCCCGGTAGATGCTCTGCGGCGCGAAGGACTCGAGGACCGCCTGCACGAACGGCGCGGCATCGAAAGCGCCCGCCCGGGTGATCAGCATGACCATCCGCTCGCCGGTGCGCTTGGCGTCGCGCACGAGCAGGCATTGCAGAAAACCCTCGCCCGTGCGCGAGTCAAAGGCGCGGAGTCCCGCAGCCCGATGCCACGCCCGGACCGCGTCAAGCAGCTTCGGCAGGCCTTCCGGCCCGATGAGGCACGTTTCGATCTCGATCGGCCAGAACCACCGCCCTTTCCGCTTGTAGCCGAGCACAGTTTCGCGTTCAAAGCCCTTGGGCGGCGCCTCGGGATACTGCTTCGGCGCGAAGGAGGGATCCACTTTGTTCCGGTAGTGCCAGAGGACCGGCGAGGGCGCGACGGGAATGGGGTGTTCCCAGAACGGGGCGAAGAGGCTCCGCAAGAGGGACTCTTTCTGCGCCAGTTGCTCGGGATACGGAAGTTGCTGTGTTTGGCAGCCGCCGCATTCGCCAAAATGCGGGCACAAGGACACAGGGGCCGTTTCAGGGTAGGACATCGTCCCAAGGTGCTTTCATGCCGGCCGGACGGCCGATTCAGACGTCTTGCTTCAGTTCGCCGGCCACGCCATTCCACGTGCAGACAGTGCAGTAGATGATCGTATCGGGGCTCAGGACCACGGCCTCCTCCGGCGGCATCACATCAACGGCTTCACCGGCCTCATTCACGGAGAAGTAAACAACGCGGTCTTCCCGTTCGATGTAGAAGGTTTCCGAACCGCACTGGGGGCATTGCAGCATCGATCGTCTCCTGAGAAGTCTCAACGCCCACGATTATGATCAAATGCCCGGATGTTCTCAATGACAATCTTGCGCAGCGCCGCGGCAGGCGGCTAGAGTGTTCGCACTATGCATACAAACAGCCGCCTCCGCCATTTCGGGCCGGTGTTCGCCGCGCTCATGTTCTGTCTTTCCGCCGGTGCCGCGCCCTATGACGAGGCGCTGCGCCAGGAGCCCGGGCTCGCCGCGTACTGGCGCATGGACGGCGATCTGAAGGACGCCACCCCGGCCGGGCTGCACGGAAAGGCGCATCAAGGCAAGCCTGTGTTTGCGGAGGGGGCGGTGGAAGGCACGGCGGCCGTCCTCGGCGAAAAGGCTTATCTGAGCTTCGGGGAATGTCCCGTGCTCGATGTGGACGAATGCACGATCGAACTGTTCTTCCGCGTGGATGCGCAGGCCACGCAGTACAATCCGTGCATCATTGCGAAGCGGGGCGGCGCGGACCCCACGCGTTTCAGCATCCACGTGATGGCCGACATGAAGCTGCTTGCGCTCTGGAACGGCAAGGCGGTGACGTTCATCACGCCGCCGGACGGCCCCATCGCCCTCGGCCAGTGGTATCACCTCGCGGTGACAAACTCCCGGGCACAAACCGCCTTCTATCTGGATGGCGTCCCGTGCGGCATGTCCGCGCGCGGTTCCCTCTTCGATACGTCGAAGAAGGGCTTGCCGCTATGCGTGGGCGCATCGAGCGTGGACGGCAAGGAAAAGCTCGCCTGCGCCGTGGATGAACTCGCGATATACACGCGCGCACTGAGTCCCGAGGATGTTGCGCGCCACGTGGACGCGGCGGGCTGGGCGGAGCGCCGCGCCGCATCGCTCCAGGGGCGCGAACGCCAGGCCGAGGAGGAAAAGCGCATGCGGGAGGAACGGGCGCGAGAGAAGGAAACATGGCTGGAGCAGCGCCTTGCGGCGCCGCGGCTCACGGAGCGTGGCGCGCAACGCGTCTATGCGGGCGAATATCTCGATGCCATCAGCCTGCCGATCGGCGGCATCGGCGCCGGGCGCATCTTTTTCAACGGCCGGGCTGAGCCCGTGTCGTGGCAGATTTTCGGCAACTACAACGCGCCGCGCCTTCCGAATACCTTCTTCGCGTTGCGGGCGGTGCCCGAAGGTGGCGCCGCGGTCGTGCGCGCGTTGCAGACAACGCCGGCCGGCCCGTTTCAGGCGGCGGCCTCGCTCACGTTCCGCGGCGAGTATCCCTACGGCTGGTTTGACTTCGCCGATCCCGAATTGCCGCTGCAAGTCACGATGGAAGTCTTCAATCCGCTGATCCCGTTCAATGCGCGGGACTCCGCGATCCCCTGCGCGATCGTCCGATTCACCGCCAGGAACGTCAGCGGCAAGCCCGTGAAAGCGTCGTTCCTGGCCGCGCAGCAGAACGCCGCGGGGTATCTGGGCCTCGAGCCCATCGACGGGCGCGCCTGCAAGGACTACGGCGGCAACCGCAACCGCGTATTGCGCGAGGATACGGCGGTGCTTCTGCACATGGCCTCCGGCGCTTCCGGCGCGGGCGACCTCGCGCTGGCCGCGTTGTCGAAGGACGCGTCGGGCTGTGCGTCGTGGGAGAACATCAACACGCTGCACGAGTCCTTCAGGGATCTGGGCGCGCCGGCCGCAGTGGATGAGGCCGGCCCCTCTCCGAAGAATGAGACCCTCGATGGCGCGCTCAGCGTTCGGGGTGATGTGGCGCCGGGCGAATCCATGGATGCGGTCTTTGTGCTGGCCTGGCACTTCCCGAACAAGACGCATGGCGCGCCGGAGACCCCCTGGAAACATGACGGGCAGCAGTACGAGAACTGGTGGCCGAATGCGCTCGCCGTGGCCCGGGAAGTCGTCGTCCGCCACGGGGAACTCGCCGGGGCCACACGCCTGTATCACGACACGGTCTATCGTTCGAATCTGCCGCAGTGGCTGCTCGACCGCATCACGTCCCAAACCGCCATCCTGCGCACGGGCACGTGTTTCTGGGCGAAAGACGGCTATTTCGGCGGATGGGAAGGCTGCAACCCGAATTCAGGATGCTGCTTCGGGAACTGCGGGCACGTCTGGCATTACGCACAGTCCCATGCCCGGCTCTTCCCGGAGATCGCGCGCCGCATGCGCGAAGAGGCCTTTGGTGCCATCCTGCCCGACGGCGCCCTGCCGTTCCGCCAACCGAAGGACGGCATCGCGTGCGACGCCCAGTGCGGCGAGGTGCTTGAAGCCTATCGCGAGCACTGCTTGTGCGCGGACGGCGCGTGGCTGGCCACGCAATGGCCCGCCATCCGCAGGGCGATGGACTACGCGATCAAGACGTGGGACGCGGACGAGGACGGCGTGCTCGCGGGCTCGCAGCACAACACGCTCGACTGCAATATCGGCGGGAGTTCGTCCTGGCTCGGCTCGATGTATCTCGCGGCGCTCGAGGCCGCGGCCAAGATGGCGGAGCTCCAATCGGACGCGGCGGCCGCGGAACGTTTCCGGCGCATCGCGGCCTCCGGCAAGCCGAGACAGAACGACACGCTCTTCAACGGCGAATACTACATTCAATTGCCCGGCCCGGAACCCCTGCAGGACTACAACAACGGCTGCCACATCGACCAGGTGCTCGGCCAGTGGTGGGCGGGCCAGATGGATCTAGGCTGGATCTATCCGCAGGACCGGGTGCAGTCCGGATTGCGCGCCCTCCTGAAATACAACTTCCGCCACAGCTTCCAGGGCGTCGTGCAAGTGCCCCGGAAGTTCGTGGACGACGCCGATTCCGGAATGCAGATGATTCAGTGGCCCCACGAGGATCGTCCCGCCAACCACACGCTCTATGCCGACGAGGTCATGTCCGGCTTCGAGTATGCCGCGGCCGGAACGATGATCCAATCGGGCCTCCTGAAAGAGGGGTTGCTTGTCGCGCAGGCGGTGGCCGACCGCTATGACGGGCGCCTGCGCGCCCAGCTCACGCCCAACGACTGCACGTCGTGGGGCTACAGCGGGAATCCCTTCGGCGACGACGAATGCGGCAAGTTCTACGCGCGCGCCATGGCCGTCTGGCCGTTGCTCCTGGCCTGCCAGGGCTTCGTCTGTGACGGCCCCGCCGGGCACCTCGGATTCAAGCCCGTGTGGCAGCCTGAGAACCACGTCTCCTTCTTCAGCGCGGGCGCGGGCTACGGCGTCTTCACGCAGCAGCGCGCGGCGGATACGCAAACACACCGGATCGAGTTGGCGTCCGGCACGCTCGACGTGGCCCGGCTCACTTTCGAAGTGCCGCCGGGAAACAGCGCCGGCAGCGTGGCCGTTACGGCAAAGGGCGCGGCCGCCGGCGCCGCGTTCGAATGCGCGGGAAGCACGTTGCGCATCCGGCTGGAGCCGCCGTTGAACCTGAAGGCCGGCGAGACGCTCGAAGCCGCCGTAACGTTGCGCCCGTCGGGCCAGTGACGAGGCGTGCAGTGCTCAAGTGGCTTGGCATCGCGTTGATCCTGGCATCGACGCTGCTCTATGCCTCGCTCCTCGTGCTGCCGTTCTTCGCAATCCCGGCGTCGTGGAAGGTCACCGCGGTCCCCATCGTGATCCTGGTGGGCGAAGTGACGTTCTGGCTGGGCGCGCTCATTCTCGGGGCGCAGTTCGTGGCGCGGTTCCGGCGCTGGCTGAATCCGTGCGCGTGGTTTCGCGGGCCTCGGGAGCCCGGCCCGTCCTGAACGGCGTCACTTCGTTTCGGCGGGATGGGGCTTGCTCATCACGTAGAAGAAATCGCGGGCGTCGTTCGTGCGCAGGAAGCGCAGCGCGCCCTTGGCGCCGTTGGCGTTTTCCATGCCCTTGTGCAGGTATTCCGCGCCGTTAATCCTGCCTTCGGCGTCGCGGGTGTACAGCGCGCAGTAGCACAGGCTGACCGAGTTCATGTCGAGCTGCATGGCGTAACGGCAGCCGTAGGCCTGGAAGACCCGCGCCATGCCGTTGGGCGTTGAGCCGGTGAAATAAGCGTAGAAGATGAATCGGCGCTTCCCGGTCTCCTGCAAGGCGAGCGCGGAACGCACTGTCAGGAAGCTGCCGACTTTGCTGCCGGACCACGAGCCGATGCCCCACTGATTGACGAGCGCGCCCGGAATGCTGACGCCGTTCTCGTCGATGCCGTCAATGAGCGGCACGCCGTTCTGGCGGGCGCAGAACGTGAGCGGCAGTCTGCCCGCTTCCTTCTCCTGCCAGGTCAGGATATCCATCGTGCCGTCGAGGTCCATCCAGGCTGTGGCGAGCCCGGGAACCAGCCGGCTCATCAGCACGCCCTGCTCCATGAACCCGAAGTGGCTTCCGTGGTTTACTTGTGCCAAGCCCCCGAACTTGAAGGCGGCATGCTCGCGCTTGAATCCGCCCGTGAACACCGCGGCGGCCAGCGGCGCCTCGTAGGGGGGAACCGATCCGATCTTGCTGAGCGGCTTCACTGTGTCGAAGCCGTCCGGGCCCTTCAGATTGTTTCTGGGCGCTCCACTCCGGGCGGACCACTCGACCCGCGGATGATCCGCGCCCGACACATAATTGAACCCGAACAAGGCCGAGTCGAAGGCCAACACGTAAACGAGAGCGTCTGTCTCGCGTTCGTCGTTGTCGTATTTCCCGAGCCGGTCCACGCGATCCCGATAGGTTTCCAGCAAGGCCTTCTCGATGACGGACGGCTTCATCACGCTCACGTAGACGCCGGGATGATGCACCGCCTTGTACCACTGGCCGTAGGCCATCTTCCCTTCGGGCGCATCCGTGGCAATGCTGAGCGTGGCGGGCGTGCAGGACGGCGCTTGTTCCGCGGCTTCGAGCCGCGCCTTGCGCGGATAGAGCGCCTCCTCCGCGGACGCGGTGCTTCGTCCCCCCGCGCCGTTCTCCCCCAGTTCCGGCGAGGGGATGAGGTACGGCTTGGCTTGTTCGACGACCCAGTCGCCAAAGCGGGTCGTGCGCAAGAGGTCCGTGACACGCTCCACCGTCGGCGAAGCGCCTTGTTTCTGCGCGCGAATCAGCACGAGCCCGTCGCAAAGTATGTTAAACGGCGCATCGAATGCGTGCCCGGGTTTCAGCACTTCCGCAAGGGCTGGCGCGGCGTTCAGTTCCGTGGGGTTCCTGGGTTGGGGACCAGCCGTTTCCGCGGGGTCCGGCCACAGCGGAAACGTGCGTGGCGGCTGGCCGGACAACTGGACGGACAAGCCGTCCCGATACAGCGAAAGCCGCGGGCGCTGCGGGAGGCCGCCCGTGGGCGCCGGCACTTCGAGATGCAGCCGGTTCTCCAGCGCGTTCACTTTTAGCTCCAGCAGGTACCACGCGCCGGCATGCTTGTTCAGGTTCGTGAGCCGGATCTCGTCGCCCCGCGCATTGCTCAGGTGCTGCACTTCACGATACGGCTGCAATTCGATGATCGACGGTGCCTCCGCGTGGCCGGCCAGCGGCGTGGGGCTTTCCCAAGGCGGCCCGGGCGGCGCTTCCGGGGCTTTCGGCAGTTCTGGTTCCGGCGCGGGCACGGGTACGGGCACGGGCTCTTTGGCCTCCGTGGGAAGAGGAGCCGTGTTGTTCGATATGGGCGGCGCCGCGGGTGCTGCGGCGGGCATGGCCTCTGGCTGCGCGTGCACTGGCGTGAGCACGCTCAACAATGGGAGGTCCCGATGCAGCGACGGAACAAGAAATACCGCCGCGCACGACACGCCGGCGGCAACGCACAATACAGCCACACTCCACCACAGGCGGCGGCGTGGCCGCCGTCCGCCGGATGGGGCAGGGTCCTCCGAAGAATGTGATGCGTCAGAATTCATAGGCTTGGGAATTGCGTCAGACGCGCGCTAGTGTAGCCGATATCCGGCGTGCATTGCGAATGGCAGGTTGACACTCCCTTCTCCCCTGTGCAAGCTGGAGATCATGGAAGTGGAGGGTTGGCTCCCATGCGACTGTCTGGCAAGAGGTGTTTATGGGGCGTCTTCGCCGCCGTTGCGCTGTCCGTTTGCCCGCCATGGAATGCCCAGGCAGCGGGCCTTCGCGCGGGCGCCGCGAAAGTAGACATCACGGACCGGGATGCCGGGCCGGTCAATGACCCGCTCTATGCGAAGGCGCTGGTTCTGACGAACGATGTCACGACACTAGCGATGATCACGCTGGATGCCGTTGCCATCGCTGAGATCGGGAGAATCGACGGCGACTTTCTGCCCGCACTTCGCGCACGGCTCGAAAAGGAACTCGGCATCCCGCCCGAGTGCGTCCTGGTTGCTGCGAGCCACTGCCACGGGGTGATTTGCACGGATGTCGCCGAACGGAGCTTTCAGGCCGTGAAAGAGGCCTCGCTCCATAAGGTTCCTGTCCGCGCGGGCGCGGGCACGGGCCGTGAAGATCGGATCATGGAGAACCGCAGACTCCCGCTGAAGAACGGACACGTGGCGGACAGCCGCCGCGCGTACGCGTTGCCGCCCGATGAGGCCCTGGCGGGGGTTGGCCCGATCGATCCGGAAATCGGAGTTCTTCGCCTGGACCGGGAGGACGGGCGATGCCTGGCCGCGGTCTACAACTTCGCCTGCCATCCCATCGAGGGCGTGCCCAGCGGCGGCAACACCGCGGACCTGGTTGGATTTGCCTCGAAAGTGATCGAGGACGAACTCGGCGAGAGCGCGCTGGCGCTCTTTCTCCAGGGTTGTGCGGGCGACATCAATCCGGCCCTGTACAAGGATGTGGAGCGGCCGCACGATGCCGAGCCGCTTGGGAACCAACTCGGCCTGAGCACGCTGCGGGCACTGCGCAGCATCGCCACGAGGCAGGACGAACGCTTGAGTGTCCTTCGGGAGACGCTCGCATTGCCGCGGGCCGACCACACGCAGCGCATAGCAGCGCTCGAAGCGCGGCAGACCGAGGTGCTTCAGTCCCTGAAGGGAACGAACATCAACCTCAAGACTTTCATCCCCCTGGCTGTGAAGTACCACTTCTCCGAGGAATTCCCGGCGCATTATGCCTATCGCTATCTGCACGAAGCGGCCATGGGCAGCGACGGCCTGAAGCGGCTCGATGCCGAGAACCGGGCAAGCCTGAAACAGTACGTCGAGAACATCCAGTGCATGGAAGAGCTGACCCGGCTCCAGGAGAACCTCGCGCTGCTGCGCAAACATCAGGCGGAGAATCTCGCCGCACCCAAGCGAACCATCGATGCAGAAATCCTCGGCGTCCGCATCGGGGACTTCGTCCTTGTCACTTTCCCCGGCGAAGCGAGCGTGGAGATCGGGCTCAACATCAAGAAGGCGTCGACGCACGAGCTGACTTTCATCGCCGGCTGCACGAACGGGTACCTCTACTACGCCCCCACCGCGGAACAGCTTGCCAATCCCGGCGCCGCCCAGGAGGACAGCGATTGCCTGCTCGCGCCCGAGTGGCAGAGGCTCTACGAAGACCACGTGGCCGGCTTGCTGAAGGGGCTATAGGCAAGTCGCAGGACATTCGCTGTTTGCTGAGTCAGCGTGTGGGACGGATGGGAAGATTGAGCAGCGAAGGTTTCGCAGTGCATCACACGTCCGTAAACAGGTTCCATGGCCCCTCCCCTACGCATCACGGCGTTTGCAGGGTGGCAATGCCGTTCGAATTCTTGGCACCTGGGAAAATGACGGACTTTGAGTTCCAGTAATTCTGGTTGCCGAGCGTTCCCTGAACCGAATCGTTGCCGGTCCACTTCAGGCCGTATACGTAAAAATGCGGTGCGCGCGTGCCTGGAATCGCATAATCAAGCGGGCGAACTGGCCGGCTGACAATCCGTGGCTTCGCAAGATCCTCGGCATCAATCACCACCAGATGAACATCGGGGTTTTCCCATATGTCTTGATCCGCGTCGTGAACTGCTTCGAGGAATGCGAGCCGCGATTCATCGTCGGACCAGGCAAGGGGTGAGATCGCATCACGCATTCGGTGATCGGATGTCGCGTTCGTGACCTTCTGCGCAGGGTAGACTTGCACCGCAGAGGGCGATGAAGCGCCCATATCGAGAATCCCAATGTGCATCGGGAAATCGGCGGGCTTGCAGAAGCGTGGGCGATGATTGAGGAACGCAATAAACCGCCCTGTCCTGCTGACGCTCGGCTCGACGCACACTATAGTTTCCCCGAACGAGGCAAGGTCTGACAGCCGCATCATGCACAGGCAATCCGCGTCGCTGCCCACTTCTCCGAAGATCGCCAGAAAACGTCCGTACGCACAAAAATCCGTGATGCGATGGATCGTGGCATCCGGCAAGAAGATTGTCTTTTCATTCATGCCCGTGGCGCATGCGGGCGCGCACTTCCGCACAACGCCCGATGCCTTCTCCTCCACAAGGATAACGAGGGTTTTCCCGCCATTATCTGTGACCGCTTCTTCCGCGCAAATATGCACTTCGCCCGTGTCGCTTGCCTTCGCTGGTAATTCGCCCGGGAGAAAGCTCCATATGATCATCGTGACCAGCAACATGGCTGTCCTCCTCCGCCATGAGAACACTATCGAAGAGCATAGTAAACGGGATTTTACGCATGAGTAAAGCTCGCAGGGTACGCAGCAAAGGTTTTGCTGCTCGCCACCGGTTGGGCAAAGTTGCCCTAGGGCCTCTACGTTCCTCACCGATTCAGCTGGATTCAAGACGTGTTCCGATGGACAAGATGGACACGATGGACGCGATGGTCCCCATGGTCCCCATCGTCGCACGCCCGGTTCACGGGCGCGGCAGGCCCATGACATACGCGCCCAAACCCTCTTCGACCGCGCTCCAGGTTTGCCCCGGCACCCCCACGAGATCCCAGATCCAGAAGAGATCGCCGAGGTACCCCATCCCGTAGGCCTGTGCGAGCATTTCCTTGCACATTGCGCGGGCTTCTTCCGGCGTCTTGTTCTTGAACACGCCGTATTCGCCGACGATGGCGGGTCTCACGACTGCATCGCGCTCGTGCATCTCCCGCCGGACCGTCGGCGTGCCGTCCCACGGGTAAACATGCACATCAATGAAATCCAGCTTGCTTTCAGGGCCTCCCAGTACGGATGGCCGCGGCGGCACCCGCACATCCTGCCCCTGATGCAGCAGGCCGTAGGCCGGCGCCCGGCCCGCGGCATCGCTCGTCCACATCCCCGCAGTGACGAGCGCTTCGGGGTCCGCCGCCTCGACCGCGTCCGCCAGCGTATTCGCCCAACGGAGTATGCCGTCGTCATAGCAGCGCTGCCGTTGCTCGGGATCGGACAGGTCGTACGTCTTGCCGCTGATCGTGACAGATCCCTCGGTCTTCGCAAAGGGCCCGTCCGTGTAATTGACGAAGATCTCGTTTGCGAGCGACCACCCGAGCACTGCATTGAGCAGGCCCGCATCCGCGTCGCGCAGGAACTCGATGAAATCGCGGATCGCGGCCACTTTCGCCGCTATTGGACCCGGCAGCAGATACTGCCGTGTGTAGCCGGTGACGTCCGGCGCCGCCCCGTCCGAGGCGGCCGCGTCCACGGCATCGTAGTAGGCGTTGTGCGGCGTTTCATCGAGAACGGGAATCACATAGATCCGGTGCTTCGTGGCGAGCCGCAGGAAGTCCGCGACATTCTCCATGTACGCGCTGTTGAGGCCGCGCGCGGCCGGGTTGCCCGTGAAACCGGTTTCGCCCTGGATGCCCCAGATCCACACGCGAATCACGTTCGCGCCAAGTTGTTCCATTGCAGCAAGGGTCTTGTCCATCGCGGCGTGGTCGTACGTGCCAATATTGAACGTGGCATGCCAGTTCTTCGCGAGGACAGTGTGATTGAAACCGCGCGGCGTGAAGCGCGCGCCCGAGTCTTTGACGAAGAACCCGTCTTTGCGCAGCGCGACTCTCGGCAATGCTGCAACCGGCGCATGCGGCGCGGGCGACGCCTGTGTGCTTTCCAGGTCCGGATCGAGCCGTGTTCCGCAGATTCGCACATTGTCAAACGCGGCCACGGCGCCGAAACTTATCAACGCCACCTCGCCATTCGGACAGGCGCCGTCTTCCGTTTCGATGACCCGTTCGCCGTTCACGGACACTTCGATGTGCGTGCCGCGCACGGCGCAGCCCAGCCGCACGGTTTCTTCGAGGGGCTGCGCGCGCGTCTGCACCGCGCCCAGCGCCTTGCCGTCCGCGCGATGCAACTCGACCAGGCCATTCGCCCGGACGAAACACTGATAGCCGTCGTGCCAAGCGCCATTGGCCGCCGGGTTGGCCGCGTGCACGAGCAGGCCCGCCCAAACCGTCTCGGAATCCGAGAAGACCTCCGGGATGCACAGGTCGGTTTCGACGACGACCTCGCCGAAGCGCAGGCCGGGTTGCGCGGCCAATCCCGCCCGCTTGTCCGTGCCCTGATGCACAAGGATGTCGTCCTCCGCTTCCCAGATCCCAGAGTGGGCCACCCAACTCTGGAGGTCGTCATCATAGAAATCCCAGGTACGGTCAAAGAGTGCAGGCGCGCCCGAAAGCGCGGCCAAGACCAACAGCAAGCCCGGCAACATTCGATTCCTACCTCCACCGCTCCCGCGGATGCCCCCACAGCCTACAGGCTTTCCCGAATTTGAACAAGATCCCGTCCAGAATGTCATTACAGTGTAAGATGTTCGCGAACAGAACCCCCCGGGGAAATGGCCATGGGAACGACAGGATTCAGCAGGGAGGCCTGGGTGGCTGCGGCGCTGGCCCGATATGAACGGCCCTTGCTTCGCTATGCCGCCGGCATCACCCACGACCTCGAATGCGCACGCGACGTGGTTCAGGACACCTTTCTCAAGCTGTGTGAGGCCGACCCGGCCCGGGTGGACGACCACCTGGCGCCCTGGCTCTACACCGTTTGCCGGAACCGCGCCTTGAGCGTGCGCCAGAAGGAGGCGCGAATGACCCCGTTGGACGATCACGAGAGCGCCACGGCGTCGCCCCCGAGCGATGCGGCGGAACGCAATGAAACGCACGCCCGCGTGCGCGCAGTACTCGATACGCTGCCGGAGGACTCCCGGGAGGCGTTCCGGCTGAAGTTCCGGGACGGACTCACGTACCGGGAGATTGGCGAGGTGATGGGTGTTTCGTTGGGCACCGTCAGCAACCTCATCACCGGCGCGCTCAACACGCTCCGCCGCGAACTGCGTCCGGAACTCAACCCGGCGCGGGAGGTCCAATCATGACTACCCACATCAACGATGAAGACCTGGCGGGCTATGTCCTGAACGAACTGGGCGCCTTGGAGCGGCAGGCCGTCGAGCAGGCGCTGCGCGAAGATCCCGAAGTCCAGGCGCGGCTCAAAGAATTCGAATGGGCCGCACAACGCGCCCGTGAATCCTTCGCCGAAGCGCCCGGCGCCGAACTCACCGGCGAACAACGCGACACGATTCTCCGCGAAGCACAGTTGGCGGATGCCATTTGGCGACGGCAGGGCCTCGCATCGCTCAGCAAGAAGCGCTGGATACGATGGCAGACACTGGCACTAGCCGCCGGCATGCTGGTGCTTCTGGGTGTTCTCAGTTTCACCATGTTACCAACAAGTACCTGGTCAACAAACGCAACCCAGAAAGCCATAACTATTCAGTTGTACGGAGGAGAATCGGCTGACGCACAGCAGCGGCTCGACAGTCTCCGTTACGGGGGGCGTGCCGCAGGCGGCATGGGCGGTATGGGTGGCGGTGGTGGCGGTATGGGCGGCTATGGCGGCCGTGTGAGTGGCGGTAACGGCGTCTATGGCGGCAATCTGAGCCTCTACGAACACCCCGGCCCGGCCGCGCCCGTGGCAGCACCTGCCCCGCCGCCCGTCCCGGCGCTGACAACCGAAGCGGCGGGCGTTGACGTGAACGGCGATGGCGCGAATGCAGCAGCTCCGACGCAGGTGAGTTCAGCCGCGCTGCCGGAGGGCAGCGAGCCGGATCGCTATCTCATCAAGACCGCCACGCTGACGATGGAGGCGGAGGACGTAAAGCAGGCGGCAGGCCAGATCACGGCGGCGGCCATCGCGGCGGGCGGCTACGTCTCGGACACGCGCGAGAGCGTGGACCCCTACGGCCAGCGAAACGCCACGGTTGTGGTGCGCGTGCCCGCGGACAAACTGGACAGCGCCCTGGAGGGCGTCGAAGCGCTCGGCCGGGTGATCAGCAACCAGGTCACCGCGGAGGACGTCACGGAAGACTACGTGGACACGGATGCGCGCATCCGCAACCTCACGAAGACGGAGGAACGCCTCGTCGATCACCTCAGCAAGACCAGTTCGATTGAGAACACGCTGAAGATCGAGCAGGAGATGACGCGCGTCCGCGGCGAACTCGAACGCTTGCAGGGCCACATGCGCTTCATGAGCCACCGCATCGCCTACTCGACGATCCAAGTGACGATCACCGAGAAGCCGAAAGCGGGTCCGATCACACCGCCGGAAACCTTCAGCAGCGTGCGCATCGCGTCCCAGGCGCTGCTTTCGCTCGTGCTCTTTGGACAATCCCTGTGGATCAAGATCATCTGGCTCGGCATCTGGACGCCCGTGTGGGGCGCACTCGTGATCGTTGCCTGGATTGTATATCGCAGGATCCGGAAACGGAACGCCTGATCGGAAATCCCGGGAGACGGCTCCTTTGTCTGAAGTGAGTGTCTCCCGGGATCTTTTCGAAGTACCCAGCCAGGCAGCCCCCGGCCAAATCACCCGATGGCTATTGACCGATTTCCGCGTTGACGCCCGGCGCGTAATTCGGCACCGCGTCGTGAGCAAAGGCCGTGTAGTAATAATCAGGGACTCCGGCGACATAGCCATCGTCCATTAAAGACTCGCCATTGCCCTCAAACACGTTTTCGCCGTCATCCACGGACAGTGGATAGCTGCCCACTTTCCGCTGGATGCGCACGCCGGCGAAATCGGAATCCGCCGGGTTAATCCAGGTCAGTTGATATCCGCTTTCCACCCGATGCCGGAAGAAGCGGTAGACCCCGGCCGGCGGCGTGATATCGGGCACCTGCACCTGCAATTCCGTGCTGATGGCGTCGGGCAGACCCACCGAGATATCCAGGAGTTCGCCGTCGCGCGGCGGATTCTCGATGAAGAGGGTCGCGTGTCCGCCCTCGATGCTGCCCCGGCCCACGGGAATCCGCTCACCCTGGAGGGAATGTCCGAAGGCGGTGACCACCGCGCCGTCCGCCGCATAATTGACATCCAGCACGCCGTTCACAATCGTCAGCCCGATATTCGAGGGAAACTGGAACGTGTAGGGGTACTTCGTCCAGATTTCCATGGTTGGGTCGCCGAAGAGGTGGTACATGTGGATTTGGTCGCCCGCGTGCGCCGCGTCGAAGGAAACGTTGATCTGGCTCAGCATGTAGATGTCACCGTGGACGAAGATGTCGCCGAGCCGGTGATGCGAGGCGCCATCGCCGAAGCCCGGGAGCGTGTTTGGAAACAGCGCGTCGATCCACCCCTTGATCTGGAAGGAGTTCTCCCAGATCCAGCTCGTCCGGCTGGAGGAGAAGACGGCCACCGCCCGGCCCGGGAAACGCAGCAGCCGCTCCGTGAAGTACATCTGGCTGTAATCCGCCGCCTCGCCGACGATCTCATTGTCATAATAGCCGCTGCTGCAATTGATGCTGAAGAGCACCGGCGTGAGATTGCTGCTGTTCAAGTCATAGGTGACCTGGTTCCAGTTGAAGCCGGGCGTTCCCCAGCCGCCCGGGTAACCGTGATCGACGTGGATCATCAGAAAACGGCCCTCATTCCAGGCGTTCACCACGTCGGTCGCGTCGCCGTCCCAGGCGAAGCCGCTGCCGGGGCCGATGTCGGCCGGGATGGCTGTGCCGTCCCAGTAGAATCGGGGCGTCGCGTCGCCGGTGTAGCCGGGGATCGGGGGCGAGGCGGACGGATCGCCGCCATCCACGGTCTTGGCGTAGATGCGGTCCACGGCATACCCCGCGTTCACCATCGCATCGCGGCACACTTCCGAAGGCTCGACGAACGCGGCCTGATCCGACCCGCGATGCGCCCAGTCCACGTCCGTGCGGCAGCACTGGAATTGCGAGGCCACCGTGGCCTTCTGATAGAAGCCGTGCTGCAGCGGAGGCGTCTTCTCGTAGTTGATGATCTTGTCCACGACCAGGTTGGCCTCGTCCAGGGTGTCCACCGGGATGCGGCCGAGCGCCACGTCCTGGAAAATGTCAAAGATCCCGAGCAGGCCGTCCGGCGGCAGGTTCGAGTAGGGCCAGTCCGAACAGATTGTGGCGCCGGGGTCGAGGTTGGATTGGACATAAAACGGCGGCAGGAACTCGGCATCGCCGAGCAGCAGGGCGTAGGAAGGCCGCATCTTGGCCGAGTGGTAGTGCTGGCGCATCCACTCCTTGATCTCCACGGCGCTATGCTTGCCTTCGCCCGCGGGATCGTTCACGACATACACCTTCGTCACGATGCCTTTCTTGTTCTTCCATTCCGCCAGCTTGTCCGCGGCGGCCTTGAACGTCGGGTGCGTGAGAATCATGTACTCTTCACCCGCGTGTTCCCACTGCTGCGCGACGACGTCCGCGAATTCCTTGATCAGCGAGCCGTTCAGCAGGGGGGCGATTCCCACGTTGCCGAGGGTTTCAAACGGGCTGAGCGATCGGTCCGTGGTGAAGGTTCCCTTGCCGCCTGAAAAGCTCACATCGACCGTGACGTTCTTGCGGAGGGCCAGGGTCTGCGAGGCGGGGTCGTAGGCGCCCGCCGGAACCTCCAGCTGATACAGCGTCAAGTCCCGCTGCCGGCCGACCGGCGTGATTGTCGCGGGAAAGGCCGGATAGGGTTCCTGACCGCCATAGATATCGGGATTCTTCGTGAACGGAACGCGATCTTGAAACACGTCGAAGGGCGGCGGGGTGCCGGGGGCCTGGGCACGGCCCAAATCCTGAAACGGAATCAGGTTCATCTGAATGGAGTCGCCCGGTTCGGACGAAACCTCGACACTGGCCTGCGCGCCCTCCGGAACGGCAAAGAGCCGTCGAAGCACCGGCACAGCGGGTGCGCCGGGTGCGCCGCCCGGGGTGTTCGCGCCCGGGATTTCCACCAGCGTATACACGTCTTCTCCGTTCTTTACCGTAACCAGTTTCGGTGCCCCGAAGAGCACGTCCGTCTTCAGGCGCGCATTGTCCGATGCCGTATCGTCCATGCCGGCATCAGCCACGGCCCCCACCCGTTCCGTGCCCGGGCAGCGGTTCTCGGCCGAAAGACCGGCGAGCATCTCATAGCGCAGGGACCAGCCGAGGTTGTGCAACGCTTCGAATCCGCCCTGAACGATGAGCTTGCCGCCGGCGCCCTGACGATAGCCTTGCGCCGCTTCCGTGAATTGAAGCAGCTCATCCGCGGCAACGCAGGGATTGCCCGCGCGGTAGTCCGCCTCGGAGGTTTCCAGCAGTCCGATCAGGATGCCCACCTCGTTCACCGGCAACTGGCCGCCGGGATCGCCGCTCAGCGCGGTGCGCACGTCCTGATACTCCTGCAGAACTTCGGCCCGGGCTGAGACAGACGTCGGGGTGGCGACGGCCTGCGTCCCAGAAGCGAAATTGTTCGACGTGTCGTAGGCATATGCGCCGTAATAATAGGCCGTGCCGTTGGACAGGCCCGTGTCGCTGTAGCTGCTGCCGGCGCCCTTGAATGCGGTTGTTCCGTCCGTGGGCCCCGTCGGCGCACTGCCGGTCTTCCGCTGAATCTGCACACCGGCCAGGTCGCTGTCACCGGGATTTGCCCACGACAGATCGATCTTGCCATCGCCGGGAAGTGCCGACAGCGCGCTCACATTTCCCGGCGGCGTAGTGTCCTTTCGGGGACACCCCATCGTGGTGCCTATCAGCAAGAGAGTCAGCACGTACAGACCCGCATACCGGGAGAGCCCTGCCCTCGGATTCATGGTTTTGCATGAGAATCGTGTCTTCATTACACCGCGCCTTTCTGTGAACTCGCTCCCTGTTACAACAAGAGCAACAGGCTTGCAGCCGTTGCGTCACTCGCCGCATGAAACGAAGGAGGAGGGCAGGCTATTCCTGTTGCCGGAGGACGCGCGCATCCGGCTTCCCGCAGGATGAAAAGATCCTGTCCGGCTGCTATACTCCGTCCGGTCTTGGGGCGCTGATTTCGCGCTGTAAGGAGGAGTCGTGAGCAATATTTCGGCGGAGTATGATGTCCTGTACACGGAATCGGGCCGGCGCCTGCCCTCGTCGTACAAATGGGCGGTGGTGGCCATGCTGTGGTTCATCACGTTCTTCAACTATGCGGACCGCATGGCGCTGACGGCGAACCTGCCCCTCATTCGCACGGAAATGCACCTCGACAAGACGACCGGCGGCATGCTCGGCTCGGCCTTCGGCTATTCCTATGGCCTCTGCGCCATCTTCGCGGGCTTCATTGTGGATCGCGTGCGCCGGCGCAACGCGGTGCTCCTCGGCCTCTGTTTGTGGAGCGCCATCTGCATGGCCACCGCGAGTTCCACCTCATTCTGGATGCTCTTCGGCTTCCTGGCCTTCGAAGGCCTCGGCGAAGCCTTCTACTTTCCCGCCGCCATGTCGCTTGTGAGCGATTATCACGGGAAGCGAACTCGATCACGGGCCATGAGCATCAATCAAACCAGCGTCTATTTCGGGACGATCGGCGGCACGTACTTCGCCGGGTTGCTCGGCAAGGCCTGGGGATGGCGATGGGCCTTTCTGATCTTCGGCACCCTGGGCGTCTTGCTCACGATCGTGCTCTGGCGCTTTCTGCACGAACCCAAACGCGGCGCGGCCGATCTGGCCGATTCCGATATCAAGAAGGAACCGGAAGCCGCGCCAAAAGCCGCGGCCGCCCCGGCCGAACGCGGCGGATTCGTCAACATGACGGCTGTCATCGGCCTGGCGCTTCTCGGGGTGGGCTTGTTGCTCTTCCTGCGCTCCGTGCGGTCGCTGGCAGCGGATGCCGCCATTCTCGACACCGTCTACGCGTACGCGCCCTGCGTCATCCTGTCCGTGCTCGGCGTGGTGCTGCTGGCCTTGCGGGCGTTGCGCAAGGACAAGGAATTCGGACACTTCTTCAAGGTCTTCTTCTCGACGCCGACAGCCGTCCTGCTGCTTTTCGGGTTTCTCTGCGCCAACTCCGTCGCGACGATCATCCTCGTGTGGATGCCAACCTTCGTGGTTGAGCGCTTCTACGCCAGCGACATGGCCATGCTGGCGGCCGCGGGCTTGATGGCGACGATGCCGCTGCAGCTGGCCAGCATGATCGGCAGCCCGAGCGGCGGGACGCTGGCGGATTTCCTGCGGTCGAGGACCCCGCGCGGGCGCATCCTCGTTCAGATCCTCGGCGTACTGTGCGCCGTGCCCTTCGTGTTCCTCTGCGGCCAGACCCAAACGAAGGTTATGTTGATCACGGCTCTGGCGGGCTGGGGCCTGTTCAAGGGCGTGTACGATTCCAACATCTTCGCCGCGGTCTACGACGTGATTCCGCCGCATCTGCGCGGCATGGCCGCCGGATTCATGAACATGTTCGGCTGGGCCGGCGGTGCGCTGGCCCCGATCATTGCCGGGCGCATTGCCGACAACAAGGAGTTGGGATTGGGATACGCCATCTCCGGCGCCTCCGCCATCTATATCCTGGCCGGACTGCTGCTGTTCTGCGCCGCCATGCTCTTCGTAAAGCGCGATGCGGCCCGCATGCAGACAGCCCTCCTCGGGGAACCGGCCGCGAAGTAGCCCGTGGCGCCACCCGAAACATTGTGAGTCTGGAATTCCTCACGCAGAGGCGCAGAGAACGCAGAGAGAAGCAATTCAAGTTCCCAGAATCTCTGCGTTCTCTGCGCCTCTGCGTGAGGAAGTTTTTGTCTCTACTTTCCGCGACGTTTCGCGGCGAGCACAGTATTCTTCATGAGCATGGCAATCGTCATCGGGCCGACGCCGCCGGGCACGGGGGTGATGGCGCGGGCTTTCTTGCTCACGCCCTTGAAATCGACGTCGCCGCACAGGCGCGAGCCCGATTTCTTCGTCGCATCGGGAACGCGGTTCATGCCCACGTCAATGACCACGACGCCGTCTTTCACCATGCGTGCTTTGACGAACTCGGGGACGCCGATGGCCGCGATGAGGATGTCGGCGGTCTTCGTGACGGCGGGCAGGTTCTTCGTGCGCGAATGGCACACTGTCACAGTCGCGTTGGCGCCCTTGGCCTTCTGCATCAGCAGCGCGGCGACCGGTTTGCCGACGATGTTCGAGCGTCCGACAATCACCACGTGCTTTCCGGCGGGATCATAGCCGTAGCGCAGCAGCAGTTCCTGGCACCCGGCGGGCGTGCAGGCCACGAAGCAGTCCTCGCCGTTCAGGAGTTTGCCCTTGTTCACGGGATGGAATCCGTCCACGTCCTTGTTCGGGTCGAGGGCGTTGAGGACCTTCTGCTCGTCGATCTGCTTGGGCAGCGGGCTCTGGACGAGGATGCCGTGAACCTTGGGATCCGCGTTCAATTTCGCGATGAGGTCGAGCAGCTTCTTTTCCGGCGTCTCCTTCGGGAGGTCATAGGCGAACGAGGCCATGCCGATCTCGGCGCAGGTTCGGCGCTTGTTGCGGACGTAGATCTGGCTGCCGGGATCCTCGCCCACGAGCACGACGGCGAGCCCGGGCGTGATCCCGCGCGCCTTCAATCCCTCGATCTCGAGTTTCAGTTCGGCGAGGATGGCTTCCGAAACCTTCTTCCCGTCAATGATTTTCGCGGCCCGTTTCGTTGGCATGAAATACCCTTTCTGGTTGCACACGTCCCTCGGGAGATCATAAAAGAAGCCCATGAAGCCCCGCAAGGTCTTGTCAGCGTTGCGCAAACGTTGTAGGATGCCTTTAGAACGATGCCGCAGCAGGAGATGCGCGAAATGACGGGAAGCCACTACGAACCGATGCCCTGCGCCACGGCCGGCTGCGCGCAGAATGCGCTCACGGGGGCGGCGCATTGCTGGAAGCATCTCGAAGACAAACGCGCCTACGCGGAGCGCGTGACGCCGGAAGGCTTCGCCGACGCGTGGCTGGCGGGCGTCGAACTTTCGGGCAGGAATCTCGAAGGGGCTGACCTGCGCCGGGCACGCCTCTCGGGCGCCACGCTGGCCAGCGCGAATCTGCGCGGGGCCAACCTCCGCTTTGCTTTCCTCGACGGCGCGGATCTCCGGGGCGCCGACCTCAGCGGGGCCAAGCTCGAGTTTGCCGTGCTCGGCGACGCCGATGTCTCCGGCGCGCGATTCACGGAGGCGAAGCTGCAGCGGTCGAACCTCGTGGGCGCCACGGGGCGCGGCGCGGATTTCTCGGGGGCCGACCTCTACTATGCGCGGCCCGGCAAGGCCGATCTCCAGGGGGCCTGCTTCCGAAACGCAAACATCCAACGGACAATCTTCCGGCGGGCCAATTTGCAGGGCGCCGATCTGCGCGGCGCCGCGGGCGAAGCCAATTTCGAGAACGCGAACCTGGAGGGCGCCCTCCGATGATTTTCGGACACTTCCTGCTCAGCGTGAACGAGGCCAACGCTTTCATCGTGGGCTGCCCCGAGACGCGCGAAGCGCTGCTTGTCGA
>CAILVY010000138.1 GCA_903837785.1 Candidatus Hydrogenedentota bacterium
CGCAATGCCTCAATTCTGGCCCGTAAGGATGAATCCACTTTGACGTAAAGTTGAATGATGGCGAGTTCACATAGGTCGACCAAGTAACGTTCATCAAGAGTACCCGGATTAGGATTGCTCTCCAAATACGCGATGATCTCTTCCGGGTGCTCTCTGTAGGCACAGTTTACGAATTCCTCCCGTTCCGCTATGGGAAACGACACTGCTCGCTCTACGAACGTTTGCTCCTGCTTTTCGGTATTCACAACCAACCTCCCAATTAGGGCCGCGTTTCAGGTAAAGCTGAGACCGACAGGGCGCGTCATCCCCATACGTGTAATTGCCCGCGCCCAGCACGGCCACGAAAATCTGGGCTTCACGCACCTCGCCCTTCTTCCGATCCGTCACGGGCATTGTCTGGCCGCAACAGTCCACAAACAGCTTCTCGCCGCCTTTGTGCTCCTGGCGCATGAGCAAATCCAACGTTTCCCGCCACGCCCGATAGCGTGACACCACATTCGGCGTTAATGTTTCAGGGGTAACGTATACTCGTGATCATCGTGAATCGCGGCTGGGAGGGACAATAAGCGCTGTTCAGCTGGTCGTGTCTCATCTCAGAGAGCTCACTTCACGGATTATTCCCGTACTGTCTGCGCTGCCTTGCCCGTGGAAATCAACTTCAATGGTCTATACAGGCGGAGGTTCTGTTTCTTTCCCGTCTACAAGGTGACCATCTCG
Organism: Candidatus Hydrogenedentota bacterium; assembly: GCA_903837785.1. GTDB lineage: Bacteria > Hydrogenedentota > Hydrogenedentia > Hydrogenedentales > CAILVY01 > CAILVY01. Next base: position 718 of record CAILVY010000138.1, read on the forward strand.
GCCAGTTGGTCCCACGAGGTGGCGACATCGTCTCTTGAGCTGCGGACGCTCTTCTCGGCCAGGTCGGACCACTCACCGGTCATGGGTGCGCCCGCACGGATCCGCTCCAGAATCCTGGCCATGGTGGCCGTCTGCGTTGGACTGAGCGCGGAGGCATCCACGCGTTCCAGGAAGGCCAGCAACCGTTTCATGTGGGCGGAGAAGGTGCCCCAGGCGAGGGTGCTGCCAGCAAGAGAGAACACGGCAAGGGCCGCGAGGGACCGCGCGATGCGTTCTTCAATGCTTTTGCCGGGGAGACCGCCATCCCCTTCCAACTGGCCGGCGAGGACCACGAGCAGCTCCTCGTCTGCCGGTGCACTGCACTCTTCCTCTGGCCTGCTTCTTCTGGCAACCGGCGGCCCGGCCTGCATTCTCTTCCGCGGGAAAGACTGTATCCCCATGTCCCGTGCCAAAGGACTGCTCGGGGCCTCTTGAAACAAGCACATATCCGCCACCAGTACCGGGGAGTCCACGTCGGCAAAGTAGTTCGGGCTGCTGAGGCGGTACTGGGGACTCGTGAAGCAGCTCTCGAAGTTCGTGTCCTCCGGCATGCCCACGGGAACCACGGAGGTTTCCGGCAGCTCTCCGGAGCGGTCGGAAGTCCGTTTCAGCACGGCCACCAAGGCCATGGCCCGGCTCGCAAGCCCATATTCCCGGCTCAGTTTTTCCAGGGACCTGCGCCGGCGATGTTCGTTCCGTTCCGCGGCCCGGCCGCGGGTCGGTGCCTCCGTTATGGAGGCTTCCGCATCACTAATCAATCGGGCGCCTTGAATGAGTTTCAAGGTATCGCCCAGCGCACTCTTCTCCACCCGCAGCGGCCATTCCCTGCCGCATGGTTTGTCCCCCGACTTCCACCCGGCTCGAAGGCGCCCATGCCCTTCGCCGTCGCAGCGACCGAGGAGCAGCACCGGCGTCCCGCCATAGACCTGTTGCGGCGGTACGGGGCTGAGGGCCGCCCCGGGAAGGCCTTCCGCGGAGCACACCAACTCCTGCGCAACGACCGAGCCGCTGCCGGCAAACAGTTCCAAGGCGGTCATGTCAACCCGTTCCCGCGGTGTCACAAAACGGCTTGTGCCCCCCGTCTCCCGCGCCAGCAGGGCCAGAAAGCGGTCTTGGCTGGCGCTGCCGATGCCGAGACAGTGCAGCCGGAAGTTGTGCGCCTTCGCCTCGGCGATAATGTTCTCCGTACCCGATACCTGCCCGTCAGTGAAGACGAAGAGGTCCCCGCCTTCTTCTCCCAGTATCGAACGCCCCGTCTGTATGCCTGCGAGGAGTTCTGTGCCCCCACGTGCCTCAATGCTCCTGAGAAAGTGCCGCGCTTCCTCCCGGGTGGCGCTGTCCGCGGCCGCGAGCTGCTCCCTGAACGCAAGTACGCTGTCATCGAAGGCCACGAGTCCGAACCTGTCCTTCTCCGAGAGCGCGCCGAGGCAGGCTTCCAGGGCACGGCAGGCCTGCTGCAGGGGAAGCCCGTCCATGGACCCCGACCGGTCCAGGAGAAACACCACACGCTGCGGCTGCTCCGCGGCTGCTCCGAATTCCGTGGAGGGGATGGAGACCGCGAAACGCCCGTGGCCGTCACTATCGATACCGGCAAGAACGACAGGTTCCGTGGCCGCAAGGCGGACGTCCAGCACCAGGTCACGGTTGGGAACGTCCTTCTCCGTGGCCAGCAACACCTGCACCTGCTCCTTTTCGTGGCGTACACGGATTGCATGCGAGGGGGATGCGATTTCCAGCACCCCCGAGGCCGTCTCGACGTTCAGCTCAAACCCTACCCGATGCAGGTCTGTGGCATCCTTGACCCAAGTCGGCAGCAGCACATCCCCGAACGAATCCGGCGGCACTTCGATTTCCCCGCGTCCGGGACCCGTTTCCTGCGCCCGGGCCTTCGCGTGGTAGCCGGGAGCGAGCGTGAACGGGAAGCGGAAGCGGAACCCGCCATCCCGGGCCTCGACCCCTGCCGCGAGTTCGAGATAGACGGCAACGGTCTCCCCTGGCTGGATGTTGCCGACATTCAGGTTCACGACGCCGTCGCGGTACATCTGCGCCAGTGTGGACAAATGTCCCGCCTCGATTCCCGCTTCGTAGGTCTTCCGGGCCTCTTCTACGGGAACCAGTTCGGAGTTCACCGAGAAGTCCTTGCCCAAAACCCGGAAACGGTGCAGCGAGGCATCCCGTGGGAGCGCAAACGCGTAGACCACCTCCGCCGGGCGCTTGCCGGCCGCCGTGAACACGTGACGGACGCTCAGGTGCGCGCCCACCGGCAGGATGCTGCCGGAAAGCCACAGTTCCTGCATCGCCAGATCCAACGGTCGACCCGTGGCGGCGTTGCACGGCCCGAAGCCCTGCATGGATTCATTTCTCGCTGTCATCTCCCAAGCCCTCCTGTTGAGTCTTCAGTTCTTCCTGCATCCGCTGCATGGCCAGCCGGATCTGTCGCTGGCGCCAGGGCGGTATGTCGTGGCGGACGAGCACCGTCACCTCCGGGGCAATCTGGTATTGCCAAAGTCCCCCGGGTTCCGGCAGCGCTTCCCTGTTCTCGCGCTCGAGGAGCGCATTCCGTATCTGAACGAGGGTGAGCCCCTTCTCTTGCCACGCCCGTATCTTCCGGAGCGTTTCCAGGTGTTCCCTGCCGTACGCGGCGTTCCGGCCGGCGCGCAACGGCCCCGGCAGGAGTCCGCGCGCAATGTACAGCCGAACCGTCCTGGGCGGAAGGCCCGCCGCTTCTGCCAATTCGATGAGTCTCATCGGGTGCTGCTCCGTGGTATCCATGGCCGTATCCGGCCCCAACGTAACTGGAGTATACACGACACAACTTGACAGTGTCAATATAATTTATGCGCTGGTATCCTTGTTCGAATTACCGACGCCTGCACAGTGGATGCGCAAACTTAGCATCGAACTGTGCTCAACGCCTTTAGGCATCTGAGGTCTCTTCAG
>CAILVY010000139.1 GCA_903837785.1 Candidatus Hydrogenedentota bacterium
CCACCAACAGAAAAGGCCGCCTTTTCCCTCTGTCGCTCGTCCGTCGCCGCTCACAAGTGAGCGACGGACGGCTCCGACGGAAAAAGGCTACTGACCCACTCCGCAACAAACCGTTGCACTTAGAATATGAATCCGGAGAGGCCTCTTGAACCGCGCAGCTCATTGTGAGGGGAAAATGGCTTCTGCTATGCTGAGCGCCGCGCTGCACAGACGCCATTCCGGCCTAACCACTTTTGCGAGGTCCGCGATTCATGGGCAAGAAGAAACGAAAAAAAGAAGCGACCGAGGGTCCCGGGCCAGAACCGCAGGCGGTTCCTGCCCCGGCAGGCGCCTGGAATGCGCGGGACTTCTTCCTGGCATTGGCGATCACGCTGCTCGTGGGCGCGATCGGGGTTGCCGTCGTGAAAGCCCATTTGTCCGTTCCGGCGCCCGCCGCCGCTCCGGTGCCCGCGCCGGACAAGGCCGCGCCGGACAAGGCCGCCGAACTCGAACCGTCCACCGCACCGCTCAAGTCGTTCCAGGTCGTGAATGCGCACGAACACCTTTTCTCGCGCAAGTACTTGAACAAGTACCTCGCGGCCTGCCAGCGGACCGGCGTTGCGAAAACGCTGTTCGTGGCCAGTTCTGAGTTCACGCTCAAGGGCAAGGGTGCGGATCAGGCCAAGGGCAACGAGGAAAACACAGAAGAACTGCTCGCGGCCGCCAATGAGCACCCGGACGCGATCATTCCCTTCTGCACGATTTACCCGGGCGATCCGCAGAAACTCGAGAAGATCAAGGAGTTCGTGGCGCGGGGCGCCAAGGGCCTGAAACTCTATAACGGACACGGCAATTTCCACAGCTCGCCCATGGACACGGAGGACATGATGCCCGTCTACGCCTACTGCGCCGAGACAGGGCTGCCCATCTGCTGGCACGTGAACTATCCCAACTACAAGGAAGAGTTCATCCGCATCCTCGAGAAGTTCCCCCAGCTGCGCGCCATCGTCCCGCATTTCGGCGTGACTTTTTTCCGGCCGGGAAGCACGGACTGGAACGAATTCGAGCAGCTCTTTGACCGCTATCCCAACCTGTACACGGACACGAGCTTCGGCACGCGCGAAATTCTCGTGAGCGGCCTCGAAACCGTGAGCCGCCGTCCGGATATCTTCAAGGCATTTATCCGGAAGCACTCGGATCGCGTCCTCTTCGGCACCGACATGGTTATCACCGGCAACAAGGAGAAGACGGAGGACTGGATCGCCGCCATCAATACAGTATGCCGAGAGGTGCTGGAAAAGGACGCCTACTGTTTTCCCCTGGCTGCAAAGGGCGCGAAGTACGCCACGAAAGATCCGGACAACGAGCGCGGCGTGTTCCGGGGACTCGGCCTTGACGATGAGACCTTGCGCAAGATATACGAAACGAACATCCAGGGCGTCTTCGCCCATTAGGCGGTCTTCGCCCGCTTGGGCGTTGCGCCAGGCCCGTGAAACCGGCGGCACGGGCGCCGGGTCGTAACGCTGGCCATCAATTTCAACCACTGAGGAGTCACGCCATGCGCAGGATCCTGATTTCATCCGTTGTTCTTGCCGTCCTGTCGACCGGATTGTGGGGGTGCGCAATCTTCGACAAGGGGCCCAAAGCCGAAGAGCTCGTCATGCAACAGACACGGGCCTTTGCCAACGATTTCCTGGCGGGGAATGCCGACAAGATCCTCGATTATGTCTCCGCGGACTTTACGAGCGAGCATGTCGAGAGCAAGGTGGCCCTCGCCGAACACATCAAGGAGGCCAAGGACTCCGGGAAGGCGGCGGCCTTTGCCCAGTTGATCAAGGATCACCACGGCGAAATCGACTTGAAGGAAGCCAAAGTCAAGATTGAGAAGGGCATCGCGACAGTCTCTCCCATTACGGCCTCCGCCGACGAAGGCTCGGTCATAGTTGATCTGAGCTTCAAGAGAGATCCCGACAAAGTCTGGCGCATAGTCGGCATCAACGTCGATACGTTCTAAGCGGCGCCTGGCTCCAGGCGCAATCAATCCCTATTCGGTTTCTGCCATTTCAGCGTTCCGGTCGCCTCGTGATGAGGCGGCCTTTCTGTTGATGCCAGTGCGCGCCAGCCCATTTCGCTTCCGCGAGATACTCGAGCGGACGTGCCCGGACTTGAACTCCGCGGCCTCCGGGCGTCTAATAGCAGGATTGTCTGGGGAAAGCGGCCAAGGAGACGAGCGAAATGATTACGAAGCGTGTCACGATATCTGTGTTTCTTTCCATGCTGGCACTTGCACTGGCGGCCACGGCCCTGGCGGACGTGTCGGTTCCAAATGTCATTGGCGACCACATGGTGCTGCAGCAGGGGATGAAAGCGCCCATCTGGGGCAAGGCGGATCCCGGCGAGGCGGTCGTAGTGAAGTTCGGAGACGCCGAACTGAAGACCACGGCGTGTCCCAAGGGCCGCTGGATGGTCAGACTGCCGAAGATGAAGGCGGGCGGCCCGTACGAGATGACGATCAAGGGGGCAAAGAACACCCTGACGCTCACGGACATTCTCGTGGGTGAGGTTTGGGTGGGTTCAGGCCAATCCAACATGCAGATGAGCGTCAGGAGTTCGAACAACGCCGATCAGGAAATCGCTGCGGCGAAGTATCCGGAAATCCGCCTCTGTTCCGTCGAGCGGAAAGTGGCCGGCGAACCACAGGACAACTGCACCGCCTCCTGGACCGCCTGCACGCCGGAAAGCGTGGCCGATTTTTCGGCGGTGGCCTATTTCTTCGGGCGGGAACTGCACAAAGATCTCAACGTGCCCGTCGGCCTGATTCACACTTCTTGGGGCGGCACGCCCGCCGAAGCATGGACGAGCCGGCCCATGCTCGAAGCGGACCCGGACCTCAAGGTGATCGTGGATCGCTGGGATCAGACCCTGGCGAAGTACCCGCAGGCCCAGAAGGAATACGAGGCGCAGATGGCGGAGTGGGAGAAGGCCGCCGCGGCCGCGAAAGCCGCGAACCAGCCCGAGCCCAAGAAACCCGGCGCACCGGCCGGGCCGGATCATCCGCACCGCACATCCGGCTTGTACAACGCGATGATCGCACCGCTGGTTCCCTTTGGAATCAAAGGCGCCATCTGGTACCAGGG
>CAILVY010000140.1 GCA_903837785.1 Candidatus Hydrogenedentota bacterium
CCCATGCCGCCCACGCCGATGCCCGCGATGTTCAACTTCTCGTTCGGCGACAGCTTGCGCGGCACCACTTTTGCCGTGTTGATCTTTGCTTTCGTGGCGCATCCTGCCAGCGCCAGGGAGGTCGTTGTTGCGGCCAAGAACGCGCGCCGCGTCAGTTTCCAGTCAGCCATTGCCAGAACCCTTCCTGTTGATTGCTTTCCCAGTGCGGCCCAAACATCTGAATCAAGCCGTTTCGACATACTGACATGAAGTCCCCGCACGACGCAAGCCCCGCTTCCTTGCGGGGATTGACTCCCGGCGCACCGCGGCACTATCGTTGCACGCGGGTGCCCAACGCCCTGCGCTCAGGCATGGCGCGCGCGGGACCTGAAGGGCGAGTGAACTGGAGGCGATTCAATGAAAGCGAATCATGCGGCTGTCAGGTTTTCCGCGGTCATGCTCCTCGCCGCGTTGATGCTCTGCGGGGCGTCATCGTTTGCCGAGGATCATCCGCTGCCCTGGGATCTCGACGCACTGCGGGCGGCGCCGCAATCCTGGCCGGCCCCGGAGTTCACGGCAGGGGGCGTCCGGGCGCTCTTCTATCAGGGACGCCCCTTTCAGGGCCGGGAAACCCGCGTCTTCGCATGGTTCGGCGCGCCGAAGCCCGAGGCGGGCAAGAAGCTTCCGGGGATAGTGCTGATACACGGCGGCGGCGGAACCGCCTTCGCGGAATGGGTGCGGCTGTGGAACAAGCGCGGCTATGCGGCCATCGCCATGGACACGTGCGGGTGCGTGCCCAAGGGGGAATACGGGAAATGGGAGCGGCACGAATGGGGCGGCCCCGCGGGCTGGGGCGCCTTTGAGAAAGTCGACGATCCGCTTCAGGATCAATGGACGTATCACGCAATTGCGGATGTCGTGCTCGCCCACTCGCTCATTCGTTCGTTTCCGGAAGTGGACGCCGATCGCATCGGGGTCACCGGCATCTCCTGGGGCGGCTATCTCACGTGCATCACGGCTGGAGTGGACCCGCGCTTCAAGTTCGCCGTGCCGGTCTATGGCTGCGGCTTCCTCGGCGAAGACTCGGCGTGGCTCGATGCGTTCAAGGGCCTGGGGCCGGAGAAGGCGGCGAAATGGCTCGCAAATTGGGACCCGAGCGTCTATCTGCCGCGCGCGGCGATGCCCATGCTCTGGGTGACGGGAACCAACGACTTCGCGTATCCCATGGATTCGCTGCAGAAATCGTATCGCCTTCCCGCCGGGCCGCGCACCCTCTGCATCCGACCGCGCATGCCCCACGGACATGGCGGCGCCGGGGAGAATCCGGAGGAAATCCACGCGTTCGCGGAAAGCACGCTGCGCGGCGGGACGCCCTTGGCGACCGTGACGAAACAGGGCCGCGACGGGCGTAACGCCTGGATCGAGTTCACTTCAAAGCGCCGCATCGTGAAGGCGGAACTCGAATTCACGAAGGCCACGGGCAAATGGCAGGACCGGCTTTGGGAATGCCTTCCCGCGGAACTCGATGCCAACGCGGGCAAGGCTTCCGCCGTGCTCCCCGAAGGGACGGCCGTCTACTACATCAACCTTGTCGATGAACACGATCTCATTGTCAGCAGCGAGCACGAGATGATCGAGGCCAAGTGACGGCGAGAAACATGATCCTCCGTCATTGCGAGGCGGCCTCCGGCCGACGAAGCAATCCCCTGGAAATGCAGCGCACCCCTGGATTGCTTCGTCGCTCGGAGACTCACTCCTCGCAATGACAGGTGCCGCCCCCACAACCGCAGTCCTGTACTGAGCAAGCGCCAGCAGAGTCAACCTGGATAGGCGGCGTTGGCGGTTGCGTCGTCGATGAATCCGTAATAGCGCGCACGCCAATAGGCATCGATGAACGCCGCACCGCCCAGGTCCCGCCGTTCGTTGTGGTGGAATTGGAGCACCAGCCGGCCGCTCTCCCAAGTCTCGCCGCCGTCCTTCGAGATATAGAGCCCGGCAGGCGTGCCCGCGAAAACCCAGCTCGTGTTGTACGGCGTGAACACCGCGCGCGCGAGGGGAATGTCAAGACCCTGTGGCTTTACGCTCCACGTCTGGCCGTTGTCCGTGCTCTTGTGGACGCCGCCGTCGCCCGGCTTAAAGGTCCCCCAGGCGCTCCTGGCAACGCATTCCGGGACCTCCGTTACGCGGTCCCACTGCCGGTCGAATTCCCGGTTGTTCTTGAAGTCCATCCGATACGCCGCCGATTCGCGGACGGCAAACACTGTCACGGGGGTCTTCGGGTCGAGCGTATATTCTGCCGATGGGTCGGGATACAGCGCGATCGGCTTCCCGCCCGCTTCGGGAACGTTCAGCCTGCTCCAGACGTTGCCGCCGGACATGGACGCGTAGAAGCCATCGTCACAGACCACGTAAATCATGCGCACGCGCGGGCCCGCGGCGATCTTCCGGGCCGGCTTTGAGAGTCCCGCGTTAATCGGGCGCCAGCCGGCCCACGTGGAAGCCCCATCGCGCGATTGATAGACATCGCCCTTGTCGTCGATGGCATAGAGCACCTGCGAATCCTCCGCGGGCACGGCCATACCCGTTACAGTGCGGCTTAGCCAGCCGTCCCCATGCAAGAGGCTGCCCTTCCAGATGTATTCGTTATCCCACGCCGCCGCATAGACCGGAAACGGCGCTTTGAGGTCCTTGCGCAGACTGCTCATCGTCGGTTTGAACAGCGTGTCGGTCGGCCACGTCTGCAACGAGAAGAGCGCCTCCTTAAGGGCTTTGACTCGATCCGGCGCATTGGGCGTGGCGCCGATATAGATGTACGTGAACAGGCTTTGTGCATCGTCCTTGTGCTCCGACCACAACTGATCGAGCACGACGCGGTAGGCCGCGAGCAATTCGGGGTCCGTCTCGATTCGGAACAGGTTCTCCAAGTGGCAGAAGACGTGCTCCGCGTCATCGAAGTCCTTCTCGTTGCGGAATTCCTTCAATCCGCGCACGTGGAAGCGCTCCACGAGCGTGTCGCGCGCGGCCTTGAACTTCTCCTTGCCCGTGGCATGGAAGGCCGCCGTCGCCCCGGCAATGGCCATCATGATGCGCGTGTTCAGCGTCTTGCCGTCCGTGAAACCGAGGATGTCCGTGGAGAGCTTCTTGTCGATGTGCGGGATCTTGAAATCGTTGTCCACCCAACGGCTCACGAGTGCATCGATGGCCTCGCGGCACCGGTCCTTCTGCGCGCCCTCCGCCGCGAGGTCGTAATACTGGCAGAGGCCGTGGGTGGCGTCGCTGTAGTTGTGGTGGCTCGGGCTGCCCCGCCAGCGCAGGTTGCTGTACTCGCCCGCGCCCTGATACCAGTTGTTCCCGACGCGCGGCGCGTAACGTTCTTCATACGCCTCGCCGTGGCCGATCAGATAACCGCGCGCCTGCAGCCCGCGTTCTCCAGTGACCAGTTGGCAGCGATAGATCGCCTCGAACAACTCGTCCGCGCGCGCCTTGGCTTCTGCCACGGCTTCCGCGGGCGCCTGCGCCTTCTTGAGATAGGCGTAGCGATAGGAGGCCCCCGCGAGATAGTTTGAAGTCCAGCAGACCGCGTGCACCACGTCGTTGTAGCCAAGCGTCGAGACGTCCGCCGGCCCGTCATCGAACGGCACCTGCACCTGCGACGGATACAGCCCGAGGATGTTGTGCCGCTTCACGTTGTTCAGTTCAAGCGCCTTCTCCTTCTCGGATAGCGGCAGCTTCCAGGATTCATCCGCCCCGAAGGCCGAAAAGGCCATCAGGCCAAACAAGAGTGCCATTCCCGCGCGCATAGGCCTTCTCCTTGTGGTTCATCTCGAAGGACTGAGGCTGCGCCGTCGAGGTTTCGATTCCGCACAGACGGAGTTGAATAAGGAGTGCTCAGCGGCCATGATAAACAGAGGTTCAGGGCAACGCTGAAAACAAGGGTCAAGGTCATATGATGCGAACGGCCGTGCTGGCATGTGTGTTTGTGGCGGGAAACCTCGCTGCGGCGGGGAATTCGGCCGAGTATCTCCTCGAATCGGCGCGCGATCTGCCGGTCGCCTGCGACGTGGACGTCGTGGTCGTGGGCGGGACTTCGGGCGCGGTGGCCGCGGCGGTGGCCGCGGCGGAAGCGGGCGCAAGAGTCTTTCTCGCGGCGCCGAAGACGTATCTGGGGGAGGATCTCTGCGCAACGTACCGGCTCTGGCTCGAAGCGGACGAGGAGCCGAAGTCGCCGCTGGCCAAGGCGATCTTCACGCCGCCCAGTCCGCCTTTGACGATGGGCAAGGGCCTTCCGTTCACGTACGAAGCGGACCGCCCCTCGGACGCGCCGCACAAGGACACGGCGCCTCCCTCGCTGCTCGCAAACGGCCAGTGGGGCAATGCGGCAACCCACAGTGTTCAGTACGGGGACAACGTCTCGCTCGTGCTGGATCTGGGCAAAGAGATCCGGCTCGGCGGCATCCATGTCCTGCCGTATCAGCGCCGCAAAGATTTCGAGATGCAGGCTGCCACGATTTGGACCAGCCTCGACAAGCAGGCGTGGACGGAGGCGTCGGTAATTCGCAATGAGAAGGCGGGCAAGGAAAACGCCGAGGACCGGCCGCTGCACCTCTACACGGCCTTGACGGGCCCGGCGCGCTACATCAAAGTGCTGGCGGCGAAGACCGACGCCGCGAAACGCATTCTGCTTGCGGAAATCGTGATCGAGGCCGAAACACCCTCCCCCGCCGCGCCGGAGGTCCAGACGGAGTCACGCCGGCCGCCGATGCCCATGCAGGCGAAACGGGCGCTGGACGACGCGTTGATCAAGGCGGGCGTAAACTTCCTGTACGGCTGTTATCCGGCGGGCGTATTGCGTGATGACGCGGGCCAACCCGCGGGGCTAGTCATCGCGAATCGTGCGGGCCGTCAGGCGGTCACGGCAAAAGTGATCATTGACGCCACGGCCCGGGCCGCAGTGGCGCGCATGGCCGGAGCACAGTTCGAGCCCTATCCGGCGGGGGACCAGCGCTTCCAGCGCGTCACGGGCGCAGCTCAGGCTTCCGAAGCGCCGGAACTCGCCGTCCAGAAGCTCCCGGCGCCGCTGCAGATCGAACAGGCCGGGTGGAGCGACCGCTCGTACTGTAATGCGTTTGAATACACGCTCACGCTGCCAATGAAGGACGGGAGTTATGCCTCCTTTGCGGAAGCCGAACAGCGCGCGCGCGACCTGACGTGGAATGCCACGCAACTCACTTCTTCCGACCTCCTCTTCCAGGTGCCGCCGGATCCCATGCATGGCAAGAAACGCGCCGGCGGGCCGTGGCCGGGTGCGCAGACCGTCGACCTGGATGCGATGCGTCCGGACGGCGTTGCGTACGTGTTTGTGTTGGGCGGATGCGCGGACGTCACGCGCGAGGCGGCGGCGGCATTGCTCCGTCCGCTGAATCTGCTGGAACTTGGCGCGCGCGTGGGGAGCGCCGCGGCGGCCGAGGCACGGGCACTGCCCGCGCCGAAGAATCCGCGGATCCACAACGCGGGGGCGCCCGAGGCTTCGCCGGGCGGAGCAGTGCGCGAAGTGCTCAACGGCCCGCGCCCCACGGATGCCGGATTGTCCCGGGTTCATTCCGACCCGCAGCCTGTGCCTGTGCTCGGCCGTTACGATGTGGTCGTAGTCGGCGGCGGAACCGGCGGCGCGCCCGCGGGGATCGCCGCGGCCCGCCAGGGCGCAAAAACGCTGGTCCTCGAATTCCAGGACGGGCTCGGCGGGGTCGGCACCCTCGGGCTCATCGGCTCCTACTACTATGGATTCCGCGAAGGATTCACAAGAGAACTGGATCAGGGCGTTGCGGCCATGGGCGAGGGCGACCGCGCCAAGATCCATACGTGGAACGTCGAGTGGAAGATGGAGTGGTACCGGCGGGAACTGCGCAAGGCGGGCGCGGACATCTGGTTCGGCGCGCTGGGCTGCGGCGCGCTCGTGGAAGAGAACCGCGTGACGGGCGTCGTGGTTGCCACGCCGGACGGACGCGGTGTGGTGCTGGCGAAAGTCGTAATCGACGCCACCGGCAACGCGGATATCGCGGCGGCCGCCGGGGCGCAGTGCATGACGACCGGCGCGGCCCATGTGGGCGTTCAGGGCACGGGCATGCCGCCGTACAAGCCGGGCGAACGCTATACGAACACGGACTACACGATCACGGATGACGCGGATCTCATCGACGTGTGGCGGACATATCTTGCGGGCCGCGCCAAGTACAAGGAGGCCTTCGATGTCAGCCGGATCGTCGATTCGCGGGAACGCCGCCGCGTCGTGGGCGACTGCATCATCTCTCCCCTCGATATCTGGAACCAGCGCACGTACCCGGACACGATCGGACTGTCCAAGAGCAATTTCGACACGCACGGGTTCACCGTGCACGCCTTGTTCGCGTTGCGCGCGCCCGACAAGGAGGAGGTATCTGCCTATACGCCCTATCGCGCGCTGCTGCCGAAAGGGCTCGACGGCCTCCTCGTCACCGGCCTGGCCATCAGCGCCCACCGCGATGCGATGCCCATTCTGCGCATGCAGCCCGACATCCAGAACCAGGGCTACGCCGCGGGTGTTGCGGCGGCCATGGCCGTGCGCGCGGACAAGGGCCTGCGCGCAATCGACCTCAAGGCCCTGCAGCAACATCTCGTGGAAGTGGGCAATCTCCCGGAATCGGTGCTCGCCGATCACGACTCGTACCCCTACGCTCCGGAACAGCTGAGAGCGGCCATTGCCGCGTTGCCCGAGACGCCCGACCGCATCTCCATCGTGTTGACGCAGCCCGAAGAGGCGTTGCCGCTGCTGCGCGAAGCGTACAAGGCCGCCGGCGACGAGGCTAAGCTCAACTACGCACACGTGCTCGGGGTGCTGGGGGACGCGGCGGGCGCGGACTCGCTCGTTCAGGCCATCGCGGGCAAGCCCTGGGACAGTGGCTGGTCCTTCACGGGCGGCGGTCAGTACGGGGGCAGCCTGAGCCCCATGGACAGCCAGATCATCGCGCTCGCGCGCACACACGATCCGCGCGCGCTGGCCCTGCTCGTCGAGAAGGCCCGGCAGTTGGACGCGGAAAGCGCGTTCTCGCATCACCGGGCAATGGCCATCGCCTTCGAAACGACGGGCCGGCCCGAGGCCGCGGACTGCCTTGCGGAGTTGTTGAAGAAGCCCGGCATGTCCGGCTTTGTGTGCCTGGACATTGCCGCCGTGCAGCGGGCCGCCGAAGTGCCCGATCCGAATCTGGACCGCGACCGCTCCCTGCGCGAATTGCTGTTGGCGCGCGCACTGTATCGATGCGGCGATCGGGATGGTCTCGCGGCAGGCATTCTGGCGGCCTACGAACGCGACCTGCGCGGACATTGGGCACGGCACGCCCACGCCATCCTCGCGGGTGCGGCACAGGAACGCGAGCCGGGCAGCGAGTTGGACATAGAACGCCCCCCGGCATCGCCCTCCGGAAAATAAGGGCAGGTACTTGTTCCCGGGCCGGACTACTTCCCGTGGCGCGCCGCATCCAGGCCGCGAACTATCGGAACGATTTGTTCCTCGAAGACCCGCATGAGCAGTTCCCTGCCCTCCTGATTCAGGTGGCAGTGGTCCTGGAAGAGCGTCTCGCCGGGGATACGATGCGGCTCGGCAGCCACGACCCGGGATTCCATGTCCGCCAAGGGGAGGCCGTGTTCTTTGGCGAGATCACGGATGATGCCGTTTTCCGTGTCCGACGCCTGATGGCGCGTGGACTTCCTCAGCACCTCGCGAACATGCGCGAGCCCTTCTTCGTAACGGCCCTGCTCGAACATGGCTGTGATGCGCGCGGCCTCTTCCGGGTCCTGGTCCAGCCGGGGCTTCCACAGGTTGGAAGGCACCGTCCCCAGGAGGAGCGGCACGCCTCTGGCCCGGCACGCGGTAATAATCGAACTGAGATTGTTCCGAAACGCCTGCATGCGATCGTCGATCTCGTCCATGCTGTAGTCGTGCGACGAGGCTGATTGACGGGCCGGAAGATTCGGAGCCGTGGCCAGGATAGCCCGCCGCTCCCGTTCCCGGCGGAGTCTCGAAATCCACTCCGACGCCACGCGGTCCCGCAGAAAACGGCAGAAAGCGGACGAATAGAGGAGCCGCTGCAATCGCACTGTCGCCGGCCGGGCGAGCTTCAATTGCTCCACTTCCTCAAACTCGTTGTTCGCCTCGTAGTAGACGATCAGGTCGGGCTGATAGTTCAGAAGTTCCGCCACCACCACCGCCAACCGGTGCGATCCATAGGCGCACCCGCCCACGTCGATAATCTCAAACACGTGTTTGCCGAAGAACTGCGCCGCAAGAGACGTTCTGAGATCTTCAAACTGCCAGCGGGCATAGTTGACGGACGAGCCGCCCACGACAAAGATCCGGAAGCACTTCTCGGGTTTCGGCATTTGGAACTGTTGCTTGACGAAGGAGATTTCCTTTGCGGGCTCCGTGATCATCTGTCCTGGCGCGTCCTTCGCGGGAACAAAGACCCGGCTCCCGGGCTCGAAACCCCAGCCGTAATCTGCGGCCAGCGGCGGACGTATGAACTCCAGCAGCCGCGCCCCGCCCTCAAGTCCCGCTGCGAGGAGGCACAGCGGCAAGAGCGAGAATATCAACGTCTTCTTCCAGCCGAAGGCGTGCATTCCATGTCTTTCCAGCAAACGCGTGTTCAGGCGAGCCGATTAGAACACAGAAAGACACGGGATGCAACCGCACCCACGCCCCAATCGGAAACCACGCGGGGCAACGGGCGAATCCAGAGGAAAAGGCTGCGACCTAGTCCACCCCGATAAGCTCTCCGGGAGGCGCGTGCCCGCACTCCACTTCCTTGAAGAGGATCCGCACTTTGGCGCGATGGAACCCGTTCTCCTTGCAGCAGCCTTTGGCCTTCTCCCGGCCGCAGTGGCAATGCACCTCGGCCAGGCACTCCTCTTCCTCTTCGGGGTAGTAGTAGACGCTCGCCTTTGGAAAATCCTTGCACATTTCCGCCACGACCTGCCCCACTTCGCTCGCGCGGCATTCCCGGCGTACATGTTGCCCCCGCAGATAGAATCTCACCTCGAAGCGGCTGTTTGGGAAGTCATTCACCAGACCGCTGCCCAAATACGTGGCGGCGCGCCACCCTTCCGCAAAGCGCTCATGCATGTTATGCCCCTTTTCGTGCGCCCCTACGTCCCGGCCATGCCACCGGGGCTCACCCTTGTATCTTCGCCCCTACGATTGTCCACGTCGACGATATCATATCACAGATTTTCGGAAATGAAAGAAGAAGTTCAACGGACCCGCCCGGTCTGTGATGCCTTGTGAGAGTTCTCCGGACGCGGCTGCCTAGGCCCCCAGGGCCAAGCCCATTTCGTCCATCACCTCGCGAATGGCCGCCAGCAAGCCCTTGACGTCGGCTTCGCAGAGCCGGCCGATGTTGCCGATGCGGAAACAATCCGCATTACTCACCTTGCCCGGGTAGATGACCTGATCGCGGTCGTTCAATCGCTTGTAGAATTCCTCGAAGGACCACTTCGGATGCTCGGGATAGAGGAAGGAAGTGATGACATACCCCTGCAGTTCGGGTTTGAGGTACTCCTTGAAGCCCATGGCGCGCATGCCGTTCACCAGCGTCTGATAGTTCTTGTAGTATCGCGCGGCGCGGCCCTCGACGCCCCCCTCGGCCTCGAGTTCAAGGAGCGCCTGATGGAAGGCCAGCAGCACATGCGTCGGCGGGGTGAAACGGAACTGGCCATTGCTTTCGAGCCCTTTCCACTGATCGAGCAGGTTCAGGCTCAGGCTGCGCGCGCACCCCTGCGTCTCCAGCAGCGCCTCATGCCGCGCTATCACAAAACCGAATCCGGGCACGCCCTCGATGCACTTGTTTGCCGAAGAGATCAGATAGTCGATGTGCGCCGCCCCCACGTTCAGCGGCACGGCCCCGAAACTGCTCATCGCATCCACGATGTAGCGCGCATTGACCGCCTTGCAGAGCATGCCCACTTTCTGAATGGGATTGATGATGCCCGTGGTCGTCTCGCAGTGGACGATGGCAACGTGCGTGATGACGCCTTCCATCTGTTTCAACGTCCGCTCGACCTCCTTGAGGTCCGGCAGCACATCCTCGGGATACTCCAGCACTTCCGTGTCAATCCTCAGCACCTGGCACATCTTCGCCATGCGCTGGCCATAGGCGCCGTTCACGATGATCAGGACCTTGCCGTCAAACGGCACGCAGGAGGAGAACACGGACTCAACGGAGAAGGTGCCGCTGCCCTGCATGGGCACGGCCTCGTAGTCGCCCGGGCGGGCGCCCGCCAGGTCCAGCAGCCGGTCGCGGATGCTTTGCACCACGCTCACGAACTCGAAATCGCGCGAACCGAGATCCCGCTGCATCGCCTGCTTCACGGTCCGGCTCGTGCTCAGCGGTCCGGGCGTAAACAGAACCTTGTCCTTCCAACCTGGAATGCGCCGTTCAGTTTTCATCCGACTTTCTCCCGTTGTCCTGGAGGCATTCGCCGGCTACACTCGGGCATCGCGCTCTTTGTGCGCCACGTGCAGGCGCCATGCCACTACGACCATTAGGGCGGCGAACACGATGCTCATGCCCAACGTCAACATGTTTGAGTTGTGGATGTTGGCGGTCATGTCCGCGCCCTTCATCAGTTTTCCGATCCACAGTTCCTGCACGACGGGGCCCGCGCTGCCGATCGCATTCACAATGCCCGCCACGGCCACGCCGTTCATTTCCCCCGCCACCGCGATCGCGGCCGCGCCCGTGAGCAGGCTGTCGGGGCCGTAGATCATGAAGCCGACGATGCCGAAGCAGAGGGCAACCATGATTGGATTCGAGCCGGCGTAGATCACGGCCAGATACCCCACAATCGCGCCAAGCGCCATGATGAAGGACAGCACGGCCCAGTTGCCGCGGAAGACCCGGTCCAGCGCCCAGCCGGCCACGATTGTGCCCACGAGCCCGGTCAGGTCGAACCCCATCGACCAGTAACTCGCCTGATCCGGCGGCAAACCCTGGATGTTCAGAAACGCGGGCAGCCAGGAATCGAGGGCGTAGCGCATGAACTTGATGCACAGGTAGCTGACGCCCATCGTCAGCACCAGCGGATTCAGGGCGATGCGCATGTATTCAGCGAAGGTTACGCTGTCTTCCTGCGAACCTTGCACCGCGTGGCTGTCCCCGCTCTTCTTCTCCACCACCGGATCCAAACCAACGTCCTCCAGCTTGTCATACTGCCAGATGTAGAGCAGCCACCACGTGAACAGCGTGATCGCCGTGAGCCCGGCGAACGCCCAGCGCCAGCCCAGATAGCCGAGCAGCAGACCGCCCAGCGATTTGTAGACAATGTTTCCGACGATGTGGTTCGTGGTCCACCAGCCCATGATCGTGCCGCGCTCGTGTTCGCGCAGCCATGTCGAGACGGCGCCCACGCAGCCCGGCCAACCCGTGGCCTGCACCAGCCCGTTGATGAACATGAACACCAGGAACGTGTAGAAGGAATTCGTGATGCCGAACGCGATGTTGCAGAGAATCGAGACGCCCAGGCCGAACAAGAGGATGACGCGCGGGCCGTACTTGCGCCCGGCAAACCCATTGATGAACTGGCCTATCATGTAGGCGATCAGAAACGCGGCCCAGATGTAGGCCATGTCGCCCAGTTCCCAACCCTGGCTGTCCGCGATCGGCTTCTTGCAGATCGTAAACGCCTTGCGCGTCAGGTAGAAACCGATGTATCCAATGTATGTCGATGTGAGTATGCGCCAACGCCACAACTGCTGTTCACGGCTCAAGCCTGCTCTCATGCACACCTCGCTCCTGGAATTACTTCTGAAAACCCTGTCCGCATCTAAACGCTAGAGCGTAACATAACACCGCGGGCAAATGCCTGTTTTGCACGGCCGCGTTGAGGGGCGCCGGTCCTGGCGGCGCCTCACGGCTCGCGCTTCGGACTTGCCGTTGGGATTCGCTCCTCCAGGGCCGCATACAATCGCAAGTAGTCCCTGTAAGCCATGCCGTAGAAGGGATTTGAGCGTGCTTTGCCTCTTATGAGACGCACGAGGCGGTGCCGCGGACACCGGGCCGGGTTGAACGGGGCTTCGGCGTAGCGGTATGGCGGCAGAGGCCGCACTTGATCGGCGAAGCCGAACCGTGTCGCCAATGCCCCGGAGTCTTGCGACGCGAAATGAGTGAACATCACCCGTTTGCTTTCGAGTTCCTTCCGGCTCATGGCGAGAGTCATTGCGCCGCCATGGCCGAACAGGAATCGCGGCCGCAACTCGAACTTGACCCAAAGCACGCGATTCAAGCGCCGGAGAATCGGCTCGGAAAGATGATATCGGTTATATTCCGGCGCTTCGAAGACCCGCTCCCTTGGATAGCCCGCGATTCCCGCCGCTTTGGCAACGATGTAGTTGGAAATGTCGTGATCGCAATGCCCTCCTTCGAATGCGGCGGCGACAATCCTCCCCGGCTGCAACCGCTCGATGTGCCGGGCGACGATGTTAATCGCGGCGGCCACATTGTCCGGCTCCTGAAGCCCTGTCTCGCACGCGTAGCGGAGAAAGGAGATGTTCACTTCAGGAACGCCGATGGAAGTCAGGCAGGCGCGCGCCTCGCGTTCCCGCTGCAGGACGCAGTTCTGAACAGCCGCTCCCGGTCCCAGCCGGCGCTTCACCGCCCCGTCCGTTGTGTAGACCACGTGCACTTCGCCGCCCTTGGCCAAGGTCTTCATCATCGTCCCGCCCGCGATAATGGTTTCATCATCCTGATGCGCGGCGACAATCAGCAGCCGTTCGGCCCGGGTGAAATCCAAGCGCTTCCGCGGCAAGAACCGGTTGCGCACGAACGCACACAGCGTGAGCGCCAGGTAGGCTGCAGCACAGCCTGCCGACGTGAGAACAAGCACCCTGCAAGGTTCAGCCCACATGCTCTTCCGTTCCCCCGGAACGGCGTCTCGGCACGCCCTCCGTGCCGCGGCCCGGCAAGATCCAAGAATCACGGCGCGGGACTTCGCCGGAACGAAAGGGAACCCTTCGTTCCACGCAAGACAGCGTCTGTCGCCGCATTGCGAAGATCTTGTACAGGGGAGATGATACTCCCGGAGGACCGCCCCTCTTCAACTCCGGGGAATCGTGTGGAAATTCTGAACGGACCGGTCGGCTTCCAAAGGTCCCGCAATTCTCAGGAGATTCGGAATTTCCGGCGCTTCAGCGCAAGGATCCCTGCAAGCCCACAGCCGCCTGCCAACAAAGCGAGCGCGGGCGTACCCGCCGCGGGGACCTGGTCCACAGTTTCGAGGACGGCGGGGGCGGATTCGATCTGTTCGCCCAAGCTGTCCAGGACCGTCACCCGGTATACGCCCACGTCGGACGCCTCCAATGGATCCAGGATGAGCTGACTCGAAACCTGCCCGGGCAGCAAGTCCCCGTCCTTCCGCCAGCTATACGAAAGAGGCTCGTAACCGCCGCCGGCGACCACGCTGAAGACGTGGGGATCGCCGATGGCCTTGACGCCGCCCCAGGGGGGCGTGAGAATGACAAGATGGGGCTTGATCGTGATCACGGCCTTGTTGGAGACGTGGGTGATGCCGCTGTACGTGACTTCGCACCAGTATTCGCCCTCTTGATCGACCGTGACCCCTTCCAGGACGCAAGCGGATTGACCGCCCAGGTCGTGGGCGGAACCTCCCTGCTTGACCTCCCATTTCCACTGATAGATCAATGACCCGCTGCCGCAACTGACCGCCACGTACAGCGAATGGGTGTCGCCCTCATACAGCGAGGCGTCCGTAGGGTCCGCCGTGAAGCCGAACCAGTTGTACACAGTGCAAAGGCTGGAGGGAACCACGCCGCACGGATTGCCGGCAGCGTCGGCAAGGCCCGTCCGAAGCGCGATGCCTATGTTTCCATCCGCACCGGCGTCCGAAGGCGTCACCGTGACGGCATAGGCGGTTCCCCCGCCGGTCACAGAGCATCCGGCCGCGGCCGCCAAGCCGCCGGTCAACACGATGTCGCTGGCGCTCAGGGCGGAACTGAGCGGTTCACTGAGGGACACGTCAAAGACGATGGCATCGGCCGTGGTGGGACTCGCCGTTTGCAGCGTAAGCGTGGCGAGAGGAGCGACCGAGTCAAAGACACGCTGCAACGGCCCCCCGGCGAGAGAAGCGTTGCCCGCGTAGTCCTGCACCGCCCCCGCCGCAATGCTGACGACAACCAGGCCCTGAGCCACGGGTGTCAGGTTGACGCGGTAGTGTGCCGCGTTGATCACCTGGAGCCCCCCGGCGGAGGCATTCGACAACGTGAGGTCCGTCAACTGAAATCCCGTGACCGCCTCGCTGAAGGCGACATCCACGGCAATGGGAGAAACGTTGCACGGATTGGGCGCCGCAGCGCTGATGGAGACCGTCGGCGGCGTCTCGTCTGCGGGTGCCGGACCGGTTCGAAGGTCGGCACGGATATTCAGGTCATAGGGCGAGGCATACGAAGGCGTCAGATTAGTGAACGTTATGCCATCATCGCTGATATAGCTGCGGCTGTCACAGGTCCAGTCTTCCGCGAGCGGAAGGACGAAGCGGTAGAGATAGCCGGTATCGTAGCGGACCTGGACAGGGAACTCCGCATTGGCGGCAAAGGTCTGGGGATTGGCGAGAACGATCTCCTCGAAGCCCCTGCCCGTGTGCGCGCCGGCTTGCGAAGTGAGCAGGCCGCTCGGACGGCCGCCGCTCCATCCGCTGTAAACCGAAACCACGTAGTTCGTGGTACCCGTGAACGTAAAGTAGGTCTTCACCCGCTCCAGCGTTCCGCCGGAGGCGGTGGTGAAGCGCACGCATCCGTAGTCCACCCCGTCAAATCCCAGAACGCGGTCGCCGACCCCGGATTCGTCGTAGCCGAGGCAATCCCCCGACAGGACGCGCGGCGTCACCGCACAGGTCATGTCGGCGGTGCCTTCACCGGCAAAGGAATTCATCACGATGCCCGTGCTGGCGCCGCCGTACTCCCGGGTGTTGGGATTCGTGGCGTCGGCGAACGACGCCGCCCCGTTCGGATAGAGGTCGCCGGCATTCCCGATGTTGCTCCCGTTGTCCAGCTGGGCCAGGCCGTCCGCCTCCTCGACATCCACCTTCTTCCTGGCCACGGAGTCGTTGTTGGGAACGTAGTCGTCAACATGCAGAATCAGCGCGCCGCTCCCGGGAAGAAATTCGTCAAAACCTCCACCCGCTCCCGCGCTGCGCCGGTGGCGATTGCAGACGAGGAAGTACTCGCCGTCTTGATACGGGTCCACGGGAATGCGCAGGGCCACGGCATTCTGATCGAAGCCCGGCAGCGCAATCCCTGTCTGCTGAGTGTAAATCGTGGTCGGCTGGAGCCATCCCAGTGCCATCTTGCACCACGGGTCGAAGTGGCAGGGCTTGGCTCCGTTATACGCGGGCCCGCACCAGCCGCCGCTCGCCATCAGGCTCCACGCGCCCAGTCCTTCGGAACTGCCCACCGTATCGTACAGGTCTGGAAGATTGAACACGTGGCCCATCTCGTGGCAGAAGACGCCGATCGTGCTCAGGTCGGCGTAGAGGAGCTCCGGCTCAGTGTGATAGTCCTGAATCTGCTTGCCGTCCACCACCACCGGCGTGGACAGGTTCCAGCGGTGCGACCAGATGCAGTCTTCCGCCGCGCCGCTCTGCTCCTCGCCCTGGCCCTGATGGACCACGCCGAAGAAATCCACCCAGCCATCGCCATCTGCGTCGTAGTTCGCATAATTGACGGTCGCGTTCGAGGCGGTGATCGCGTCGAGAATCATCTGGCGGGGATTCTGGTCTATGCCCGGGACGCCACCGGTATTGTGGCCATAGTAATACCGGGTCTGCGGCAGGTTGAACCAGCCATAGACGTCAATTTGAATGGTTAACGCTCCATACGAAGCCTCATAATAGAAGTCCCGGACACTGCCCAGCGCCCCGTGCTGACTGTAACCCGGCGTGTTCATCAGACCCGAGAAGTCCGGCTGCGAAAACGTGGCGCCCGTATCCGAGAAATTGGCCAGCAGCAGAATCCCTCTGACGGTTCCGTTGGGCGCCGTCTTCTCGTGCGCAAGGAAGCCCTTGATCATTTGCCCGGCGCGCACCTCGGCAATCTGTTCCACGGCCTTCGTCCAACCGGGCAATTCCTGGTTCAGCAGGGCCTTCGGTGGCGCGGATTCGCCCACCACATCCGCAGTAGGCTCCAAGGAGCCATCCGTCTTGGGCCGGGCGTAATGCCAGAATCCGGTCGTCGAATCCTGAAGGATGAGTTCCCCGTCAGGCGTCTTGTGATACGCGAAGAATTCGTCTCCCACCAGGATGGCTTTGAACGGGGTTCCGTCCGGCTGCCGGAACGTCCATACGCGTTGATTTGACGGCATGGCGTGAGCAGGATTCGCCGGCAGGAAGAGATTCAGAAGAATCAAAAAAGCAAGACACCGCAGATACACGCCGAGACTTAAAAGATTGGGGACTTTCATCCAGGGGGTACTCGCTACTGTCGAAATCCGAATCGACCGATGGCCGCCGCGTTAAGACTCGACCCTTGGTCATGCATGCACGGTGCGAGGACCATGCGATACGATTATACCGCAAGTACCGTTTTCCCGTCAATTGCATGACGGAATCATGGAAATAATCCTAATATTGCGATTATTGCCGCGCCTGTACGAAGACGCCCAAAGATGCGTCCGGGGCGATGCACCGCAACGTCTCTAGCGTGTCGAATAAGGCCTCCGCCGTAAGAGCATGGCGGTCCCGACAGAAGCACACACTGCCGCCAGCGCAGCAAGGCCCAGCAGGCTCGTCGCGGGGACCTGATGATCCACGCTCAAAGTCGCTGACTCCGAAGTCACCAGGTCGTCATAGCCGTCGAGCACTTCGACAACGTACGTCCCGGCATCTTCCGCTTGCAGGGGCTGCAAAGTGAAGGAGTCGGAAACGTGCTGATCCAGCAGGACGCCGTCCTTCCACCACGCGTACGAAATGGGATCATAACCACCGGAAGTGACGACGCTGAATGTGTGATAGTCGCCAACGGTCTTTTCTCCGCCTTGGGGCTGGGTGACGATGTGAAGATGCGGCTGGACCGAGATGGCCGCCTTGCTGGAGACGTGGGTCTGACCGCTGTAAGTGACTTCGCACCAGTAGTCGCCCGCCTGCACGGGATCAACGTTCGAGAGGGTGTAGGACGCTTGATTGCCGACATCATGCACGGTCTTGCTTTGCTTGTCATCCCACTTCCATTGATACGTGAGCGGACCGGCGCCGCACTGCACCGCCACTTGCAGCAGGTGCGAATCGCCCGAGTAGAGCCGCGCATCGGAGACATCCTCCGTGAACCCAAACCAGTTGTAGAGTGTGCACAAGGAGGAATTCGCGACGGCACAGGGATTGCCCGCCGCATCCGCCAGACCGCTCCCAACAGAGATGCCGATAGTGCCATCCGCCCCGGTCTCCCACGGCGTCACTGTGATGGAGTACGCGAGGCCGGCGCCGTTCACCGCCACATCCGCCGAGAGCGCCAGGGTTCCGGTCAGCATGACGTCACCTGCCGCAAACACAGTAGCCACCGCTTCGCTGAACGTGGCGTCGAACGTGACAGAATCGTCCGTGGTGGGGCTCGGCGTCGCCAGCGTGAGAAGGACGGTTGGCGCGATGGAATCGCAGGTCCTGTCGAACGTTGCCGCGGATGCCGGATTGCCCGCGGCGTCTTGTGCCGCACCTGCGGTGATAGCCGCGGAAACGGCACCCTGGCCTGCCGGCGTCAGGTCAAACGAATAGTGCGCACTGTCGATCGTCTGGAAATTGTCCAGCGTGGCATTCGTCTCCATGACGTCCGTGAGGTCAAACCCCGTCACCGGTTCGTCGAAGTTCACTGTGACGGGAATTGGCGAGACGTTTGTCGGATTCGCCGCAACCGACGCGATGGTTGTATTCGGGTTCTCGTGGTCCACAGCGACCGCCGAACTCGTCGTGCTCGACGCCAAGGCGTTTGTAACCGAGTCCTGCACGTCCGAACCGGTGCTTACGGCCAGCGTCATCGTTCCCGAGCCGGTCACGCCGGTCACGGATACTGTGTAGTCCTGCGGACCGCCGCTGATGCTCGCCCCGCCGTGAGCAACGCCGCCGAGATCCGTAATCACGAGGTCCGCGGCATTGTTGAAGTTCTGCACCGCTTCGCTGAAGTGCACCGAGAAACTGATCGTCGACGCGTTTGTCGGACTCGGCGTTGTCGCCGTGATCGGGCCCGCCGTAGGCGCGGTGTGGTCAATGGACACCGCCGAACTCGTCGTGCTCGACGCCAAGGCGTTTGTAACCGAGTCCTGTACGTCCGAACCCGTGCTCACGGCCAGCGTCATCGTTCCCGAGCCGGTCACGCCGGTCACGGAAACCGTGAAGTCCTGCGGCCCGCCGCTGATACTCGCCCCGCCATGCCCTACGCCGCCCAGATCCGTGATCACGAGGTCCGCGGCATTGTTGAAGTTCTGCACCGCCTCGCTGAAATGCACCGAGA
>CAILVY010000141.1 GCA_903837785.1 Candidatus Hydrogenedentota bacterium
ACAGCTACGGTGAGAGGGGCCGGAATCGGTTTGGGTTGGCAGACATGTTAGGGAATGTGAGGGAATGGTGTCTGGATTACTGGGATGAGCAAGGGGCGCACGAGAGCCTGTGGACGGTCAGCAAAGGCACGCGGGTAGCGCGGAACGGTGGGCACATGATCGCTGATTGTCGCTGTGCCTCCCGGAGCTGTCACCCCGCGAGCACTCCGGTCTTTTACATGGGCTTCCGCGTTTTAATGGGCGTGGACGTTTCCAGCGCGAGAAGCTCGGCGGCTTCGACAGCGCCAGCGTCGGCACCGGCGGAAGGCGGCATCCTCGCGCCGCCCGAAACACGCGTGGCGGCGCTGACGACGACTCCGAAAGTGGGCGAGGTCTTCACGCTCCCGCTCGGCGGCAACGTGACGATGGACCTGATGGGCATCCCGCCCGGCGAGTTCCTGCTCGGCAGCACCCGGGAGGAACAGGCGTGGGCGGTGGCCGACGGCCGCCGCAAGGAAACCGAGATCAAACCGGAGGGTGAAGCGCCGCGCAAGACGGCAATCAAGCAGGGGTTCTGGCTGGGGCGGACGGAGGTCACGGTCGGCCAGTGGAAACAGTTCGTGACTGAGACCGGCTATGTAACGGATGGTGAGAAGGCCGGGGAGTCGCTTATGCCTCAACGTGGACGCCCGCCGGAAGCGAAGAAAGGCACGAGTTGGCGCGACCCGGGTTTCGGGTTTGAGATGCAGGACAATCATCCGGTGAGCTGCGTGAGTTGGAACGATGCGATGGCATTTTGCGGGTGGTTAGAGGCGCGCGAGAGAAAGGCAGGGCGGCTTCCGCCAAACTGCGCGGTGCGGCTGCCGACGGAGGCGGAGTGGGAATATGCGTGCCGCGCGGGCACACAGACGATGTTCTGGTGGGGCGACTCGAACGACGACGGCAAAGGCCGGCTGAACTGGGATTCGGCAGGCGAGTCGTATAAATGGGTCTCACCGGTGGACTGCTTTGGCCAGAAAGGCCGGAACGGCTTTGGATTGGCGGACATGCTGGGCAATCTGGCTGAGTGGTGCATGGATGCATACGATGGCATGGGTGCGCACGAAGAGTATTGGACAGGTGATTCCAATGCACGGGTGGTGGCGCGAGGCGGGTCGTTCAGCGAAAACACCGCAGGATGTCGCTGTGCCTTTCGCCGTGGCAATGAACCCTCTCAGTCGGTTGGCAATCGTGGATTTCGGATAGCAGTGGGAGTGGCGCTACCCGTGGCGGGAAGCCCGGCGGCTACGACTGCGCGATGACCCGCCCAGCCAAGCAACTCCGTTCTGGCAGGTTGGTCGAAGACGGTGTAGAAGTCTCGCGAAGACACACAATGAGCCAGCTTGAGATACCAATCGAAGCGGTCGGAGCGCTTTGCCGGCGCTACCATGTGGCTGAGCTTTCGCTGTTCGGCTCGGCCCGGCGCGCGGATTTCAGGCCGGACAGCGACGTGGATTTGCTGGTGGAATTCGAGGCGGATGCGGAACCGACGTTTTTGACACTGGCCCGCCTGCAACGGGAACTGGCGGAGGCGCTCCACCGCCGGGTGGATTTGGTTCCGAAAGGGGGCTTGAAGCCGCTGATCCGCGAGGAGGTGCTGGCCGACGCAGAGGTCTTGTATGCGGCGTGAGAAGCTCTACCTGTCGGATATCGTCGAGGCGGCCGATGCCGTTGCCGTGTTTCTTTCGGGCGTGGAACGCGGGCGGTTTCTCCAGGATGATTTGTTGCGCAGCGCGGTGTTGCAGAAGCTTTCCATCATAGGCGAGGCCGCGGCGCGGTTGCCCAAGGAATTCCGCGCGCGCCATGCCGATGTCGAATGGCAGGACATCGTGGCGTTCCGGAACATCGCTGTTCACGCCTACTTCGCCGTGCAATGGAGCATCGTGTGGACGACAGCAACACAGGATGTGCCGGCGCTACGGCAGCAAGTGGCGCGGATTCTGGCCGCAGAATACCCCGACGATACGCCGCCG
Organism: Candidatus Hydrogenedentota bacterium; assembly: GCA_903837785.1. Lineage (GTDB taxonomy): Bacteria > Hydrogenedentota > Hydrogenedentia > Hydrogenedentales > CAILVY01 > CAILVY01. The sequence goes on from CAILVY010000141.1 coordinate 1,992, forward strand.
AAATCGCTCTTCTGAACAACGGCCCATTGGCAGCGAAGTTTCGGAAGCGTCGCGTTCGACAGTTTGGATCGCCCCCGTCGCCCTACTCCACACGCCCTACCTCTCTATTGACGAAGCGGGCAATCTGCATAGAATCACCGCTTCCTGAATCCCGATGGATTCGGGGATTGCGCGGTTGCTCAAATCATGAAGATTTTATTCGCCATGCCGACCTCGTATCGGCGGGATGGCACCTTGTTCAAGAAGAAGCGGCGTTGGATCATCCCGATCA
>CAILVY010000142.1 GCA_903837785.1 Candidatus Hydrogenedentota bacterium
CCCATTGTAAACCATGCGAGTTCCGTGCGGAATAGGCTTTCCGGTTCGCGCGAGGCCGCTTCCGTCCCCATCTCGCGGCGCAAGATGAGTGCCACGGGCCGTTCGGGCTGAAAATACCGGAAACCGGGTAAAGTGGAATGTGTAGGCCTGATACTATAACCGCCAGGCGCATCAAAGGCCCCTTGCCGGTAGACTAGAGATTGAGGCTCGTAACTCATTCCTAGTCCACCGAACAAGGAGACCTATGACATGTGGTATCTTGGTATCGATCTTCACCGTCTTACAGTCGTCATTGCCGGCGTCAACGACGCGGGCGAAGCCATGAACGCCATCACCATCCGTTGCGAAGACACCGAAGCGATCCGGCAGACCGTGGAAAAACTCGGCCCGTTTCGCGCGGTGATCGAAGCCAGCGGCACGTACCGTTGGCTCTACGACCTGCTGCGTCCTTACGGCGCGGTGGTGCTTGCCCATCCGCTCCGCCTACGCGCCATGATACAGCGCCGCAGCAAGACCGACAAGCTGGACGCCAAGCTGTTGGCCAACCTGTTGCGGATCAACCAGATTCCGCTGGCCTACATCCCGCCGGAGCGCTACCAGCAACTCCGCGATCTGACGCGGACGCGTGCGAGGCTTGTCCGGGAACAGGCGTTGGCAAAGATCCAGTTGCGGGCGATTCTGGCCCGTCAAAATCGGCAGGCGCCGTATCGCGTTCCGTTCGGCAAGCGCGGCTTGGCTTGGTTCCGCAAGCAGGACTTCGGCCCGATCGAGAACCTGGTGCGCGACGAATTGCTGCTGCGGCTGGAGCACTACTACGGCCAATTGGAGATTCTGCAAGAGAAGATGGTCTCCTTGCGCGAGACGTTCCCTCAAGTCGAGGCCCTCCTGGACATTCATGGAATCGGCCTTTTCTCGGCGTTGCTGATCGTGGGCGAGTTGGGCGAGGTCGATCGCTTCCACACGGCGAAGCAGGTCGGCGCCTATGCCGGGCTGACGGCACGGGTCAACCAATCGGGCGGCCATTGCTATCGGGGTTCGATCACGCGGCAGGGCTCGCCCTGGCTGCGGTGGATCTTCGTCGAGGCGGCGATGCACGTGATCAAGGAGGACATGGCCTTGAAGAACTTTTACACGCGAGTGCGGAAGCGCGCCAGCGCGAAGATCGCGAGGGTGGCGACGGCCCGCAAGCTGTCGGAGATATGTTGGAAACGGTTGGTTCGCTGGCACGGGGAAAAGGTCTCCGAGCCGGCGTCAGCCTAACGAGGTACAAGATGAACTGCGGTGCGCACGCAAATCGGCAGGAACGACCCGTGTGGGGTCATGGCAAGGCATTACGCCGGCGCCGAAGGTCTGATTGGGTGTTCCTTCCGGTGAATACTACACTGTGCGGCGGTCTTGGACCGAACGGCACGAATGGGTGACTACATGTTGCGCATTGCGGACAAACGAACACGAGGCAGGCATCCTGCCGGGACATTTCGGCCGATCCATCGGCCGACCAGGGCGCTCATTGCCGCCCCTGGACCCCGGCTAGCCTTTCTCTGTTCCATTTTTAGAATTAATCGTAACCCGGGCCTTGACAGTCGG
>CAILVY010000143.1 GCA_903837785.1 Candidatus Hydrogenedentota bacterium
ACTGAGCTAATCGCCCGAAAAGCAGGGGGGATCCTAGCATACGCATGGCGCAAGGGTCAACTCTTCTGCAGGGCGAGGGACTGCGTTCAGGGAACGAGACGGCCGTAGACGAGGTCGCCGGCGATTTCGTCGAGCACAACGGATCGGACCTGGTTGCGGAGGTCTTCTGCGGAGGGCGCGGCCACGCGCAGGTAGTTGCCGGTGTAGCCGCCCCAGTGGCCGTTCTCGCAATCTTCAAAGAGGACTTCGACGCGGCGATGGAGATGTTGCTCGCAGAAACGGCGGGTCTTTTCCGCGCTGATAGTGTGCAGGCGCGCGCTCCGGCGGCTCGCGAGGTCCGGCGGCACTTTCTCGCGGATGCGCGCGGCGGCGGAGCCGGGGCGCTCGGAGTATTTGAAGATGTGCCCGTAGAAGAGCGGGCTGTCTTCGAGCAATGCGCAGGAATCCTCGAAGTCGGCCTCGCTTTCCCCCGGGAACCCAACCATGAGATCGGTCCCGATGCCGATCCCGGGCACGCGGGCGTCTGCCATCCGGACGAAGGACAGGAAGTCCTCGCGGGTGTAGTTGCGGTGCATGGCCTTCAGGACGGCGTCTGATCCGGACTGTGCGGGAATATGCAGGAAGGGCACGAGCGGATGCGCGGGGTCGTTCATGCACTCGAAGATCCCCTCGGGGATCGTGGTCGGTTCGATGGAACTGATGCGGAGCCGGGCAAGGCCGTCGACGGCGCCGAGTGCGCGCACGACGTCCTCGATGTTTCGGCCCACGTGGCCGTACGTGCCGAGATTGACGCCGGTGAGCACGATTTCCTTCGCGCCGCGCCGGACGAGTTCCCGTGCTTCGTCTAGGAGGTTGTCGAGTTCCCGCGAGCGCACGCGGCCGCGGGCAAACGGGATGATGCAGAAGCTGCACATGAAGTTGCAGCCTTCCTGGATCTTGAGGTGGGCGCGGCGATCGAGCGGGCCCGACCCCGAGACGAACGCGATCGTGAAATCGTCGCGCAGGATGCGGTCGCGGACCACGACGGGCGAAGGGTTCTTGCCTGAGCCCACGTACTGGAGCAGGTTGAGTTTCTCCTGGTTGCCAAGGATGAGGTCCACGCCGGGAATGCGCGCCACGGACTCGGCGCCCATCTGCGCATAGCAGCCGATCACCGCTGTGAACGCATCGGGATTTGTCCGGATGAACTGCCGGATCAATTTGCGCGATTTCGTGTCGGCTTCGCGCGTCACAGTGCACGTGTGGATCACGCCCAGGTCCGCGGCCTCGCCGAAGGGCACGATCTCATAGCCGGCCGCGGCCAGCTTCTCGCTGAGGAGGGCCGTCTCGGTTTGATTCAACCGGCAGCCCAGCGTGTGTAATGAAGCGCGCATGTGATGTCTTGGCCGCGAAGCGATTCGACGTGGCGGCCGCTATTTTCCGGCTTGCGCCAGGACCCAGCGGCTGAGCAGGCGCACGCCGAAACCAGTGGCGAGGTCGGGATTCCAGTAGGGGATGTTCTTGACGCCGTAGGCCGTGGCGGCGATGTCCACGTGCGCCCAGGGCGTGCGTCCGGTGAATCGTTTGAGGAAGCACGCGCCGATGATGCTGCTGGCCTGGCGCGCCGGCCCGATGTTGCAGAGGTCCGCGAAGGTGCCCTCGATAAGCTTGCTGTAATCGTCCCAGAGCGGGAGCCGCCACAGGCGCTCGCCGGAATCAGTTCCGATCTGAATGAGTTCATTGACCACGGCGTCGTTGGTGCCCAGGACCGGGGCGGCGAAGTGGCCCAGGGCGACTGTCGCGCCGCCAGTGAGCGTGGCGATGTCCACAAGCGCATGCGGCTTGAACTTGTCGACCGTGAACGCGAGCGCGTCGGCGAGGATGAGCCGGCCTTCCGCGTCTGTGTTGTTCACTTCGATTGTCACGCCGTTGTACGCGCGGACAATGTCGCCGGGGCGCTGGGCGTCGGCGCCCGTCTTGTTCTCGCACACGGGCGTCACGGCCACGACGTTAACGGCGGGCTTGATGGCGGCGACCGCCATCATGGTGAAGAGCACGGCGGCGGCCCCGCACATATCGAACTTCATCTTGTGCATGCCGTCGGCGTCTTTGATGCTGATGCCGCCCGTGTCGAACGTGATGCCCTTGCCCACGAGCGCCACAGTCTTCTTCGCCTTGGGATGCCGATACTGCATCACGATGAGCTTGGGCGGCTGCGAACTGCCCCGCGCCACGCCGAGAAACGCGTTCATGCCGAGCGAGGCGATCTGCGTCTTGTCGAGGACGCTGCACTCAAAACCCTCGTCCTCCGCGGCGCGCTGCGCGAACTCGGACAGCGCGGCCGGCGTTAGTTCGTTCGCGGGCGTATTGCCGAGATGTCGGGCGCCGTTTGTGGCGGCGCAGAGCATGACGGCCAGTTCGCAGTCCTGCTGGAGCGTGCGCGTAGTCGACCTTGCGGGGACGATGACAGTGAGCGCCGTCACCTTCGTTTTGGCGTTCGCCCGCTTCTTGAACTCGTCGAACGTGTATTGTCCGAGCATGAGTCCCTCGACGAAGGCGGGGGCGGGAAAGCCGCGAAAGCCGGAGACGTCCAGATACGCGTGCTCGATTCGGTTGTGCTGCAGGACGGCGCAGGCGCTGCCTGCCGCGCGGCGCACGCTTTCCTGCGTGAGACGAGTCTTCTTCCCGAGTCCAAGCACAAGCACGCCGGAGCAGGCGCTCTTCGGCGTTGCGAAATAGTGGCACTGCGAGGCCTTGCCCGTGATCACGCCCTGTTTGGCCAACGCGGCGAGGACGCGCGCGTCCCGTTGGGCCAGCACTGCGGAGGCCGCCGGCGCGTCCTCATGGCATGGCAGGACAAGACAGGCGCCGCCGCGCTCGAAGGACTCATTTCCGGATTTCACGACGTCGATGTGCATGTGCGATGAACCCCTTTGCTGCATCCGGTCACTCGATGTATTCGAGAAACGCGCTTTCGAGCCAGTGGCCATGATAGCCCGTCACGCGCACCCGCACAAGATCGCCAACCTGGAGCGGCGCGCCCTGCACGCTGATGCTGCGGTAGCCATCCGTGCGGCCGTTCATCTTGTCGCGGTCGCGCGGATGTGCGTCGTCGATGAGCACCTCCTGTTCTGTATTCACGAGCGCGCGTTGCTGTTCTTCATTGATTCGCTCCTGCAGGGCGATGACGCGCGCCAGCCGTTCTTCCTTTACGGCGCGCGGCACGTCGTCCGGCATGTCCTCGGCGGGTGTTCCGGGCCGCGGCGAGTACTTGAAGGGAAAGACCTGGCTGAAGCGTACGGTTTCGAGGGCGTAGAGCGTGCGCTGGAAGTCCTCTTCCGTCTCCGAGGGGAAGCCAACGATGAGATCCGTCGAGATCTCGGCCTGCGGCAGGACGCTGCGGAGATAGGCCACTTTGTCGAGATACTCATCAAGCCGGTGATTCCGGCGCATGAGTTTCAGGATGCGATCCGAGCCGGCCTGGAAGGGCAGATGCAGTTGCTTGCACAAGTTCTTGCGCGCGGCCATCAGATCGGAAAGCGCGTTGTTCCAGTCTTTCGGATGCGGCGAGGTGAAACGGATGCGGCGCAATCCGGCAATGCCGGAGAGCTCGTCAAGGAGTTGCTGGAAGCGGTATTCTTTTGACGCTTCGTAGGAGTTGACGTTCTGGCCCAGCAGCCAGATTTCCCTGGCGCCGCCGAACACGAGGCTGCGGGCCTCGCGCAGGATGTTCTCCGATTCGCGGGAAACCTCTCGTCCGCGCGTATGCGGCACGATGCAGAAGCTGCAGAGGTTGTTGCAGCCCTTCGTGATCGCGATGTATGCCTTGACGCCGTCGACGTGGCCGCGCTCGACCCATTCCTCGGGAATGAAGTTCTGAATCTTCCGCTCGCGTGGCAGCCACTGCGTTTCGCAGACCCGTTCGCCGCGCCGGACCGCCGCGATCATCTCGGGGAGCCGGAAGTAGTTGTCCGGTCCGAACACGAGATCCACCGCCTTCTCGCGTTCGAGAATATTGCGGCCTTCCTGCTGTGCGACACAGCCCGCCACGCCGATGATCAGGTCCGGATTAGCCCGCTTTCGCGGCCGGAGTGCCCCGAGGAAACTGTAGACTTTGTTCTCGGGATTGTGACGAACGGAGCATGTATTCAGGAGGATGATCGAGGCGTCTTCAATGCGGTCCGTGATGGCATATCCCTCGCTTCGGAGGATATCCATCATCCGGAAGCTGTCGTGCTCGTTCATCTGACAGCCGAACGTCTTTATATAGGCTTGTTTGGGCATGATTGCACTTAACCGCCGAAGCTGCCTGGAAATGAGTGGAAGAACCGTCTTTCAGTATAGCATCCATTTCCGGGGACGGGCAAAGGCCCCGCGGCGCGGCGTTTTGCGCCCGGATTGCGGTATAATCTCCGTGTAGCAGTGTCCATTCGAAGAGCATGCAGGGAGAACTAGGAAAAATGGCTTCTTGGATACAGGGCCCGTCTGTGTCAACGCGGTGTGCCGTGTTCCTGCTGTTGGGCATATTGTCCGCGGCGTGCGGCGCCGGATGGGCGCAATTGACGGCGGAGGACTTCGCCGCCCTCCGCGCGGAGGGCCAGGAGAAGGGCTGGACTTTCTCCGTGGGCGAGAATGCGGCGACCGGCCGGCCGCTCGAACAATTGGCGGGCTACAAGATCCGCGATGTCAATGCCTTCCTCCGGGAGGCGCGGACGGACAAGCCAGTCAAGGCCTCGAAGGCTTTCCCGAGCCGGTTGGACTGGCGTGAACTGACGCCGGGGGGGCTCCCGCCGGTCCGCGATCAGGGGGGATGCGGCAGTTGCTGGGCGTTCTCGACTGTCGGCGTATTGGAGTGCGCGATCAAGATCAAAGACGGCATAAACGTGGACTTGTCCGAACAGTGGCTGTTGGGTTGCGTCAGTGGGGTCTTCTGGACGGGTTGCGACGGAGGGATCACTGCGCACAACTGGCACAAGGAAGCTGGAAACACGGATAGTTGCGGCGGGAACGGCGCGGTTTTCGAGGCGGACGTGCCATACACGGAGGACGACAGCACGTGCAGTTGCCCCACGACGCACCGCTACTGGCTCCGCGACTGGCACTATGTGGACTCCATTCCGATCATTGTGCCCGCGGTGGACAAGATCAAACAGGCGATCATGGATTATGGCCCGGTGACGGCGTCGCTTGAAGCCAAGAAGTCGTTTATCGCGTACACCGGCGGGGTCTATAACGACAATACGCCCTCGAAAGCGCTCCCGAACCACAGCATCGTGCTTGTGGGGTGGGATGACTCTGTCGGCGCGAGCGGCGCCTGGATCATGCGCAATTCCTGGGGGGAGAGCTGGGGAGACGATGGCTACGGCTACGTCGAGTACAACACGAGCCAAATCGGTTTTGGCGCCGATTACATTGAGTACGGCGATCCGCCGGACGACTTGAACGTGTCGCCCGTGACCGGCCTGCAGAGCACGGGAACCCAAGGCGGCCCCTTCGCGCCGGCCTCCCTCAGCTATACGTTGCACAACACGGGAACGGCCCCGCTCAACTGGACGAGCGCGGCCCCCGGATGGGTTCTCGCCAGTCCGTCGAGCGGCACGCTGGCGGCTTCGGCTTCGGCGCCGGTGCTGATTTCGCTGAATGCGGCCGCACTGACGCCGGGGACGTATTCGGGCGATTTGGTTTTCACAAACGAAGTGACGTCGGCGGCGCAGACACGAAGTGTCTCGCTTACTGTCACGCCACCCGAGATCTATCGCTTCAACCTGGACACGGACCCGGGCTGGGCGCACAGCGGCGCATGGGCCTTTGGCGTTCCCCAGGGGCAGGGCAGCCACAATGCCGACCCGACCTCAGGCTATACCGGAAGCAAGGTCTTCGGATACAACCTGAACGGGGACTATACGAACAACATGCCGGAGCGCTACCTGACCGCGGGGCCCTTCGATTTCACGAACACGACGAATGTCGAACTCCGATTCATGCGCTGGCTGGGGGTGGAGAGCGCGAGCTATGACCACGCGAAAGTGCAGGCGAGCAACAACGGATCCTCCTGGACGACCCTCTGGAATCATACGGGCAGCTCATTGAGTGAGACGGCCTGGACCCAATGCGCCTACAGCATCAGTGCGGTGGCGGACAATCGCCCCGCTGTGTATATCCGCTGGGTGATGGGTTCGACCGACAGCAGTGAAACCTACTCCGGTTGGAATATTGATGATATTGTCTTTCGCGGCGTTCGCGTCGGCGAAGGAGAGGGTGAGGGCGAGGGCGAAGGCGAGGGAGAAGGAGAGGGTGAGGGTGAGGGCGAGGGCGAGGGCGAAGCGCCCGTCTGTCCTGCGCCCTGTGCTGCCACGTGCGCGAGCGATGGCTTCAATCCCGGCTGTTCTGCGGCGTACGCGTCAGTTTTTGACTTGGCAGACACCTTGGATCAGGACGCCAACGGCATGTTGGATCTCGCCCAACTGCAACTGCTGGAAATCGTGTTGGCCAATCCCATGACTCCCGTGCATTGTTGTGTTCTGGCAGCCTGGAACAACAACTACGCGTTAATTGACAGTGCGCTCAGTCATATCAACTGGACCCTCTATCCCGCCGGCGCGCGTGCGGTATGTCAGCAGATGTTCACCGGCCTTGCCACGATAGGCGAACGGAGTTCAATACAGTTTCTCATCGCGCTGGGACAGGACACGTTTGGCGGCTCGTGGACCCTGCTCAATCCCTCGGTTTTGGATGCCTCGGCGGCCATGTATCTCGGTGCGCAAGGTGATACGGATCTGGACTCAGTCTGCAATTTGGGCGAGTATCGTGCATTTGTGACGGACCCCGGCGCGATCATGACGTTTGTTCTGGCCGCAATCGATCCCGCGACGACGATCAATGCTGGGGGGTGCGAAGCGCCCTGCTATGTGCCGGGCGAAGGCGAGGGCGAAGGAGAGGGCGAGGGCGAGGGCGAAGGCGAAGGCGAAGGCGAAGGCGAGGGCGAGGGCGAGGGCGAGGGCGAGGGCGAGGGCGAGGGCGAGGGCGAGGGCGAGGGCGAAGGCGAAGGCGAAG
>CAILVY010000144.1 GCA_903837785.1 Candidatus Hydrogenedentota bacterium
CTGATCCGCCTGGGAGACAAGACAATCACTCCATGCAAGGCCTGTACCCGCTGTTTCAAGAACAAGGACAAGCGGTGTGCGATGCAGGAAGACGATTTTCAGGGGATCTTCGACAAGATGCTGGAGGCGGACATCATCATCATGGGGTCGCCGGTATACTACGGGTCCGCGACGGCGAACATCACGGCGCTGCTGGATCGCGCGGGTTATGTGTCACGGGCCAATGAGAACCTGTTCTCGCGGAAACTGGGCGGCCCGGTCGTCGTGGCGCGGCGCGCCGGCCAGAACTTCACGTATGCGCAACTCATGTTCTGGTTTATGATCAACGACATGATCGTGCCGGGTTCCACGTACTGGAACATCGGCTTCGGCCGCGAGATCGGCGAGGTCAACGAGGACGCGGAGGCGTTGCAGACTGTGACGCGCTTTGCCGAGAATCTCGCGTGGCTCACCAAGAAGCTGGGCTAGGCGCGGCCTTCGCGCCACAGGAGGATTCGGCCATGGAAATCGCGGTTGCCTCGGCGAAGATCGAAGTGGTGCAGGGGGATCTCACGAAGGAGGCGGTGGACGCGATTGTAAACGCGGCGAATGAGACGCTGCTGGGCGGGGGCGGCGTGGATGGCGCGATTCACCGGGCGGGCGGCCCGTCGATACTCGAGGAATGCCGGACGCTCGGAGGATGCCAGACGGGGGACGCGAAGATCACGACGGCAGGGCGGATGCCCGCAAAACACGTGATTCACACCGTCGGGCCGGTCTATCGCGACGGAGCGCATGGCGAGCCGGAACTGCTGGCAAGCTGCTATCGGCGGAGCCTGGAGGTGGCCGTGGAGCATGGCGTGAGAAGCATCTCTTTTCCGGCCATCAGTTGCGGGGTCTATGGCTATCCGATTCCGGAGGCGGCGCGGATCGCGGTGGGCACTGTGGCACAGTTCGTGAAAGAGCGCGGCGGCGTTGAGCGGGTTCGTTTTGTGCTATTCGGCAGCAATACATACGGCCCCTTTGAAGCAGCATTGAAATCGATTCAATAATCGGGAGAGCAGCAGATGAGAAAGGCACGGATGGGTTGGGTTCTGGCGCTGGGCGCGGCGTTGGCCTGGGGCGGATTGGCGCAGGCTGCGGAGAACTGGCATGAGAAGGCTTTCTTCGGGCTGCACTATGACCTGCACCCGAATGCGAAGGACACGGAGCTTGGCAAGGACACAACGTACGAACATGTCCGTGCAATGCTCGAGAAAGTGAAGCCGGACTTCGTGCAGTACGACTGCAAGGGCCATCCGGGGTACACGGGCTATCCGACGAAGGTGGGATCGCCGTCGCCGGGCATCGTGAACGATGCGTTGAAGGTTTGGCGGCAGGTCACGCGGGACCTGGGCATCCCGCTCTCGATTCACTATTCGGGCGTCTGGGACACGCGTGCGATCGAGGTGCATCCGGAATGGGCGCGGATCGGCGCGGACGGCAAGAGCGATCCCAACAACACGTGCCGCCTCTGCGGGTACGAGAGCGAGCTCATGATCCCGCAGTTGCTCGAAGTGGTTCGCGAATATGACATCGACGGCATGTGGATCGATGGCGAGAACTGGGCAAGCCATCCCTGCTGGAGTGAATCGTGCAAAAGCGCGTTCACGGCGAAGACCGGGATCAAGGAGATTCCGTTGAAATCGAGTGATGCGCACTGGGAAGAGTGGCTGGCGTTTCATCGAGGCCTGTTCACGGAGCATGTGACTCATGTGGCCGATGCGGTGCACGCGGCGAAGCCCGCGTGCCTCGTGTGCAGCAACTGGATGTACAGCGTGCGGCAGCCGGAGCCCATCACAGCGCCAGTAGATTACATCAGCGGCGATTTCGACCCGTCCTTCGGCGCGGCGCGTGCGTGCGCGGAGGCACGCTTCATGTCGAGCCGCGGCAAGCCTTGGGACCTGATGGCGTGGGGCTTCCTGGGCACGGGCAATCAGGGGTGGACGATGAAGACGGTGCCGCACCTGAGCCAGGAGGTGTCGGTGGTGCTGGCGCAGGGTGGCTCGGTGTTCATCTACAACGTGCCGCAGCGATCGGGCCGGCTAACGGAATGGCATCAGGACATTCTCGGGCAAGTGGCCGATTTCTGCCGGGAGCGCAAGGAGTGGTGCTTCCGGACGCAGACGATTCCGCAGGTGGCGATCCTGCACAGCGAGACTTCCTATTATAAGCACAACGATCCGCTGTTCAATTTCGCCAAAGCGAATGTGGCGCTTGAGGGCGCGCTGCACGCGGTGCTCGAGAACGGCTACAGCGCCGACTTGCTGAACGAGGAGGCGCTGCTGGAGCGGATGGCGCAGTATCCGGCCGTGATTGTCCCGGAACAGGCGGAAGTGCCGGAGAAAGTGCAGTCGGCGCTGGCCGGCTATGTGAAGAAGGGCGGGCGTTTGTTGCTCACGGGCGCCCACGTGGCGGAACAATACGGAAAACTCGCGGGGGTGGCGCCGCGCGGCGAGGAGCGGCAGCCGGGATGGGTTCCCGCCGAGAATGGCGCGGTGATCATTGCCGGAACGTATCAGGCAGTGGACTTGAAGTCTGCCAAGGCGCTTGCGCCGCTGCTGAATCAGCAGGACCCGGAACTCAACAGGACCGACCTGCCGTCCGCCACGCGCAACGCGTTCGGCGACGGCGTGGTGGTCGCGGTGCACGGGCCGGTTTTTGCGTCCTATCATGCCGCCCACTATCCGCTGATGCGGCGCTTTCTGGGCAATATGATTGACGCGTTGGATGCGCCGGGCCTGGCCCGGCTGGACGGCCCGTGGTGGATCGAGATGTCCGTGCGGCAGCGGGACGGCAAACGGCTGATCCAGTTCGTTAACCGGTCGACGTCGGGCTATCTGGCGGGCGATCGGCACATGGTTGAGAACGTCCCGGACGCGGGGCCGTTCGTCGTGACGCTGCCTATGGCGGAGAAACCGCGCCGGTGCTACATGGCGCCCGAGGCGACAGGCCTGGAATGGACCTGGAAAGACGGCGTGCTTACGGCAAAGGTCGCGGGGCTCGCCATCCACAACGTGCTCGTGATTGAATAGAGTGGCCCCTCCGAATTTCGAGAAGGAGCGTCCCATGAATCTTGAAAAGCTCTTCGCGAATCCTCCCGGCGCGTATCGGCAGGCCCCGTTCTGGTTCTGGAATCACCGGTTGGACAAGGGGCTGTTGTCGTGGCAGATTGGCGAGATGGAGGACAAGGGCCTGGGTGGTTTCGTGATGCACGCCCGGCATGGGTTGCTTACGCCGTACTTGTCGGAGGAGTGGATGGCGTGCATCCGGCACGGCTGTGAGGAGGCGAAGCGACGCGGGATGATCGCGTGGGCCTATGACGAGCGCGATTGGCCGAGCGGTCCGGCGGGCGGGGCGGTGATCAAGGATCGGAAGAACCGCCTGCACTATCTCCGGCTGGAGGAGGAGGTTGTCGAGGGCCCGGCCCGGATGGACGGCGAGGGGGTTGTGGCAGCCTATCTCGCGGAGGAGGGCGGGGAACGGTTGATCGGCGAGTTGCCCGGGGGCACGCACCGGGTGCTGAAGGCGGTGTGCTTCGAGTGCCCGGCCATTCTGTGGTTTGAGTCGTACCTGGACACGCTGGACAGTGAGGCGTGCGAGGCGTTCATTGGGTCGACGTACGATTTCCATGAGCAGCAATTGGGCAATCTGAAAGCGCTTGGACTGGCGGGCTTCTTCACGGACGAGCCGGCGCTGAGCACGTATCCGGATGATCTTCGGCGCATTCCCTGGACGCCATCGCTTCCGCAGCGGTTCAAGCTGTTGAAGGGCTATGATCTGATCGACCGGCTACCGGACCTGTTCGCCGCGGGCGAAGCGGGAGCACAGGTGCGTTATGATTACTGGGATGTGGCCACGCATCTTTTCGAGCACGCGTACTTCATTCCGATCTCGCAGTGGTGCGAGAAGCGCGGGCTTCAACTGCTTGGGCATCCTCTGGGCGAGGAAGCGCTGTTCTTCCAGTTCCGCTGCCTTGGAAGCATTTTCAAGCACCTCAGGCACATGCACATTCCTGGCATGGATCACCTCACGATCCATGTGGGCAGGCGGCAGCCGGCAAGCATGACGCCGAAGATGGTGGCTTCTGCGGCACTGCTGGCAGGCCGCGAACGGACGATGACTGAGACTTTTGGCGAGAGCGGGTGGCGGCTGGCTCTGCGCGAAATGAAATGGATGGCCGACTGGCAGATGGTGCACGGCATCAACTATTTCATCCCGCACGCCTTCTACTACTCGGTTGCCGGACGCCGGAAGAAGGATTCTCCGCCCTCGGAGTTCTATCAGGCGCCGTGCTGGCCATACTACCGGCTCTTCGCGGACTATACGGCGCGGGTGACGGCCCTGATGACGGGGGGCGAACATATTGCCAAGATAGCGCTGCTCTATCCCATGAATTCGGTCTGGGCGGACTTTGTTCCGGGCGATGCGATTCCGGAGGCGGTGGCACGGATGGAAGCCGCGTTCGCGCCGCTCGGCGAAATGCTGCTGGAACTGCACCGCGATTTCGTGGTGCTCGATGAGGATGCGCTGTGTCACGCGGAAGTGGAAGACGGCGGGTTTACGGTGAAAGGGCTTCGATTCGAGGCGCTCGTGATGCCGCTCATGACCTCCATCCGCTCGGATACGCTGGAAGTGTTGCGGCGGCTTGCCCGAAAAGCGGTCGTGGTGGCGGCGGCGGGCGGGCGCACATGGCGCGTGTTGAATCTGCCGGGAACGCGGGTGGATCTCGCAGAACTGGACGGCCTCCGCTTGGTTGATCCCATGGATGCGGCGTCACTTGAGGCCGCCCTGGCGGAGGTAACGCCGGACGTAATCCTCGAGAACGCGCCCGAGGTCTATTATCTGCACCGCCGGAAGGAAGGCCAGGATCTGTTCTTCTTCGCGAACACGGGCGAGGGGTCCGTGGAAAGCGTCGTGTCGTTCGAAGCGACGGGCGCCGCGACACTCTGGGATCCGGAAAGCGGCCAGAGCGGTCCCGCGCCGGAGCAGAAAGTCGAAAACGGGCGGCTGACGCTGCCGTTGCGGCTGGCGCCGATGGGCTCGCAACTGATCTCGATCGATCCCGCCCAAGCTCCCGCCGAGTTCAGTCCCGTGCCATTCCGTGCGGTGCAGCGCATTGCGGTGTGCAAGGATCTCTGGCATTTCACGCCGTTTAACGGCAATTTCCTGACGTTGAAGCGGTGGCGGCTTCATGTGGAGACACGGCACAAGGTTACGGAATTGCATTACGCGACGGATTTCATCCTGAGCGAGCATATCGCCAACCTCCGGCTCATCGTCGACGGAGTGCCGCTGCATCCCTACGGCGTGCCCGAGGCCGCGCGGCCGCTTGTGGCGGGCGAGACCTGCAGCGAGATCCTGATTGACGGCGAGCCGGTGAACGCGGAACTGCCCTGGGAGATTGACGCGCAGTTCCGCGTGATAGACCTGCGCGGCGTATGTGAACCGGGCACGCACCGGCTCGAGATTGTGATCCGAAACCAGGGGTGGTTCCCGCAACCCGGCCTGGAGGAGTATGCCTGGCTCGCGGGTGATTTCATGCTGGAACACGATGAAGGCGTCGCGCGGCTAAATCCGTGCCGCGGGGTGCGTTGCGGCGCGTGGGAAGAGCAGGGATTCCCGAACTTCTCGGGGACGGCCGCGTACGCGGCGGACGTCACGATTCCCGGGGATATTGCGGGGAAGCGGGTGTTTCTCGACGCGGGGCGCGTGGGCGAAGTGCTGGAGGTCGAGATCAACGGGCGCGCCGCGGGCGTCCGTGCGTGGCCGCCCTATCGTGTGGAGATCACCGGACTGCTCTGGCCGGATGCCTCCAATCTGATCGTGCTCAAAGTGACGAACACGCTGCAGAACCTCTTCGAAGGCCCCTCCAAGGAGCATCCGTCCGGATTGCTCGAACCTGTCTGGATCGAGGTCGGATAGCTGCGTTCGGGGCGCTTCCGCGAGAGAAAGACGAGGCACGGCAGCAAGCGGAAGCGAGCCGGTCTGGCCGGACGGCTTCGCGCGTGCCTGCCGCGCCTCGGGAATCTCTCGGGACGCTAGTTATTGAGCAGGCGGTCGATTTCGCGCTTTAGCTGCTCGAATCGAACGGGTTTCATGAGCAGAACGTCTGCCTTTACCCAGCGGCGTTCTTCGTCGGTGGCCGCGTCAAACTCGATGCCGGTTTCGCTGGCGACGGAGGTGACCATGATGACGGGCATGGTCTGCTGCTTCTTGAGCTTGTAGCAGAGCTGGAAGCCCGTGTCGGATTCTTCCATCATGAGGTCGACCAACGCGATGTCGGCGGAATTCTTCGCCAGCACCTGCATGGCTTCTTTGGCGCTGCTCGCTTCGAGCACGTCAAAGCCGGCGGCCTCAAGCTGCAGTTTTTGCTGGAGCAGGAAATCCGGGTCATCATCCACGAGAAGTACGGTCTTTTTCGTATCGCAGGTTGTCATGGTTACCACCAATTTGTTGTCTCATCCCACTGCAGTTTCTATAGATTCAGGGCGGCGCCCTGATTGAGCACGTCAATGCTGCCCGCGGCGCGGCAGGGTCACGGTAAAGGTGGCGCCGGTCGGCAGCTTGGGGTCGGCATTGGACTCGACCCGGATGTCGCCGGAGTGCATCTTGATGATGCCGTAGGCGATGGCCAATCCGAGGCCGGTTCCCTTGCCGATGCCTTTCGTCGTAAAGAACGGTTCAAATATCTTGTCCAGGTTTTCCCTGGGAATGCCGATGCCGGTGTCCCGCACGTTGATCTCGACCCGGGCGCTGTTGCCTATCGTCCGGATCGCGAGCGTCCCGCCGCCGGGCATGGCCGCGAAGGCGTTCCAGTAGAGGTTCGTCAGCACCTGAATCATCTGGTCGCCGTCCAGCTCGGCCACGGGGTCGTCCAGGTTGTGTTCCACTTCTATGGTCACTTCGTGGGGCGCGATAACGGCCCGAAGGCTGCGGTCGATAAGCTCGCGCAGGTCCGTCGGTTTCTTTGTGACCTTGTTCTGGCGCGCGAAGTGGAGCAGGCCCGATACAATCTTCTTGCAGCGGTCCGCCTGTTCGGCGATCATATTCAAATCTTCCGTAACGGCTTCGTTTTCTTCCTGTTCGCGGAGGATGTGCGCGTACATGAGGACGACGCCAAGCGGGTTGTTCAATTCGTGCGCGATGCCGGCGGCCAACTGGCCCATGCTCGCCAGCTTCTCCGCCTGCATCAGCGTTTCCTGGGTCTTGGCCAGCTTGTCGTTCGACACGGCGAGGCTCTGTACGGTCTCGCGGAGCCGCTCGATCGTGTAGGGCAGGCACATTTCGCTTTCCGCGAAGCCGCGGTAAATGGCCACGGCATGTTCGCGGCACGATTCGTAGCCGCAGGCCCCGCAATTCAACTCATCTTCTGGGACATACTTTCCCATGCGCTCGAGGATCTTCGTCAGGTTCGCGGTCGACGGCTCGGCGATGCGCCGGTCTTCGGCGTGGAAACTGCGCGAGAGATCGAGATCCGCACACTGGTCCATGCAGGCGCGCCAGCGCTCGCCATCGAGCGCCGAGAGGCGCCGGCTGACGAACTGGCTCACCCGGGTGCGCCGCCGGAAGAGCGGATCCTTCGTCGAGATGCCCGGCCCCATGATGCAGCCTTCGCAGGCGAGGACTTCGAGCAGCCGCGGGTTGAAACTCCCGGAGCTGAAGTCCTTGATGGCCTCGACAAATCCGGCGCGTCCATCGGCCACGAGCACATCGCAGCGGGACAGATCCTCGGGGATGCCCGCCGCCTGAAAGAGCCCGTGGCTGATTGGAAAGAGCGCGCCGGGCCCGGCATGCGGGGGATCGAAATCGCTCGCCGTGACACAATGCCGCGAGAGATCCCGTTCCTGCGCCATGCGCCGCAGTTCGGCGAAGGTGAGCACGGCGTTCACGTCCTGCTTCGTGCTCAAGGCCTCGCCCTTCTTCGCGATGCACGGGCCGATGAAGACCAGCTTGAGGTCATCGCCGTAGAGGCGTTTCATGGCGCGGGCCATGGCGGTCATGGGCGACACGATCGGCGCGAGCGACGGCACGAGTTCCGGGAAGTAGCGCTCCACATAGGCCACGATGGCCGGGCACGTGGAGGCGACATAGTTGTTTCCGTCGCCGTTCTCGAGCAGTTGCCGGTAGCGGTGTGCCACAAGGTCGGCGCCAAAGCCCACCTCAACCACGTATTCAAATCCGAGCGCCCGCAGGATGCCCGTGAGGGCGCGATAATCCCAGTCCGAGAATTCCGCCGGAAAACTCGGCGCTATCATGGCCGCCACGCGCGGTTCCTGGTTGAGGAGCCGCGCGACCTCGGCGGTGGAGTCCAGAACTTCCTTGGCGCGCTGCCCGCAGACCTTCACGCAGTTTCCGCACCCGATGCAGCGCTCGCTCATGACCTCGGCCTGTCCGGTGGCGATCCGGATGGCCTTGGCGGGGCATTCGCGCACGCATGTGTAGCAGACCCGGCACCTTTCGCGGATCGTGCGGACTAACGGAATCTTTGCGGCTTCATCCACTGCGCCACCTTATGGGCCGAACGGCCCGCGCCCGAGCACGCGGCAGGGGCGCGGGGCATCCGGACACATGCCTAGAGCAGCACTTCGCGTTCGGCGTAGTGGGTATGCAACAGGTGATGGCTCTTCTCGCCCAAGGGCTGGCCGAGGTACTCTTTGTACAGCCGTTGTACCCACTCGTTGGAGTGCGAGGTGCGCTTCGCTTCGTTCGAATCGATCCGGTACAACGCTTTCATGCGTTCGCGGATCTTGTCCTTGTTCGTGGATAGCGGCTGGCCGCCGCCGGCGATGCAGCCGCCGGGGCAGGTCATCACTTCGATGAAGTGCAGGTCGCTGCGTCCCGCGCGGATTTCATCCAGCAGTTTGGCGGCATTGGTCAAGCCGCTCACGACGGCGACGCCGACATCCAGGCCGTCGATCTGGACACGGGCCTCTTTTCGCCCTTCGAGGCCGCGGACGGCCTCGACGTTGAGGTCGCCGAGCTCCTTGCCGGTGATCAGGAAGAACGCGGAGCGGATGGCGGCTTCCATCACGCCGCCGGAGGCGCCGAAGATTTTTCCGGCCGTGGTGCGTTCGCCGAAGGGGGTGTCCGCCGTTTCCGGTGTAACCGCCTGCAGGTCCATGCCGCGCATGCGAAAGAGAAGCGCGAGCTCGCGGGTGGTCAGGACGGCGTCGATGTCGGGCACGTCGTGGTGCATCATCTCAGGGCGGGCAGCCTCGAACTTCTTTGCGGTGCACGGCATGATCGAGACGCTGAAGATCTTCTTCGGGTCGATTTTCATGCGTTCGGCGAAGAAGCTCTTGATGATGGCGCCCATCATCTGCTGGGGGCTCTTGCAGGTGGAGACGTTCGGGAGGAGGTCCGGGTAGAACTCCTCGATGAACTTAATCCATCCGGGCGAGCAGCTGGTGAGCATGGGGAGCACGCCGCCGGTCGACACGCGCTGCACGAGTTCCGAGCCTTCTTCCATGATGGTGAGGTCGGCGGTGAAGCTCGTGTCGAAGACGTATTCGAAGCCGAGTTGCCGTAGCGCGGCGACCATGACGCCATCCACGTCGGTGCCCACGGGCAGTCCGAATTCCTCGCCGAGGGATACGGAGACGGCAGGCGCGTGGCTCGCCACGACAATCATCTCGGGATCGTTCAGGGCGGCGACGACCTCCTTGATGTAGGTGCGTTCGGTCAGAGCGCCGGTCGGGCAGACCAGAATGCACTGGCCGCAATTAATGCAACTCGATACGTTCAGGCCTTCGTCGAATGCGGTGCCGATATGGGCGCGGCTTCCGCGGCCGATGAAATCGATGGCGGCGACGCCCTGAACTTCTTCGCAAACGCGGACGCATTTTCCGCACAGGATGCACTTGTTCGAGTCGCGCAGGATGGAGGGGCTGGAGAGGTCCTGTTTATAGGAGCTCTTCGCGCCGGCATAGCGCTCGTCGCGGACGCCGAGGTCTGCCGCGAGGCTCTGCAGTTCGCACTGGTTGTTTCGGCTGCAGTAGAGACAGTCATTGGGATGATCCGCGAGCAGCAGTTCGATGACTGTCTTGCGCGCGCGGACGGCTCTCGCGGAGTGGGTGTGGATCTTCATGCCGTTGGCGGCGGGATAGGAGCAGCTCGGCACGAGACCGGGCATGCCTTCCACTTCCACGACGCACATGCGGCAGGCGCCGGTGGGCGCGAGGTCCTTGATGTAGCACAAGGTCGGCACTTCGAATCCGGCGCGGCGCACGGCTTCGAGAATGGTTTCGCCTTCTTTGGCTTCGAAGGGCTTCCCGTTAATTTCGATGTTCAACATGGCGATCTTCTCCTCAAGCTTGGGCGACCGGCTCGGCAGCCGTTTCGTCGGTCCGGAGCATGTCTTCGGCCATTTCCAGCAAGTGCACGGCGCCCGACTTGCAGACGTCCACACAGGAGCCGCAGCCAATGCATTTGTCGGCGATAATGTAGTGGGCTTTTTTCGGCTCGCCAATGATGGCGCCGGCCGGGCAGCGCTTCAGGCACAGCGCGCATCCCTTGCAGAGTTCCTGGTCAATCGTGAAGGTGCGCAGCTCCTGGCAGACGCCCGCCGGGCAGCGCCGCTCGTAGATGTGCGCCTCGTACTCGTCGCGGAACCAGCGCAGGGTGCTCAGCACGGGGTTCGGGGCGGTCTGGCCCAGCCCGCAGAGGCTCGTGTCCTTGATGACGTTGGCGAGGCGTTCGAGGTAGACCATGCCACGGAAGCGTTCGAGCGCGTCGTTGCCGCTCTCGCTGCGGCGGCCGCGCGTGGCGCGCTGGAGAATCTCGAGCATGCGCCGCGTGCCTTCACGGCAGGGGATGCACTTTCCGCAGCTCTCGCGCTGGATGAAGTCCATGAAGAACTTCGCGACGTCAACCATGCAGTTGTCTTCGTCCATGACAACCATGCCGCCGGAGCCCATGATGGCGCCCACGCGCTTCAGGGACTCGTAGTCGACTTCGATGTCGAGGTGCTGGGTCGGGATGCAGCCGCCGGAGGGTCCGCCCATCTGAACCGCCTTGAATTCCTTGCCGTTGGGGATGCCGCCGCCGATTTCGTAGATGATCTTCCGGACGGGCATGCCCATGGCGACTTCGACGAGGCCGGTGTTGTTGACCTTGCCGGAGAGCGCGAAGACCTTGGTTCCCTTGCTCCCCTGGGTGCCGAGCGCGGCGTAGGTGTCCGCGCCCTTGAGCAGGATGGGGGCCAGGTTGGCCAGGGTTTCGACGTTGTTGATGATGGTCGGCTTGCCAAAGAGGCCCTTGACCGCCGGGACCGGGGGCCGGGGCCGGGGCATGCCGCGCTTGCCTTCGATGCTGTGGATGAGGGCAGTTTCCTCGCCGCACACGAAGGCGCCCGCGCCCATCTTGATGATGATATCGAGATGGAACCCGGTGCCGAGGATGTTGTCGCCCAGGAGGCCGTACTTCTTGGCCTCGGCGATGGTGGCTTTGAGGCGTTCGATGGCCAGCGGGTATTCGGCGCGGATATAGACATAGGCCTTCGTGGCGCCGATGCCATACGCGGCGATAACCATGCCTTCAAGGAGCCGGTACGGTGCGCTCTCGATGACCGCGCGGTCCATGAACGCGCCCGGGTCGCCTTCGTCGGCGTTGCAGATCAGGTACTTCTGTTCGGATTGCTGGGCGCGGGCGAATTTCCACTTCTTCCCGGTGGGGAATCCGCCGCCGCCCCGTCCCCGGAGTCCGCTTTTCTCGATGTCGTCGCAGACCTGATCGGGATTCATCTGCAAGAGCGCCTTGGCCATGGCCTTGTAGCCGTCCCACGCGAGGTACTCGGGCAGGCTCAAGGGGTCGCTGACGCCGCACTGGGCCAGCACGAAGCGGGTCTGCTGCGCGAAGAAGGGGTGCTCGTCGAGGCAGGGGATACCGGGCCACATGGCGAGGTTCGGGGAGCGGAACTGCCCCATGGCCATGTCCTTGGGGATGTCACCGGCCAGGACGGCATCGAGCAACTTGGCGACCTTGTCGCCCTTCACCTGCATGAAGGAGACACGGGCCTTGCCCGGGAGTTGCACATCGAGGAGGGGTTCCGCGGAGCACATGCCGATACAGCCGACTTCCACTACATCGATGTCGAGCTGTTTTTCGGCGAGATAGGCCTCGACGGCCGCGATGGTCTTTTTCGCACCGGCGCCCAAACCACAGGTGCCCGCGCCCACGAAGATGGCGGGTTTCTGCACGTCGGAACGGCGCAGCGCGTCTTTCTGCGTCTCGAGGGCGGGCGTAGCCTCTCCGGTGAGGGCGGCCACGAGGGCGGCACACAGTTCATCCGACCCGTGGCAACCGCATGCGCAAGTCTTATTCGTCACTGTTGTACTCATTTCACACCTGCCTCTTTTCGGACGTCCCGAATGATCTTCTCCACTTTGGCGGGGCTGAGCCCGGCAAAGAACTCCCCATTCACGGTTATGACGGGCGCGAGGCCGCATGCGCCGAGGCACGCGACCACTTCCAGGCTGAACAGGCCGTCGCGGCTGGTGTCGCCGGGGGCCAGGTTCAGGGCCTGCTTGACAGCGTCCAACACACTCAGCGAGCCTTTGACGTGGCAGGCGGTGCCGCGGCAGACCTGGATGTGGTACTTGCCCAGCGGCTTGAATCGGAACTGGTTGTAGAAGGTTGCCACGCCGTAGATCTTGCTCGCGGGCAACTTGAGATGCTCCCCGATCTTGACCACCGCATCACGGGACAAATACCCCATCCGGTCCTGCACCTCTTGCAGGATCGGTATGAGGGCGTCGCGCCGCGCATCGGGGTGGCTCGCCAGAATCGAATCAATATCCGGTGCTGCCATCGTTGCTGTGCTCATACCTTCGCTTCCTCTCTTGACGGTGTTTCAAGCCTTACTGGGCTATGGTGGGCAAAGTAGGCCACTTTCTCCAAAGCAACCGTGATGTTCAGGTTGCTCACATACACATGATCAGGAACCTGCAGCCGATACGGCGCAAAGTTCAAAATGCCGCGCACACCGCCCTCGCACAAGGCGTCCGCCACCTCCTGCGCCGCCGCGGGGGGAACGCAGATGATCCCCACGGTGATATCCTGGTCACGCATCACGCCGGACAATTTGTCCAAGGGATAGCACCAGCAGCCGTGGACCATCCGGTTCACGATCTGCCAGTCCACATCGAAGGCCGCCACGATTTGCAGGCGCGAGCGCTGGCCCGCGAAGTTGGAGAGGATCGCGCGGCCCAGGTTTCCCACGCCCACGAGCGCCATGTTGCGTCCGTGCGCATCATCCAAAAACTCCGTGATGCTCGCGATCAGTTTCCCCACTTCGTAACCCTGGTTCGGACTCCCCGAATAGCCCAGCACCATCATGTCCTGTCGGACCTGTGCCGGACTCACCGCCGCCATTCCCGCCAACTCGTGGGAGAAGACGTTTCTCTCACCGTCGGCGAGTATACCGTACAGTAGGTAGCGATATAAACTCAAGCGTTCTACGGTTTTTTCCGAAGGCACGGCACAAATTCCTACGTGGATACCCGTT
Source organism: Candidatus Hydrogenedentota bacterium (assembly GCA_903837785.1). Lineage (GTDB taxonomy): Bacteria > Hydrogenedentota > Hydrogenedentia > Hydrogenedentales > CAILVY01 > CAILVY01. The sequence continues at coordinate 13,526 of CAILVY010000144.1, forward strand.
ACGTTCGTAACGCTGTTAGTATTTTCACGAAGACCATAGCATGCGGTCTCGGGTTATGTCAAGTTTCTTGCCGCGGATCATTCGTTTGCGTAAAAGCCGATTAGCTCCCAAGCCACGACAAACTCCATAATTAGGAAAAATTCCATCAATCTATGCATTCAACGAAATGCCGATGCGGGAGAATTGGGGGGAGGCGACGGGGTGTTAGCTGCGCTAACCCATTGATATGCTTGATCTCGGCGGCACTTAATGATAATGTATTCTTAATAATGAACGGCGCTGAATCAGACATATACCCGAAGTTGGGCATCGGGAGGCGGAGTAGACTTGGGCGCGGTAGCGCTTGTCTCGCGTTCTTGCTGGTGCTGGCGGGGTTGCCATGCGGGTGCAAGCCCGCGGTCGAATCCGCGCGCGCGCCGGGGGAGCCGCTTCGGGTCTTCGTGATGGTGGTTCCACAGGCGTACCTGGTGGAGCGGATAGGGGGCGGGCAGGTATCGGTGGGCATCCTGGTGCAGCAAGGGCTCTGCGCGGAGGCCTACGAGGTGACGCCGCGGCAGATGGATGAATTGGCCCGTGCCCGGATCTTCTTTCGCATCGGCATGCCCTCCGAAGAGATGATACTGCCCAAGCTATCGGAAGCCTGTCCGAATTTGAGGGTGGTGGACGAACGGGCGGCAATTGCGCTGCTGCCGATGGAAAGCCATCACGATGCGGACGGCGGGGAGTATGCAGGACCGGATCCGCATATCTGGCTCGATCCGTTGCGTGCAAAGGCCGAAGCGAAGACGGTGGCGAAGGCCCTGTCGGAGGCGTCGCCGGAGCATCGGGCCGACTTTGAAGCGGGGCTTCATGCTCTCGAATCGGATCTGGACGCGGTGCATGCGCGGATCACGGCGGTCCTTTCGCCGTACCGCGGACGAACCTTCTACGTGTTTCATCCTTCGTTCGGCTATCTGGCGGAACGCTATGGGCTTCGGCAGGAGTCCATCGAGCAGGGCGGAAAGAGCCCGGGTTCGCACTATGTCGATACGCTAATCGCTCGCATGAAGGCGGAGAAGGTGAAGACGATCTTCGTGCCGCCGCAACTGGCGAACCCTTCGGCGACAGCGATCGCGGAGGCCGTTGGCGCGCAGTTGACAGAGTTGGATCCGTTTGCGCGGGATTACCTCGCCAACCTTGAGTCAATGGCTCAGGCGATCGCGAAGGGATTTGGCTGAGATGACACTTGCGGTGGAACTGCGCGGCGTCTCGTTCGGCTATGAGTCCGAACGGGTGCTGCGTGACGTCGACCTCACGATCGATCAAGGACGCTTTGTGTGTTTCGCGGGTCCGAACGGCGGCGGCAAGTCAACCTTGTTCCGCCTCATTCTGGGATTGCTCCGCCCTGACCGTGGCTCGGTGCGCGTGTTGGGCCGTACGCCGGAGGACGCCCACCTCAGCATGGGGTATGTCCCCCAGAATTTCGCCTTCGATCCGCGATTCCCCGTGCGCGTGAGCGACGTGGTCCGGATGGGATGCCTGGGACGGCGTTCGCGGCGGGCGGAGGACCGCAGAACGGCCGAGCGAGCACTGGAAGAAGTCGGCTTGCCGCAGCTGGCCAATGTGTGGTTCAACACGCTTTCGGGCGGTCAGCGCCAGCGCGTGCTGATCGCGCGCGGACTGGCCACGCGGCCGGAGATCCTCCTGCTCGACGAACCGACAGCCAACGTGGATGCCGTGGCGGAGCAAGAGATCCTCGACCTGCTCGAGGCGTTGCGCGGCAAGCTCACGGTTCTGCTGGTGACCCACAGCGCCAGCGTGGCCTCACGTTTCCTGGAGATGATTGTCTGCGTGAACCGCCGCGTTCACATTCATCCGCCGGCGGACAAGGTGGACGATCAGCTCATGCGGCATATCTGCGGTTATGAGCCGTTGCCCGAGCAGCACCCCCCCCTGCCCTCCCGCACACGGGGGGGTGCCGGACGCGTGCCACCCGCCGGAGAGTCACCGCCATGACTGATTTCCTTCATGCGGTGATGACATCTGCCCTCGCGCGGAACGCGGTAATCATCGGGCTGTTGGCCAGCGTGGCCTGCGGGATTGTGGGGACGTATGTGGTTACGCGGCGGATCTCGTACATCGCGGCCAGCGTGGCCCATTGCGTACTGGCGGGACTCGGCGCGGCGCGTTACGTGAATGTGGTTCACGGCTGGACCTTTCCCAATCCGGTCCAGGGGGCGTTGATCGCGGCCCTCCTCGCGGCGGGCGTGATCGGATGGGTGTCGCTGCGCACGCGCGAACGCGAGGACACGGCCATCGGCGCGGTGTGGGCCATTGGCATGGCGGTCGGCATTCTGTTCATTTATCAGACGCCGGGCTACAACCAGGACCTGATGAGCTACCTCTTCGGCAACATCCTCCTCGTCTCGAACCGCTATCTCTATCTCACGCTTGCGCTCGACGTGTTCATTGTGGCGGTGGCCGCGATCTTCTACTATCAACTCCAGGCGGTGTGCTTTGACGAGGAATTCGCGCGCCTGCGGAATCTCCGGGTGGGGCTCTACTATCTGCTGCTGCTCGCGCTGACCGCCATCACGGTGGTCCTGCTCTCGATGGTGGTGGGCATTGTGCTCGTCATCGCATTGCTCACGCTGCCCACGGGGATCGCCGGCCGCTTCGCGCGTTCAATGGGCCAGATGATGATGCTGTCCTGCCTCATTTGCGCGGTCTTCACGGTCCTCGGGCTTTCGCTCAGCTACGGCCCGGACCTTCCGGCCGGTCCCACAATCATTGTTCTCACGGGCGCAGCGTATCTCCTCTCTGCCGCCGGGTGCTACGCGTGGGGAAAGCGCATCCGCCGCGGGTAGGGTCGAGGAGCGGCCTTAAGGACATGAAATACCTTCTCGCGGCATCATGCGCAAGGTCGTCCGGGGACCGCTTTCGGCCGTGACTATTCGGAAGTTTCAATCCTCGCGCAGAGACTTGGGCGGGCCGAGGACTTCGTGCATGACAATGCCAAGGCGGAAATTGTCCAGGTTGCCAAAGAGACGGTGCATCGAGGGGACTTGGGGGCCGCGCCGCGGAGCGGCTTGTTGTTGCCGGGCAGCCTGGGGTGGCGGCACGGCTTCTTTTGGCGCAGGGGCCTCGGCGGGACACTGCGGGGCCGGCGGCCGCCTCGGGGGCCGGGAAGCCGGCGGCTCCTGAAGCTGCCGGGCTTGTTCCATCATCTGCTGCATGGTTTCGATCGCCCTGCGGCGAAGATCACCCATGCGGGGCGTGCCCTGCGGCGCGCCCTGCGGCGCGCCGGGCATTCGCCGGGGAGGGACCGGGCGGCGCAAGACGGGCGGAACGTTCCGGGGCGGCTGGGGCGCCGCAGGTGTTTCCGCCTGTTCCCAGGGGGCCAACCGTTCAGAGGCTGCCCCTTCCCACGGGGCCGCACCGGGCATCCTGGCCTCCAGGTCCGGCGACTCATCGTCCAGGTCCCGCGATTCCAGGGCCGTGGTCCGGTTCTCGTCCACGGCAGGCGCGGGCCGTTCCCAAGGCGGAACGCGGCCCTCGTCTTCTACCGGAACCGGGCGGCGCGGCGGCGCAGCCCGGCGGGGCACCGCCAAGGGCGGCCCCTCGCCGCGCGGCTTTGCCAGCGGAGGGGTCATCGTGTCGCCGAAAAGCTGCCGTTTCGTCTCCTCGGGGAGGTCCTCAACGCGCGTCCTTGGCTCGGCGTCGCGTTCCGCCTGCTTTTGGCGTTCGACGAATTTCTGAAAGGCGTTGCCGGCAATAACAATGCCCACAAAAACCAACAAGCCGATGAGTTGTTCCACAAGGGTTCTCCTTGTTGCGCCGGGATAGCGGCGCCTCCGTCACGCGGCTCAGGCCTGGGGCTGGCTCGCTTCGGGCCGGCCCATCTTCGAGATGGAATCGCGCATGTCCGTATCGGCGACGACGTTTTTCATCCGATAGTAATCCATGATGCCCATGTTGCCTTTGCGGAAGGCGTCGGCCATGGCCTTGGGTACTTCGGCTTCGGCTTCAACGACGCGGGCGCGCATTTCGACGACTTGTGCCTGCATTTCGGCCTCGCGTGCGCGGGCCATGGCGCGGCGTTCTTCGGCGCGGGCCTGGGCAATCTGCTTGTCGGCTTCGGCCTGTTTGATTTGCAGGTAGGCGCCGATATTCTCGCCCACGTCCACGTCCGCGATGTCAATGGAGAGGATTTCGAAGGCCGTGCCCGCATCGAGTCCGCGGGAGAGCACCACTTTAGAAATGGAGTCGGGGTTTTCAAGGACCTTCTTGTGCGACTGCGAGGAGCCGATCGTGGTGACGATGCCTTCGCCGACGCGGGCGATGATCGTTTCTTCGGTCGCGCCGCCGACGAGGCGCTGGATGTTCGTGCGCACAGTCACGCGGGCTTTAGCCTTGAGTTGGATGCCGTCCATGGCCACGGCCGCCACAGTCGAGGGGCCTTTGGCCGGGTCGGGGCAGTCGATGACCTTCGGACGCACGGAGGTCTGCACGGCATCGAGGACGTCTCGTCCGGCCAGGTCGATGGCCGTCGCGCGCTGATAATCGAGCGGAATATTGGCCTTGCTGGCGGCGATGAGCGCCTGGACTACGCGGACCACGTTGCCGCCGGCGAGGTAGTGACTTTCGAGATCGTCCGTACTGACGGGCAGGCCGGCCTTCACGGCCATGATCCGGCTGTCCACAATAACCATGGGATTGACGCGGCGCAGCCGCATGCCGACGAGTTTGCCCATGCCCACGTGCGCGCCGGAGAGCGTGGCGCGCAACCAGAGATTGAAGAAGTTCGCCAGGATTACAAAGAGGATCAATCCTGCAATGCCACATGCAATAAGCACAACGCCCGCAAACCCTATCATGGCCGTTTCCCTTTCGCTTCGTTGCCCATCATTTGTTCAAAAAGACGTCAGCCTATTTGTTCGACCACGACGCGGCTGCCGTGGACATCCACGACGCGGATCTGCACGCCCTGATCGATAAAGCTTCCCTCGGAGACAGCGTCTATTCGCTTGCCGTTCACCTCGATGGTTCCGGCGGGCCGCAACTGTGTCAGTACAACGCCGGTGGCCCCTTTCAACGAATCGTCCGTGACAGTGCTCACCCAGCCTTGATCCGGGCGCTGCGCCGCATCGAGCCGCAAGTGCTTTCCCGCGTTGGTTTTCGACAGCAACACCAGCCCTGTGACAACACAGAACAAGGCACCCAGTATTTCCGCGCCCACGATGAGCGCGACGTAGTCTGGGTAGTAGGAGATGCCGATGGCGGCGCTGGCGATGAAGGCCGTCACGCCCAGGATGCCGCAAACCATGCCGGGCAGAAAGAACTCAGCGATCACGAGGGCCATCCCGGCCAGGAAGAATAGAATCACCCAAAAAATCATGCGTCGGCGCCTTCCCCAAGTGATTGAAGCAAGGTGATCAACTGACTGCTCTCGACACGTATCGCCAGCAGCACTTTGCCTTTGTCCGCGGGATCTTTCGGGTCAGATTCCACCAGCGGCTCAAAAGTGCCGATAATGCTGTCCGAACCGGTGAACAGCAGGCGCGCCTGCCCCAGCAACTTGTTGTAGCGCTGCGCAAAGGGCGCGCAGGTATAGTACCCCGAACCTTGCGAAGAGACAATCTCCATCTCCTTCAGCAGTTGCTGCAACATGCTCACCAGCGTCTTGCGCGTATCCATGGCTTGAGTTCCGTTTCTGTGTGTTACGCCTGCTTCTCGGGCACGCGCTGTTCCGACACCACGTAGCGGTTTCCGTCCGCTTCGATAATCTCGATGGGGCGTCCGGGTTCGATGAACTCGCCCCGGGTCACCACGTCGAAGGTTACGTCATTAAAGCGGCCCTTACCTGCGGGACGCAACATAGAGGTCGCAACGCCCTGGCGGCCTACCGCGGCCCGTCCCTGTTCCTCCGATTGCACAGTATAACCTTGTTGGCGCTGCTGGCTGTGTGTCAGCACGATCCATCCGTAAAAGGGCGTCTTGGGAAACAAGCGCCACGTGGCCACGGCAAACAGGAGAAAGAGCGAGACGGCAATGGCGACCGTCTGGCCTGCCGCCGCCAGGCGCTCGTAGTCCCAGGCATATTGCGGGATCGGCACGCGGGTCAGGGAGAAGTAGATGCCTGCCATGAGGCAGAGTCCGCCGATCACGCCCAGGGCGCCGTGCGAGGGCAGATAGACGATCTCGACCGCCACGAGGATCAGGCCGATGGCCACGAGAATGAGGTCGAGCCAGTCCGCCACGCCGATCATGAGATACGAGCCGAGCAGAACGGCGAGGCACGCAATCCCCACGATCCCGATGACGCCAAAGCTCTGCGTCTTGATTTCGATGTAGATGCACGCAATGCCCACGAGGAGCAGCAGGCCGGAGATCAGGGGGCTCGTGAGCCAACTGAAGAGGAGTTCCGGCCAGCGGCGTTCGATCACCCGGCGCGTCAAGAGGTCAAATCCCTGAGCGGCCAAGGCTTCATCGAGCGTCGCGGCTTTCGCGGAGGCCAGGCCGTACTGCACCGCTTCGTTTGAGGTGAGCGTGAGCAGTTCGCCCGCCGCGCAAACCAGTTCCGAGCCGTCGGCCAGGATACGGGGCTGGGCCGTGCCTTCCTCTGGCTGTGGCGCGGCCGGGACGCCCTCGGGCGGCCGGTTTCCGACGACTTCGCGCACGACTTTCTCTACCGCGTCGCTCAGGGCGCGCTCGGCGGGGTCGAGCCCGGTGCCCGGCGGCTCGGCAGCGGGAAGCGGCCGGGGCGCCTCCTCTTTCACGAATTTCTCGAACACGTACTTGCCCTGGGCATCCTTGCGGGCGTGCACCTCGATGCGGGAGTCAACCATGGCTTCGCCCAGGAGCGGATCGTGCCCGTTCACCTCGCCCAGCGCGCGGTAACGCGAGCGCAGAAAGGACTTGGTCTTCTCATCGACATCGGGCGGCATCTGGCCCATTCCCATCATGACGGGTGCGGAGGCTCCGATGTTCGTGCCGGGGGCCATGACAATGCGCTTGCAGGAGTAGCTGATCAGGGCGCCGGCGGAGATCGCGCCCATCCCTTTGACGTACGCGATTGTCGGGCATTTTGCGCTCATGATGCTGTTCGTAATGTCGATGGCGCAATCGACGCGCCCGCCCGGCGTGTCTATGATGAACACGAGCGCGGCTGCGCCCTGGGCTTCGCGCACCGCCCGCGCCACGACGACCGGCATGGCGTCGTCCACCGGCCAGTCGAGGGCGCACACGACGACGTAGGGTTGTGGCGCGGCTTGTACGGCGGCGGGAAGCGCCGCCAGGAGGGCGGCCAGGATCAGGACCGGCATGCGCGTCATAAACGATACCCCAATGCTCTCATCTTACGCCTACTACAACGTGGCCCAACGTTGTATTCTATGCCCCCCACTCCCTGCCGTCAATCATGGCCTCGCTGGTCCTCCCGGATTCATATTCTAAGTGCAACGGTTTGTTGCGGAGGGGGTCAGTAGCCTTTTTCCGTCGGAGCCGTCCGTCGCTCACTTGTGAGCGGCGACGGAC
>CAILVY010000145.1 GCA_903837785.1 Candidatus Hydrogenedentota bacterium
GCCGTGCGCGAGGCGGCCGAAAGCGTGCGAAACGGCGAAACACTCGCAGATCCCCTGGCACGGGCCGAGGTCTTCCCCACGATGGTTACCCGGATGATCGCCGTCGGCGAGAAGACGGGCGCACTCGAAACCATGTTGATGAAGATCTCCGACTTCTACGATTCTGAAGTGCAGGCCACTGTGGATCAGCTCACCAGCCTCATTGAACCCATCCTGATCGGATTGATGGGGTTGGTTGTCGGCAGTATCGTCGTGGCCTTGTTCATGCCGATCCTGAAACTGTCGAGCCTCGTGCAAACCTGACCCGGTCCTGCGAACAACTCAACCAGTAGATTCGTGGCCGCTGGACGCCTGGAGCCAGCGGCCGTTTCTTTTGCTTTCGCCGCTGCATCGCCCGCCGCTGGCGCATTCCATTGATGCTGTGAAGCTGATGGCCTATAATCGCGGGCATACAATGGAGAGGCAGGCCAGCCGTGACGGATAAACCAGAGACCACGCCGGAAGAACCAGCAACCGAAATCCCGGAGGGCGGGACCACGCCGGAGGAAACGGTCGTTACAGACGTCCAGCCTCAGGGCGATCGCGGGAATGCGGCAGCACAAGTCTGGATCTCGGCGTTCCTGGTCGTGGTGCTCGGATTCATGGCGTATATTGGTTGCTGGAATATTCCGCTGCACGGCGAAGACCAGTCGCTCTTGCAGGATAACACCGCGCTGCATCGTGTTCTGACGACCCCGAATGCGCTGAGAGATCTGCCCGGGGCCCCCCTTGCCGCGTTCAGCCTCGCCTTGAACTGGCAGCTCATGTTGGGGAGCCTGTCAGGACTTCACGCGATGAACCTCCTGCTGCATCTGCTGAACGGCGTGCTGCTGTTCCTCCTCTGCCGGCGCCTGTTCCGCGGTGCCATTCCCGAGCCGGCCGCCATGCTTTCGGCCCTGCTCTTCGTCCTGAATCCCCTCGCGGCGCCGTGCGTCGATGTGCTGGCCGCGAGGCCGTATCTCCAGGCCACGTTCTTCTCGTTGCTGGCAGTGCTGCTGTTCTTGCGCGCCGCCGCCCCGGGGCCCGCGCGTTTTGGCACGCTGTGGCTTTCTTACGCTTGTTTCGCGGCGGCGGCGGGGAGCCACATTGCCGCGTTGGCGTTGCCATTGGCGATCTTGGCGTTTGACCTCTTGATCACGCGGGGACATGGTCATGCCCGATTGCACGCCGCCTTCTTCGTACTGGCGCTGTTCCTGGCGGCGATCTACCGGGCCTCCGGCGCGCTAAATGCCGAAGCCGTGGATTCACGCATGCTGTATGCGCTGCAGGCGGGACTATGGCTCCTGGCGCCGCTGCCGTTCTGCTTCCTGCGCGTGGCAGGGCTGCGGGCAGGTTTGGGGGTGATCGTGGCCGCCGTCCTGCTCTTCATGGGAGTCAGGACCTACTCCGCCAATCTGGCATGGCAGGAGCCCGAACGCTTCTATGCGGCGCAACTTGAAGCCGCGCCCGCAGACGCGGAAGCAGCCTACTTCCTCGGGCGCTATTTCCTGCGTCAGGCGGAACTCGAATCCGAAGCGCAGCCGCAGCAGGAACTGCTCGCCAAAGCAGAGGCCAGCCTCAGGAAAGCGTCGGGATTCGGCGTAAATCTCACGGAATGCTGGCGGGCTCAGGGGACGGCCGCGATGCGCCTGGGGCAGCTCGATGCAGCGACCGCGGACTGGAAGGAAGTGCTCCGGCGCGATCCCACTGATGCGGCGGCCGCGGAACAACTGGCGCGGTGCTGCGAGGCGCGCATGCAACGGGGCGGCGATCCCGAGCCGTTGCGGCAGGCCCTGGATTACTTCCGTTTCGCGGAGCGTTCGGGCAAGATGACGCCCGAAGGCGCCCTGCATTACGGAACCGTATTGGCGGGACTGGGAGATGCCGAAGGCGCGTTGGCGCGCATCAAGCCGCTGGCGGGAGAGGATGCGAAATCGCCCCTGGCGCCGCTGCTGAAACAACTCGAGGCCGGCATCGCCCAAATGCAGTCGCTCGCGAAACAATCTGCGGAACAGGTGAAGGCGAATCCCGCATCGACCGACATTCTCGTCACCCGGGCCGAGATCCAGCTGATGCAGGGGCAGGCGCTGCAATCCGCCTACATACTCGATGCCATGCTGCGCCGGCAGCCGGACGATATGCGTGCCTGGACCTTGCTCGGCTATGCACGGGCGCGCATGGGCGGCGCCGCGGGCTTTGCCGCGGAATGGCGGCAAGCGCGCGCCGCAACGGCCGCGGCCTGGCTGGAACTCGAGAAACGCTGTGCGGCCACGGGGCTCTGGGATGCCGCCAAAACGTACGCCGCCGCGAGTCCGGAAGTGCAGGAAGGGCTGGCATTGCCTGAAACCCGCATCGCCGATATCGCCGCCGCGCTGAAACAGCCGAAGCTGGCGGAGCAACTCCTCGAAGAGGCCGCGCAAGCGCGCCCGGAAGATCCCGCGCCGTGGCTCAAGCGCTGCGATCTGAGTATTGCCGCAAAAGATGCCCAGGGCGCATCTCAAGCCCTTGCGGAAGCGGAAAAGCGCGGTGCGTTTCCCGAAGAGATTGAGTCGCGGCGTCAACAGGGAGGCGTAGCCCCGGCCGCGCCGATCGGGCCGGTGCGCAATATCATTCGTTAAGCGTGCATGCCGGGACGCGGGGAGTCTGGAGGTCCGAACGAGGAGGTGTCACTCATGGTTGCGATGCTGTCTTTTCTCATCCTTGCCGCAGCGTTGGGAGAACCGGCCGCGGGGTCCGCAGACGCGGTGACGGCCACGCCGCAGGAAATCCAGCAGGTGCACGACTGGGTGGCCGCAAGTTTTGCAGACATCGATGCCCCGGGGCGCGCGCCCCGGGTGCGTTTGCATGTGCTGCGCCAGGACCACAGCGTGCTCAATTTCGGCCGTTCGTGCATCGAGACGCCGATGACGATCGGCGCGCGCCGCTTCGATCATGGCTTGGGCACCCACGCCCACAGCGAAATCGCCGTGACGATACCCCAAGGCGCGAAGCGTTTCACCGCGCTCGTGGGCGTGGACAACAACACGGACACGCAAGGCGCGCGCGGCAGCGTCGTTTTCAGTGTGGCATCCGGCGGCAGGGATCTGTTTCGTTCGGACGTCCTGCACGGCGGAGAGGAAGCGGCCAGTATCTCGGTGGATCTTCCCGAAGGCGCGGCAACGCTTCTGCTGAAAGCGGAGGAAACCACCGACGGCGTGGCCTGCGATCAGGCTGATTGGGCAGAGGCCCTATTCGAATTGGAGGATGGAAGCAAGGTTTACTTGGATCAGAATCAGAGTCCCCTCCTGTTTCAAGGCGCCGAGCCCGTCTTCTCGTTTACATACGGCGGCAAGCCCTCCTCGGAATTCCTGAAAGGCTGGCCGCACGCGGTGAACACGCGCGAAGACGACGCGGCATTCGTCTACGCGGCGACCTGGACCGACCCGGCGACCGGCCTTGAGGTGCAGGCAGAAGCCATCACGTACAAGAAGTTCCCGGCGGCCAATTGGGTGATCCATTTCGAGAACAAGGGCGCGCAGGACACGCCCATTCTCTCGGATGTCCAGGCGCTGGATGTCGCCTTGCGCACCGGCTACTTCCGGAACCTGCCGATCGTGCATCAACTCGAGGGCGACGCCTGCGCAGAGAACAGTTTTCGTCCCAAGGACGCCGCCATCGAGGTGGGCAAGGAACTGCACTTCGCGCCGACCGGCGGGCGCTCTTCGTCCATCAGCGCGTTTCCCTTCTTCAATATCGAGTACGGCGGGCAGGGCATCATTACCGCGGTGGGCTGGACTGGTCAGTGGGCCGCGCAGATTGACCGGATGGAGACAGGCCCCACGCGCATGCGCGCAGGCATGGAACTCACGCATTTCCTCCTGCATCCCGGCGAACGCGTGCGCACGCCGCGCGTGGTCCTGATGCCGTGGAGCGGCGACCGGACCGCGGCGCACAACCGCTGGCGGCGGCTTCTGCTCGATCAGTTTGTGCCGAGGATCGACGGAAAGCCCGCGTCGTTGCCCGTGGCGCTACAGACTTTCGACCGCTACAACGCGCGGCCCGGCTGGGCAACGGAAGCAGGCCAAATCGCAGCGGCCGCGCTGGCGCATCAGATCGGCTGCAACACGTACTGGTTTGACGCCGCGTGGTTCCCCGGGAACTTTCCGAACGGCGTCGGCAACTGGTTCTGCAAACCGGCCGAATTCCCCCGCGGCCTGAAGCCCGTCAGTGATGCGATCCATCGCGACGGCATGAAGTTCATCCTCTGGTTCGAGCCCGAGCGCGTGGCCAAAGGCACGCAGATTGCCGAAGAGCATCCGGAGTTTGTGTTCGGCGGAAAAGGCGGAGGCTTGTTCAAACTGAACGACCCGGAGGCCCGGCAGTGGCTGACAGAGTTGCTGTCGCAACGCATCACGGAGTACGGCCTGGACTGGTACCGAAACGATTTCAACATGGATCCCCTCGCGTTCTGGCGCAAGAACGACGCGCCGGACCGTCAGGGCATCACGGAGATCCGCTACATCGAGGGCCTCTACGCGATGTGGGACGAACTGCGCGCCCGGCATCCCGGGCTCTTGATCGACAACTGTTCGAGCGGAGGCCGGCGCATCGACATCGAAATGTGCTCCCGGTCCGTGCCGCTGTGGCGGAGCGATACGAACTGCTCAGCGAATCACCCGGAATGGAATCAGGCGGTGACAGCCTCCCTGAGCCTCTATGTGCCGCTGCATACCGCCGCCCCGTGGAATCCAGAACCCTATGAAATGCGCAGCGCGTATACGGCCGGCCTGCTCTGCCAATTTGCCTACCTGGAGAACGGATTCTCCCTGGAAGAGGCCAAACGCCTCGTCGCCGAGTCCAAGGAAATCGGACAATACTGGACCGGCGACTTCTATCCGCTGACGCCCTGCGGCATCGGGTTGGATGAGTTCGTCGCCTATCAATTTCACCGGCCGGATCTGGATGCCGGCATCGTGATGGCCTTCCGTCGCGCCGAATGCGCCTATCGGGGACTCATTCTCGGTTTACAGGCTGTAAACCCGGCGGGCCGTTACGCGGTCCAATGCATCGACGGCGCGGGAAAGTCGACCGGGCAGGAAATGAGCGGTGCGGCGTTGGCGGAGGATCTCGCGTTGCGGCTGCCCGCGCCCAAGAGCAGCCTGCTGGTCCGTTACGAGCGCGTGGGAGCGCGTTGATGCGGCCGGCGTGGTCCGGTGCCTCCCCATTCTGTCATTACAGCATTCGTTGTTACTAAAAAGGAGTCAAGACGTGCAGAACGCGAAATCTTGTTGCCGTTGTTTTTTCCCCTGCCTGCTGCGTGTATCGGGCGCAGCGAGCCTGTTGCTGGGGATTGGCTTCTTCCTGTTGTTCGTTCTGGCTGCCCTGCCCAAGCTCAGTTTTCTGAGCGACGGCATGCTCAACCTTCCGCTGCTGGTGCTTACCGCCCTCATCTGCCTCGTCTTCTGCTTTCTGGGGCTCATCCTGTTGGGTCTGGGCTCGGTCCTGTCTGCCGTGAACGCCCAATCGGCGCCCACGGCAAACTGCTGTGGCGATCGTGAGGACTAGACGTTCCGATCCCGGCATTGCAAAGCGCGGGGCGGGATGCCTACAATTCTCCGAATGGCATGAGTGCATCAGAACGGCTAAGGAGCAAGGCAGTGCGTAACATTGGCCCGTTTACTATTCGGTTTTTTGTCAACCAGTTGCTCGCTGCAGGCATCCTCGCGCTGCTGGCCGGACTCGCGCTGCTGGCGGCATTCGTCATGCAAGTGATGCCGAAACTCCATTGGCTCTTCGATGGCATGCTCACAATACCGCTCCTGATTGTGGTGGGCATTGTCTGCCTCCTGCTCTGGCTCCTGGGCACCCTGCACATCGGCCTTGCTGTCGTACTGGGCGGTATGGCGAGCCTGGTCAAAGAGGCCGCAGACGCCGAAGAGATGGAGGAGGAAACCGGGTTGAGCGAGCTGCACCGGGCGGTGGCCGCGAAAGACGCGGCGGCGGTCAAACGCTTGCTGGACGCCGGAGCCTGCGCCGAATCCGCCACGGAAGCGGGAAGGAGCGCGCTGCTTCTTGCGAGCGAGGCGGGCAACCCGGAGGTCGTGCGCCTGCTCCTGGCCGGGGGCGCCCTGGTCGATGGCCGGGCGAACTACGGACTGAAACCGCTCGATGCGGCGGTGCGTTGCGGGCACCTCGAGGTGGTCAGGCTGCTGATCGAGGCCGGTGCCACGGTCGGCCGGGGCGGTCTTGGCAGGAATCATCAGCGAATCGCAAAGATCTGGGGGCATAAGGACGTGGCGCGGTACCTGAAGGGTCTGGAGACGCCTTCCGTGGCGCCCGAGGCAGTGCCGGTGCCGGTGCCGGAGCCGGTGCCGGTGCCGGTGGCCACGCCCGAGCCCGCGCCGGAGGGTTCCGCACAGGAGGAGGTGGGCGCTCCGGAAGGGTCCGGGGAGACCCCGCTGAACGCGGCTTCCGACCTGAGCGCCCTGCTCAAGCCGAAGCACGCCGCGGACAAGGCCCTCACGGCCGCGTTCTGGCTTCAGGTGTGTCAACAGCGGGAGAGCTTCTCCGTGGAGCAGCTCGTCGAAACGCTGAAGGAGATGCACATGGTGCTACGCGACCCGGCGGCCATGATAAAGAAACTGACGGCCGGAGACGCCCCGCTGCTGGAAACCATCCAGAAGTCGCCCCGAGGCAAGAAGACCTATCGTCTCAGCGAAGAAGCCATCGGCGGCGTCTCTCAGGCCCTGGCGGCCGCGCTGCAACAGTCATAGGTCCCCGCCGCCGGAGGCTGCCGGGAATCCGTGCTTTCTTCAGAACTGGACGGACCAATCCGTCTTTCCCCCGTCGATGCTGTGGAAGGAAACTTTGAGCACCTTGCCTTCCACGGTGGTTTCCACGGCCGCATTGGGGACGGAAACCTGCTTCACGGCATAGGACTGGGGCACGAGGATGCGCAGCGAGTAATCGGCGTCCTGCGTGGCATCAAACACACCACTCAGTCGACGCGTCTGCGCATCCCATTCGATGGCACTGTGGTCCATGGCCCCCTGGGTGTAGTGGCGGTCGGAGGCAAGGAACATCGGATGATCTTCGTAGGGCCGGAGCCCCAGGAGGCACACGCCGCCTTGGGGCGGCTGGACCTCGACGGAATCCTTTGCGGTGCCGTAGTAGCGTTCATGCCAGAAGTCATAAACCGTATAGAAGGCGCCGGGTTTGAGCCCGAGCGCGGCAAAGGGCACGGTGATCGTGCGGACTGTGGCCTCGTCCCAATTGAAGACGCCGACGATGTGCCAGTCGCCGGCGGGGCTTCGGAAGGGCAGATGCCATATGCGCGGCGCGTCTTCCTGAAAGAGGTCGATGGGCCGCGCGGGCCGTTGCGGGGAGGGCAACAGCTTGCGCAGGACCGCCACCTCCTGCTCATTCAATTCCGAGAACGGCTCGCCGATCTTGACGGCGCCGCCGAGCAGGGCTTGCCCGGAGAGCCAGGCGAGGCTCTGCTCCCAAGTGAGCGGGGGCTGCTCGTTGAGTCCCCAGCGTTCGCGGCCTGAGGCGTGCCCAAAGTACGCGCAATCGGCGTCGGGAATATAGTAATGCGGGGTGAAGTAGTAGCGCCGAATGGCGTTCGTGAGGGCATCCACCGCGCCCCAGGGCTGCCGGAGATCCTTGCCGCGCCAGAGCGGCTGACAGTCGCGGCCCACGCGGATGCCTTCGGCGTAGGCGGCGTTGACGACTTGAGGCGCCGTTGTCATGATGAACTTGTCCTCGCCAAAGCCATCGCGCAGCGCCTGCAGGCCTTGACGCAGAGCTTCAATGCGGGTCGTATCGGGCGCACTGTATCGTTCCGCCAGGAGCAGGCGATATGCGGAATCGGCATCCATGAGCGCGTCGAAGCCCCATTGTTGCCCCACTTTTGCGGCAAGCGCCTTCACGTATTCACGGGCGGCGGGACGCGTGGCATCCAGAATGCACCGGTCCTCCCCGAGCAGCGTCCGGCCCATGGCACGGGATTCCGCCACCCAATCGGGATGGGCTGTTGCCAGCGCGGAGGCCCGGGGAATCGTGAAGGGATCGAGCCAGAGGCCGGCCGTCATCCCGCGCAGATGGATTTCGTCCACCAGCCATTTCATCCCGCGCGGAAACTTCACGGGGTCCGGTTCCCAGTCGGCAAGACCGCGTTCCCAGCCGCCGCCCACGGCGAAATGGGTCCAGCCGAAGCGCTTGAGATTCCTGTCGACGAAGTCGAGTTCCTTGAGGACGACCTGCTCGTTGATCTCCCGGTGATAGCGGGTGCTGCACGAGTCCCAGCCATGCGGCATGAAGGGCCGCTCGTCCCGGACGCCATTAATGACCGCAATCGCTTTCCCGTATCGGTCCAGCGCGGTGAAGCGGTTGTCTTCGGCCACGGCGAGGTACAGCAATTCGGAATCCAGGGTTTCCTCGGGCTTGAGTTCAACGGGCGGGTCATAGATGCACTCGGCGCGGAAATGGTCGAACTCCTGGGCGGAGGCTTTCTTGCTCCGTTCCAGCAGGATTTGCGTATAGGCGCGCCGGTTCGTCAAGAACCCTGCCACGAAGATTTGATTCGACACCGCATTGTAGGCGGCCAGATTCCACTGGCTCAGGCACCGGCCCTGGCTCACTCCGGCAAAATCGCTCAGGAATCCAAAGAGATGGCCATTGTCCAACAGGCGCGTTTGCTCGGCCTGGGGACCGAAATACACCGACCCGCTCCGGTTCTCGCCAATAGTCCAGGGTATCAGCTTGGCGATCCGAATGGGTTTCCTGCTCTTGTTTGTGACCGATAACTGCACCGTCAGGAACGGCTTGGTCGGGTAGGCGCGAATCGACCACTTGAAGTCGTCCCGGGCGAAGACCACGCCCTGGCCCTCGCCCAACGGGTCGCGAACTTCGGTGCGGGCCTGATAGCGCGCGTCCACCCTAAGTGTCTTCATCTTCTTCTGCCCTTCGACGACCACCATGGGACTCGCGTTGTCAAAGAACATCGGGCCCAGGACCGAGCGAATATCCACCTGCCCGTTCTTCTGCATCAGCACTTCGTAAAGGTCCGTGCTGATGGACCGGTAGGTCTTCTCGGGATTGAAATAGGGCTTGGCTCCGGCGCTTGGGCTGCCGAGCCAAGCAAATAATAAAAAACACAAAAGAACACAAATAAATCTATCTCGACTTAATCCGCCAAATGTGCGCATGTGATTGGGATTCCCTTGCGATGCACTGCGGTCGATAGGCTCCGTCGCTACAATACCTCTCTCGGGGGGTTCTGTTCCCTCATCCTAGGCTGTGGGGGGCTCTAAGTCAACTTCAGCCGCCCGCGTTGCGTTACGTATGCCGTGGATGCGTATGATGTTGAAGCGAATGGGAAAAGATGTTATAATGGTCCTTCTAGCTTGGGACTCATAGCGGTACGTTCTAGCCTTTTTTGAATGTATGTGGAGGTCTACGGCGGAGAAACGAGGAGTTCCATCATGGCACACAAGATATGGAGCTACACACTGTCACGGCACGAACAAGCGCTCTGGGAAACCGAGGAGATGAAGGGGTGGCGCGAAGCGGTCCAGGCGTACGTAGAAGACGAAGCCCGTGAACAAGGCTGCAAGCGCTACGTGGTGCTGGGCCGGCGCGCGACAGTGGTTGCCCGAGGCGAAGTGAACCAAGTTCCCGAACCTGCCAACAGTTGACAGTGTAACAAGATCATTTCCCGCGGCTCCGGGGCGAAAGCGCTTCGGAGCCGCGGTGTTATTTCCGAGACGCACAGCGGCGCAGGGGGACGAGCGCCAGAAAGAGCCAATCCAGGTCTCAAGAACTCGTGGGGCATGATACGCTGGCGCTCCGGATCGATGGCGTCTGTGAATCGGCCTGAGGAAGTCAACCCTTGTGGCTCAGATGAACCGGGGGTGGTTTCAAGATCTAAGTGCACGGCGGGCTCTTTGTCGGTCGAGTAGGAAGACTTCATAGGGAGTTCGGTATCCGAGGGTCTTTCTGGGCCTGTTGTTTAGCTCGTCGACAATGGCATCGAGTTGCTGCTGGGTGAGGTTGTCGA
>CAILVY010000146.1 GCA_903837785.1 Candidatus Hydrogenedentota bacterium
ACGGGAGGCGGAAGTCAGCAGAGGGCGTATTAGTTCGAGGGCAGGCAAGGCTAGTGAGGCACTCCATCCGAAAGGCGGAGACAACGGATAGGCCAGCGCCGCAACGCCGCAGGACGAAGGCCCGAACGGTGCCCCGGCCGAAAGGCAGGGGTAAATGTGAGAAGGACAAAGTAGGAGCCTAGACTTATGAATGTATGGCAGGCGCAGATGGACCTTGGCGAACTGGCCAAAGGCCGGTTTGAAAAGGGAAATCCCACATTCGTAGCGAAACGGCTGGCCGAAAGTCCGGCAGAAACAATCCGGCTCATGGAATCGGTCTGTGAGCGGGAGAACATGCGCAAGGCCTTGCGAAGGGTCGAGCAGAACGGGGGAGCGCCGGGCGTGGATGGCATGAAAACCACCCAACTGCGCGGCTACCTCCGGCGGCATTGGGAGAAGATCAAGGCGAGTCTGCTGGAAGGGAATCACAAACCCATGCCAGTACGACGCAAGGAGATCGAGAAGGAGGACGGCGGCGTCCGGCAACTCGGTATCCCCACGGTGCTTGACCGCCTGATCCAGCAAGCCGTGGCACAGGTGCTGCAGGAGTTCTGGGAACCCACGTTCTCGGATTTCAGCTATGGGTTTCGACCGGGACGGTCGCAACAAATGGCCATCGAGAAAGCACGGTGCTACGTCGAGGAAGGATACACCCATGTGGTGGACATTGATCTGGCCAAGTTCTTTGACCGGGTCAACCATGACCGGCTGATGAGCCGACTGGCGCAGCGGATCGGCGACAAGCGCATGCTCAAGCTGATCCGCGCCTTCCTGAACAGCGGGATTCTGGTCGGGGACCTCATCGAGGAACCCGGCGAGGGAACGCCACAGGGCGGCCCGCTTTCTCCGCTGCTGTCCAATATCGTGCTCGATGAGCTCGACAAGGAGCTCGAAAAGCGGGGGCTACGCTTCGTCCGCTATGCCGATGACTGCATGATCTACGTGCGGAGTCAGAAGGCGGGCGAACGGGTGATGCAGAGTGTAAGCCGGTACGTGGTCCGGAAACTGAAACTGGCGGTCAACGAGGCCAAAAGCAGCGTGAGCCGTCCGTGGCGGGTCCGGTATCTGGGGTTTCGCATCACGCGAATCTTCGGAAAGACCCTCGTCGTCTTGCACGAGAAGAGTCTGCGGCGCTTTCGTGAGAAAGTGCGGGCGATTACCGCCCGCGACCGCGGACGCAGTGTGGAAGCGCTGGTGAGGGAACTGAACGAATACATCCGGGGCTGGTGGGCGTATTTCCGTACAGGAAAATCGCAGAACCTGACCCGGCCGCTGAACGATTGGATTCTGCGCAGGCTTCGCGCCTACGTCTGGACCCAATGGCGCCTTCCGAGAACGAAGGTGCGCGAGTTGCTCGCACGCGGCGTTCATTCCAACTGGGCCTACGCGCTGGGCAATTCGCGAAAGGGACCGTGGCGGATCAGCAAGCAAAGCCCGCTCATGCAAGCCCTGCCCGAACGCCACTTCACGCAGACACTCGGCTTGGTACTCCTCGGATAGCTACTGCCTTGAAACAGCCGAACCGCCGGATACGCGATCCGTACGTCCGGTGGTCTGGGAGGGGGCCTCAGCGATGGGGCTCCCTATCCCGATCGGTGTTCAGTCTGGTTGCTCTCGCTACTTGCTCCCGGTCTTAAAGATCTTCCCGCACTTGGAACACTTCTTGGTTCCGGGAATCCCTGTGTCAACCAGCACGTGGTCTCCGCCCTTGGGACATGCTCCGCTCTTTTTCATGTTTCGATCTTCCCTTCTTTCAGTTATGTGTCCTACGGCTGTTCGCCTGGCGGGCGAAGACCGCGCCGCCTTGGTGTTGGCTTCTTCTCTTCAAGAGAGCGTTGCAGCATCCGCTCAAGCATATGCGGAAACTCCATGCAGAACATGTGAGTTTCCTTGCTGCCCATCCCGAACTCCTCCATGAATGGGCCTCGCATCATGAAGTCCGAGA
>CAILVY010000147.1 GCA_903837785.1 Candidatus Hydrogenedentota bacterium
ACGTCCACCTCGTCGCCGACATCCACCACGTCGGTGACTTCATTGACGCGGTTCGGGGCAAGTTCGGAGATATGAATCAGGCCTTCTTTTCCGCGCATCACGCTGCAGAAGGCGCCGAAATTCATGATGCGGGTAATCGTGCCGTGGTAAACCTTGCCGACTTCGACCTCCGCCGTGATGTCGCGGATCATCTGAAGCGCCGCTTCGGCGCTGGCCTGATCGACCGCCGCCACCTTGACCGACCCGTCGTCCGCGATCTCGATCTCGGTGCTCGTCGAAGACTGGATCTCGCGAATCACCTTGCCGCCCGGCCCAATCACCTCGCGGATCTTGTCCGGGTCTATCTTGATCGTGTAGATGCGCGGCGCGTACGGCGAGATATCCGGGCGCGGTTCGGCGAGGGCTTCGCGCATTTTGCCGAGAATGTGTTCGCGGCCCTGGCGTGCCTGGTCCAGCGCCTGCTGCATCACCGCGCGGTCGATGCCCTTGATCTTCGTGTCCATCTGGAACGCCGTGATGCCCGTGCTCGTGCCACAGACTTTGAAGTCCATGTCGCCGAGGTGATCTTCGTCGCCCAGGATGTCGCTCAATACGCGGACCTCGTCGCCTTCCTTGATGAGGCCCATTGCGATGCCGGCGACCGGCGCCGAAATCGGGACGCCCGCGTCCATCAGGCTCAGCGTGCCGCCGCAGACCGACGCCATCGAGCTCGAGCCGTTGCTTTCCGTGATGTCGGACACGATGCGGACCGTATAGGGGAAGTCTGTCTCCGCGTCCGCATCCGGGTCGGGCGTGCCGTCGCCGTCGGCCGCGAACGGCAGCACGGCTTGCAGCGCGCGTTCGGCGAGCTTGCCGTGACCCACTTCGCGGCGGCCCGGGCCGCTGATGCGCCGGACTTCGCCCACGGACCACGGCGGGAAATTGTAGTGCAGGAAGAAGCGCTTGAACGCCTCGCCCGTGAGTTCATCCAGGCGCTGCTCGTCGCGGCCCGTGCCGAGCGTCGTCGTCACGAGCGCCTGCGTCTCGCCGCGCGTGAACAGCGCCGAGCCGTGCGCGCGGGGCAGCATGCCCACTTCGATCGTGATCGGCCGGACCTGATCCAGGGCGCGGCCATCGATGCGGATGTTCGTCTTGACCACGCGCGCGCGCAACAGCCGCTTCTCGAGGGCGTCGAGCGCCGCGGCCACCATGCCTTCCTTCTCGGCGAAGGTTTCCTCGCCGTAGCGCTCGAAGAGGGTGTCCAGCACTTCGTCCTTCAGCGCGGTGATCGCATCGTGGCGCGCCTGCTTGCTGATGATCGAAAGGCCTTCGTCCATGCGCGCCGCGGCCAGCGCCTCGACGTCCGCCGTCACCTGCTCGTCGGACTTGGGCGGCTCGGCGGCCATCTTCTCGACGCCGCAGCGCTGGCGCAGTTCGTCGATGCAGCCGATGATCTTCTTGATCTCTGCATGGCCGAACTCCAGCGCGTCCAGCATCAGGCTCTCCGACACTTCCAGCGCCTGGCCTTCCACCATGCAAATGGCGTCGCGCGTGCCGGCCATGACGATGTTGATCTCGCTGTCCTTCATGTCGGCAATCGGCGGATTCACCACCAGTTGGCCGTCGAGATAACCGACGCGCACCGCGCCGATGGGCTCGAGCAGCGGGATCTTCGAGATGTGCAGGGCGGCCGAGGCCGCGTTGATCGACAGCACGTCCGGGTCGTGGACGTTGTCCGCCGAAAGCACCGTCTGGCAGACCTGGAGTTCATTGTAGAACCCCTTGGGGAACAGGGGGCGCAAGGGGCGGTCCGTCAGGCGGCACACCAGAATCTCGCGCTCCGAGGGCCGGGATTCGCGCCGGAAAAAGTTCCCGGGGATCTGGCCGACCGAATAGAATTTCTCGCGGTAATCCACCGTGAGCGGGAAAAAGTCCTGCCCCGGCTTCGCCACGGAGTCCACGCATACCGCGGACAAGACCATTGTTTCGCCGCACCGGCAGATGACGGACCCGTGGGCCTGTTTTGCGATGCGTCCCGTCTCGAATTCGATTGTATCCGAGCCTATCTCTACGGAGAGACGTTCCATCATGTTTCCTTTACTCCTTCGTTCATGGAACGGCTCCCGATTCGTTCCACATCCTTCTGCTTCATTCGCTCGCCTGTTGCGGGATCATCGCGGGAACCAAAGCAAGCGGGGCGGCTTGAGCCGCCCCGCCGCACCGTTACTTTCTCAGGCCAAGTTCGCTGATGATGGCGCGATAGCGTTCCACGCTGCCGCGCCGCACATAATTCAGGAGGTCGCGGCGCTGACCCACCAGCTTCAGCAGGCCGCGCCGGCCGCCGAAATCCTTCGTGTGGATCTTGAAGTGCTCCGTCAACTGATTGATGCGCTCCGTAAGCAGCGCAATCTGCACTTCCGCCGAGCCCGTATCGGTCTCGCTCTTGCCAAACTTGGTGATGATCTCCAGTTTTCGATCTTTCGACAGTGCCATTCTTCGATTTCCTTCAGTGTTCGCCCGCGGCCCAGTGCGCCGCCCACTGTGGCGGGCGTCCGAGCCATGGGTACATGCAACTGTTCAGAGGAGGCGCCCCATTCACAGGGGAGCGCCGCCGGGTCAGCCGCCGCAGCAACAGCCGCAGCCGCATCCTTGAGGTTTGTCCGTCAGGGCCGCCAAGCCGGGCAGCACCTTGCCTTCGAGCATCTCGAGGGCGGCGCCGCCGCCGGTGGAGACATGCGACATTTTGGCCGTCAATCCAAACTTCTTGACCGCCGCCGCGGAATCCCCGCCGCCGATAACACTGGTCACATTCGGATTATTCGCGAGTGCCTCGGCAATCGTGATCGAGCCCTTGGCGAAGTTCGGCAACTCAAAGGCGCCCACCGGGCCGTTCCACACGACCGTCTTGGCGCTTTGAATCACTTCACAGACCTTTTCCGCCGCCTTGGGGCCGATATCGAGCCCCAGCCAGCCCTTCTCGATGCCGCCCGCCGGCACAACCTTGACATTGGCGTTGTTGTCAAACTTGTCGGCCACCACAATGTCCTCGGGCAGCAGCAGCGCCACACCCTTCTCCTGGGCCTTGGCCAGGGCTTTCTTCGCCGTCTCGAGGCCTTCCTCGTCCAGAAGCGAGTCGCCAATCTCGAGGCCCTGGGCCTTCAGGAACGTGAAGACCATGGCGCCCCCGATAATCAGCGTATCGACCAGATTGAGGAGGTTGTCGATGATGAGGATTTTGTCCGCCACCTTCTTGCCGCCGAGAATCGCCACCAGCGGCCGCTCCGGGCTCTCGATCACCTTCAGGAAATACTCCATCTCCTTGGCCACGAGGAAGCCCGCCGCGCACTGCGGGATGTACTTGCACACGCCTTCGGTCGAGGCGTGGGCGCGGTGCACCGTGCCGAAGGCATCGCTGACATAGACGTCGCCGAGCCGGGCCAGCTGCTCCGAAAGCGCCGGATCGTTCTTCTCTTCGCCCTTCTCGAAGCGGGTGTTCTCGAGGAGGATGATGTCGCCCGGCTGCATCGCGGCCACGGCGGCTTCGACTTCCGGCCCTACCACCTGGTCGAGCTTCGTGACGTTGCCGCCCACGAGCCCGCGCAGACAATCCGCGACCGGGTCCATCTTCAGCTTCTTCAAGCCTTCCGTGTCGCCGGCCTTGATGTAGTCCTTGGGACGGCCCAAGTGCGACATGAGGATCAGCTTTCCGCCCTGCTCGCGGACATAATTGATGCTCTTGAGCGCGGCCCGGATGCGCTTGTCGTCGCGCACGGTGCCGTCCTCGTTCTGCGGGACGTTGAAGTCCACGCGCATGAGCACGCGCTTGCCCTTGAGGTCCAGGTCGGTGATGCTCAGTTTCTTCATAATGCGGTTCCTCGCGCCGTCGAGCGTCGATTAGGCCATCATGCGGAAGAGGTCGACGCAGCGGTTCGAGTAACCCCACTCATTGTCGTACCAGGAGACGATCTGAATGAAGTTGTCGGCCATGACGGTCGTCAGGGCGGCGTCGAAGATGCTCGAGTGAGGATTGCCGATGATGTCGCACGACACGATCGGGTCTTCCATGTACTGGAGCACGCCCTTGAGGGCGCCTTCCGCGGCGGCCTTGATCGCGGCATTGATTTCGTCCTTGCTCGCGCTCTTCTCGAGTTCGGCCACAAGGTAGACTGCCGAGCCATCCACGACCGGGACGCGCATGGCCATGCCGTCCAGCTTGCCGTTCAGGGCGGGCAGGACCTTGCCGACCGCGCGCGCGGCACCGGTGCTGGTCGGAATAATCGAGTTGGCGGCGGCGCGGGCACGGCGCAGATCCTTGTGCGGCATGTCCAGGACCTTCTGGTCGTTCGTGTACGCGTGAATCGTGTTCATCAGGCCGCGCTTGATGCCGAAGGTCTCATGGAGCACCTTGGCGACCGGCGCCAGGCAGTTCGTCGTGCAGCTCGCGTTCGATACGATCTGGTCGCTGACCTTCAGGTTCTCCTGGTTCACGCCGACCACGATGATCGCGTCCACGGCGTCCTTCGGCGGCACGCTCAGCAGCACCTTCTTGGCGCCGGCTTCAATGTGCTGGAGGCAGGCGGCCTTCGAGGTGAAGATGCCGGTCGATTCCAGAACGATCTCCGCGCCCAGCGCCTTCCACGGCAGCTCGGCCGGATTCTTGATCGCAAGGACCTTGACTTCTTTGCCGTCCACGATGATGGCATCGTCCTTGGCCTGGACCGAGCCCTTGAAGGGGCCGCTCACGCTGTCGTACTTCAGCAAGTGCGCAAGGGTCTTGGCATCCGTCAAGTCGTTGATGGCCACCACCTCGAACGCCGGGTCGTTGATGATGATCTTGAAAACGTTGCGTCCGATTCGGCCAAATCCATTGATTCCAATCTTCGTAGCCATCCGTCGAGTCCCTTTCAATTCGATGTTGTTCAGTTTCCGCGGCTTGACTGCTCCACGGGCGTTTCGTTGTGCTGCAATTTCCCCGTCACTAACGTGGCACGGAGAAAAACTATCCGATTGGATAGGGTAGAAGTGCGAAGAGACATGTACTGCTGAAAACTTCGGCCGCGCCCCAACCTGCTTCGCGGGACGCTTCTATCCTATTTCACAATCAGGCGGAAGTATGGCATATTCCCGAAGAGGCTGTCAATTTTCCCATCTTGCCCGCGCCCGCGGCCAACGCCGCCGTCGGAGGCTTGACGCTGCGGGGGGCGGGCCAGTAGGATGCGGTGGAAGCCAAGGAAGGCGAGAAAGGCAAGGACGGCATGAAAACCATTCTGGTGACGGGCGGAGCGGGATTCGTCGGGTCGCATCTGGCCATCGGCGCGCGGGCGCGCTATGGCGCGCGCGTGGTGGCCTTCGACAACCTGAAGCGCCGCGGCTCGGAACTCGGCATCGGCCGCCTGAAGGCGGCGGGCGTGGACTTTGTCCATGGGGACATCCGATGCCTGGACGACCTCGAAGCGGTCGGGCCGGTGGACCTGATTCTCGAATGCAGCGCGGAGCCGTCGGTGCTCGCGGGGTACGGCGATTCGCCGCGCTATGTGGTGCAAACGAATCTTACGGGCACGATAAACGCGCTCGAGGTCGCGCGCCGGCACGGCGCAGGGATGATCTTCCTTTCGACGAGCCGGGTCTATCCGATGGCGGCGATCGCCGCACTGGCGTACCGCGAAGCCGACACGCGTTTCGAGCTGATGGATGGCCAGGCGGCCCCGGGCGTGTCGCCGCAGGGGATCTCCGAGTCCTTTCCGCTGGAGGGCGTGCGTTCGCTCTATGGCGCCACGAAGCTGTGCTCCGAACTCCTGCTGCGCGAATATCTTGCGATGTACGGGCTCCGCGGGGTGATCAACCGCTGCGGCGTCATCGCGGGACCCTGGCAGATGGGCAAAGTGGACCAGGGCGTGGCCGTGCTGTGGGTGGCGCGGCACCTCTTCGGGGGCGCCCTCAAGTACATCGGCTACGGCGGCCAGGGCAAACAGGTCCGGGATCTGCTCCATATCGCGGACCTCGAAGCCCTCCTCTATCATCAAATCGACCACCTGGACCGCCTCAACGGCCAGACATTCAACGTCGGGGGCGGGCCGGAATGCAGCGTATCCCTCCTCGAACTGACCGAACTCTGCCGGCAGGCCACCGGAAAGACCATTCCCATCGAGAGCGAGGCGGAAACCCGGGCTGCGGATATCCCGTGGTATGTGACGGACAACGCCCGCGTGACCGCGGCGACCGGCTGGCGGCCCCAACGCCGGGCCCAGGCCATCGTCGAGGACATCGCGGCATGGATTGCGGCGCACGAGGAAGCGCTGCGTTCGATCTTGGCATAATGTCGATTTTATCAGTTTGGCGCGTATCTCAAGTTGCCATAGGATGTTACGAGGACTGCGTTGTCCAGAGAATACTTGACCCGCTGTCCCCCGCATGCTATCATTAGTTGGAGACAACCACGGAAAACCCGTTGGGGAGACCGACCATGTATACTGTTCGCCGCAGGGGTTTCACTCTCATCGAGTTGCTGACAGTCATCGCCATCATCGCCATTCTCGCGGGAATCACGATGGCGGTCTTGCCGCGGGTGCTGGAGAAGGCCAAGCTGCGGCGCATGAACGCCGCCATGCTGGACATACGCACGTCGATGGTTGCGTACTATACGCAGAGCAACACGTACCCGCCCGCGTATGGCTTCGTGGACTGGGCGTACCGGAATGCAGCCCCGGCGGCGATGCCGCCGGAAGCCTACACGGTCATGCCGTACACGACCTTCATTCGGAGCTACGGAAACGAGAAGCTCTATGATGAGTTCTCGGAATCCTTCGACACGAATCGCGACAATGCCATCAGTCTGCTCGAGTTCATGCCGGTCGGAGACAAGGATCTGGCCACGGAACGCGTGACATTCCCGACGGAAGTCTACATGGGCACGAATCTCTCCGGCCAGGTGGACAAGCAGTTGCAGACCTCGCCCCGGCCCTTTGTGTACATTCCCGTCAACGTGCGGCAGTTCAAGAAGGCGCGTCAGTTCTGGATTCAGACCGGCGACTTTTACGCCTCGACCTGGGATCCGAACAACGCGGCGTTGTCCGGCATGAGTTTCCCGCCTTCGAGCTATGACGCATTTGTGCTCATCGGAGTGGGGCCCGGCGCCAACACGAACGGCCTCCTACCCGATCCATTGGGCACGGAATCCGCCAAGGACGTCTATCACATCACGGCGTTGCGCGCCTTCTTTCTGGCCACGCGCGATCTGAACGACAACGGCGCGCTCGATTTCGATTTCATCGCGCGCAGCCAACGGGGCGAGGCCAAGGCGGAATACTCCGTAAAGACGCTCACGGGCGAAAGACCCTGCAACAATCAACTGCCCGATCCCAAGATGCCGAACGGCTATGGGCCCTGCATCTTCATGTATCCGGAGAAGATTCAGTAAAACGGAACAATCACTGCGCCCGGCCTGAGGCCATTCGCATCGGCCCCGGGCCGGGTGCTGTTTTGGATACTCCGATTCCTTCCGCGCGCCCGCCAAAAGAGAAGCCCCCCGCGGGCGGGGGGCAGGGGGCATGACTCGTCCGGGCCACGCGGCGCGCCTGGGTGCTACCAGCCGACACGGCCTTTCAGGTTGTTCAGGGCGAACTTGTCTCGGGAGTTCCACACCTCTTCGCCGGTCTCGATGTTCAGCATGTACACGTAGACCTCGTAGTACATGATGCGGTTGCCGCGCGCGTCGGGTTCCACTTTCGAGTACAGCTCGCCGTAAATGGAGTACTTCCAGCCGAGGATCTTGCCGATCTGGACCGCGGTGGCCTTGTCCGCCACCACGCTCTTCTGGAACTTGTGCTGCTCGAAGAAGTTGTCGGGCAGGTCCGTGGCGCTCGTGAAGCGGATCTTGCCCGTGCGAATGCCGAAGTACTTGAAGGCGCGTTCGAACTCCTGCATCTCGATGTGCTCGCGGCCCATGTTCTTGATGCCGCAGAAACCGACGAGCGGCGGCTCGGGGCTCGTGGCCACCGGGCCGAACTTCATAATGTCGTCCATCCACGCCTGCACGGCCCGGTCAATGTCCTCGGGCGTATAGGCGGCGACCTGCGTCCGGTTCGCGGGCTGCGGATTCTGCATCGTGACGGATCGGGCACAGCCGAAGAAAGTGCTGGCGATGACGCACAGCGCCACAATCAAGGCGAGACGCTTCATGATCTAGTTTCCTTTTATGTCTTGAGCTGAAGGCCAAACGCAACTACTGTTTGCGCTGAATCTCGATGCGGTAGGCCACGGCCTTGTTGCCGGGCGCGGTGGCCGCCAGGCGAAAGATGGAAAAGCCGTCAATATAGGCGTCGCGCCAAACCGTGTTGCCGGCCAGCACGTCAAAGCCGTCCGCATCCGTCCAGACAAAGCGATAGACAAAAGAAATCGCTTTCTTCGTCGTGTTTCGCAAGACGACCTGCGCCTGCGCGACGTCGTTGATCATGCGGGTGTCCACGGAATCGACGGCAATCGATTTCCTCACGTGGTTGTCGCTGATCACGATGCGGGGCTCGAACTTCTTTCCGGCGGGCGTGGCCACGACAGTGCCCGTCGAGCGGTTCGGGGCGCAGCCGAGGCTGCCGGCCAGCAGGACCGCCAGGGCAAGCGCCATCGCGTGCATCCGGCGGCGCCGTTCCAAAGAGAGTTTCATGGGGCTTCCTCCCGTTCAGTTCAGAGCGGTTTCGAGACTTGAGGCTCGCCCACAAACGTGTCGATGCCCCGAAGGTTCATCACAGTAAACTTCCCGCGTTCTATTGTAGCTTTCACGGCGCGCTTGTCAATGACCGCGCCGGCCGCGTCTTTCAAGAGCAGTTCGATGTCATGCTCCCCCTCGGGGATGCGCTGCCGCAGGCTCTGCACGTTCGCGGGAAGCAGGAGCCAACTGCGGAGATCCGCCTGCTCCGTGAAGGAGAGTGCGCCCGAAACCACGAGGCTGCTCACGTCGATCGGGCCCAACTGGCCGAGCAGATTGGAGGCGGCATAGCTCGTGCCGGCCTTCAGCGTGGCGCGAATCGCTTGGCGCACGACAAGCGCGGGCACTTTCTGATGAAAATTCTTCAATGCAATGACGTCCAGATCCGTCAGCAGTTCAGTGGACCCAAGCAGCGTGCCGTCGCAGACCACTTCCATGGACGCGGCACGCGTGGGCGTGGGGTGATATCGCGGGAAGGCCACAGTCACGAGGACAATCGAAATCGTGTTGTCGCGCGGGCTGGGAATGGGCACCGGAATCGTGAGCTTCACCTGTTCCTTGTGCGCGGCGAGGCCGCACTGAAATACGACGAAAAGGTCGCCTGCCTTCTCGGCGGGCGGACGCACGGGGCCGAATTTCCGTTCCCATTCCACCTTGCGCTGCGCCATGCCGCTCAGTCCGGCAAGCCGTGCCAGATGATCCGCCGGCAGCTTGGCGCCGGGCACAATCTCGTGCGCCATCTGGCAGTCGATGTACGCGTCATTGTACTCGCGGCCCATTTCGTAGACGACGGCGGAAAGATAGGCCGTGAACGCGTTCTGATACGGATCGACGGCACTGCGTTCAATCACGTCAAGCTGATTCGAACTGAACAACTGCGCGAAGGCCTCCGACACGCTGCGCTTCGTTTCAACCTTCTTCTCGTCCGCTTCGCGCTGAATCCTGTCGAGATCCTTGGCGTTCCGGTTCGCCACGGCCTTCGCCTGCTCATAGGCGAGTTTGATTTCGACGCGCGCCTCGTCCTTCTTCCCGAGCATGAGATAATTGATGGCTTCGAGCGTGTGCATGTACACGCGCTCGTAGGCTTCGCCCTCGTAGGGAAGGACCTTGTCGTTCAGGACCACGGACCCGGCGCCTTCAACGGCCTTGCCCACCGCGATCGTGGCGCGCATGTCGTTCTCTTCGAAGATCCGGTTGGCGTCCGTAAACGTCAGGTCGCTGTTGTCGAACTCGCCCGCGACGTGCTGCAGCGTGCCCTTCTCGAGCAGATAGACCACGCGGTCGGTTCCGGACTTGAGCCCCTTCTCGGGGAACAGGGCTTGCGCCTGCGTCACGTTGCCGCCGCGCAGGGCGGTCGCCACCGGGTCCATTTTCTTCGTGTAGTGCGTGAACGTGGAACATCCGCTGAAGAGGCAGGCGCCGGCGAGCGCCCACGACAGCCCGGCTCGCGTGACTCGTCGCATCATGGCTTCCACCCCTTTCCGGCTATTTGAGCGCGCCCTGATTGCGGAATTCCTCCAGCATGGCTTTCGCCGCCTTCTCCGCGATCTTCGCGTCCATGTCCAGGTCGCCCTGTCCGTCCACAGTCACCGCCGCATCGACGCCGTCATCCAGGCTCGATGCCTTGCTTTGCGCCGAACAGAGCACCTGCCCGGTTTTCAGATCGACGATGGTGCCGCTCACCCGCATCTGCACTTCCTGAATGTCGATGGACTCGTTCGTCATCGGGATCGGCTTCGTCGAAACCTTGCTGATCCAATCGGTCACTTCCAGGAAGACCATGTACCGGCAGCCCACCAACTTGAGGGTCTTGAGGCGCGTGGCGTCGTCCATGAAACGGCTCTTGCCGCCCAGGTATTCCTTGCCGATCCCGGCGAGCTGCTCTTCGTCGCGCGTGACCACTTTCGTGTTACCGGCCTGCTGGATGCCTTTGCTGAGGCCGTCGCGGAAGGCGGCGGTGGCACGCCGGGGCGCGTCCGCGCTGTTCAACATCGGCGCAAGGGCAAAGACGCGTTCCATGCCTTTCGGGATGCCGGACTCGGCGGACTTGGGGGCTTCCGGCTTGGGCGCTTCCGCGGGCCTGGCGCTTTCGCGGGGCGCGGCGTCCTTGCCGGGTTTCGCTTTCGGGCCGGCAGCCGGCTTGCAGAGCATGCCCTTGGCAAACGCGGGCATGACGGCGCCGCTCGGAACGACCGGGGCGGCGATCGCCATTTCGCGCTCGACCTGGACGACTTCCACGTCGCCGATATAGGTCTCCTGCTTGCCCAGGACCTTGCCGGTCTGCGGATCCGTGATATCCTCGCCCGGTTGGAATACGCCATAGACAGTCCCGGGCTGGATGCCCATGGACGCGCCCTGGTTCAGGTAGATCTGGTTGTTGGCCACAGCCGCCACGAGCAGCGGACAGCATACGCGGATGACGCCGGCCGTCAGTTCGTCCGCGACCTGCTGCGCGAGCTTCGCATGCTGGATCTCGATCTCCGGCACCCCGGAGACGGCCTTCCCGGTGTCCGCGCCGCCCGAGACCTCTTTCTTGATCTGGAAAGTCTCCGCAATCACGCCGGTGGGAATATCAATGATCTTCGACTGCAGCTCGACCGCCACGGCCCAGGAGTAGTGGTAGACATTGGGAAGCGTCGCATCCTTCGCGGAGCCGCCGTCCGCGCGATACGCGACCAGCCGGTTCGCCACGTAGTATTTCGCGCCCTTTATCTGGGGATTGGCGATCGATTTCGGATCGAAGAAGCCCTTGCCCTCCGTCTGTTTCGCGATTTCGTCGAGATAGCGGTCGTCCGCACGCTCCGCCACCGGAATCCGCTTCGTCTGCTGAATGCCGGTTTCGAGCGCCGCGCCCAGCGCATCGAGCAGGGCGGGCGGCGCCGCGTTGTCCACAGTGTTCAGAAATCCGCCGATGATGAGGAACTGTCCCGCAACCGGCTCAACATTGGCCGAGGGCGGCGCGGGAGCGGGGCTTTGTGGCGCGGCCTCCGGTGCGGCGGCCGCCGGCGCCTGGGGCGCGCCGAAGAGCGTGGCGCACAGCCCGTCCACAGCCTGATCCACGGCCTGGCGAATCGCCTTGGAGCGAACCATGTCGGGCATGCCGTCTTCTTCCAGTTGCGCGGCACCGTGGGCCGTTGCCTTGATTTCGCCCTTCTGCGTTTCGACGATGCGGCAGTCGAGCTTCACGCCCACTCTCGTGAGGGTCTTGGAAACGTCCGGCCGCAACTGTGTCGTGTTCTGTTCTTCCGCGTAGGCCACGAGCGAACCCACCAGCATGTACTGGGCGCCGGTCAGTTCACCCGCCTTGATCGCCGCACCGGCCTCCTGTTCCGGGGTTGGGGCCTTGACGGGCTCGCCCTGGGCGGAACGGAGGGCTTCCCGGTTGATGTCCTCCATGCGGCCGCGCTCCACAAGCTTGAATTTGTTGGCCGTCGCCAGGCTCGTGTAGAAGACGTCGTTGATTGTTGTCATGACGTGCGCGGGCACTTCCGTGCCGCCCGAGGCAATGACCCCGACGGCCAGTGTCGCCGGCGCGTCCTCGGCGCCGAATGCGCTGAAGGAAGCGAGCAGGAGCAGGACCGCGCTCAGGGCGAACCCCTCCGCAATCCGCCGTACGCTGCCTGGCTGTTTGAAGCGCAACGAAGTAGTCATGACCGCCTCCGTGTTTGTTCCTGGCTCAACATGAATGACAAGAGAAGCCCCATGGGGACACGCCGCCGTCCCGGCGTTGGACACGTTTCCGCGCCGGACCCCGGTGATACACCTCAACCGCCCGCGGTATTCGAGGCTTTACGGCTCCCTGAACAGCCTCTCACCGGAGCTGGCTTCCGCAACGTAACACAGGGACTGCCCGACGTCAAGATGATTAACGGACTTTGGGGGCCCGTTATTCCACGCAATTCAAGGCGTATTCCCGCGCGCCCAGCCCGATCTTTTCGGCACAGGCCACCTGCAGATAGGGGTCTTTGCCGTGGATCTTCTCGAAGAGATGGGCGCCTTCGCCGAGTTTCATGGGGTCGGGGAGCGAGCCCTCGATGTAGTTCTCCGCGCGGATGAGGTCGAGGCTCGCCTGCTCCACGGCCACGACGTCCGTGGCGCACACAATGCCGATGTCCGGCACGAGCGAGGGGGTCGAGAAACCCCAGCAGTCGCAATAGGGCGTGATGTTCATGAGGACATTGACGAAGAGCACCCGGCCCGGCTCGAAGGTCTCGAGTATCTTCTGGGTGACGAGCGCCATGCCGTTCTGGAAATGGACGAGGCCTTCCGTGCTGAGGTGGATGGCATGCGCCGGGCAGGCCAGGTCGCAGTGGCGGCAATAGCGGCAGTTGTGATCGAACCACTTCAGGTTATCGTTCTCGTCGAAATAGAGGGCGCCGCTCGAAGGGCAGTTCTCGACGCACGTGTGGCAGCGCGTGCACTTCTCGGGTTCCCACGTGAACTCCTCGCCCTGCAGCCGATGAATCTTTCCGCGCGTATCGCGCGCGACACAGCCCATGGCCAGGTTCTTGATTGCCCCGCCAAACCCGCAGTGGCCGTGGCCCTTGCCGTGACTCAACACGATCATGGCGTCGGCGTCCACAATGTTCCCGCAGAGGTCGATCGTCTTCATGCTCTCGTAATTGACTTCGCGTTCGTAGGAATACGTGTTCTTGACGCCGGCCGCCTCGATGAAGGGCGCGCCCAGGACTTCCTCCGTATAGCCGCGCACGACGGCGTTCGGCCGCGAGCCGCTGCCGTCCGTGATAAACGGATGGCCGCCCGCCTCCTTCACCGCCTTCACGAGCATGCGCACGAAGATCGGATGGATCGTCGTGAAGCCGATATCGTTGCCCACGTGCATCTTGATGGCCACCTGTTTCCCGTCGAACATCTCGCGGAGCGGATAGCCCGCCAGTTGCCGTTCAAACTTCGCGGGCAGCGTGGCGTCCCGGCGCAGTTCTTTCACTTTGCACGAGGAAAAGGTCACTTGGGCAGGCGTCGCGTGGGACATGGCATGCTTCCTTCCGTTGTGGAGCCTGAATTGTAGGGACTGCGGCCGAAGAGAAGCAAGGCCCGTACGCCTGTCTGCCGTGGCTTGGCGGCTGACTCAAGGCACGGGCGGCTCAGCGATCATGCGCACGCCCCACTCGAGACGATCAACGGCCTTGGGCACGGCTGCGGTGAGATCACGTTGGGCGCAGTAGGCGATGTCCGCGTCGAGATGAATGCGCCGGAGTTTCTCCGCATGCGGCGCACTGGCAAAGAGGGCCGGGATCCCTTCTTGCTCGATCCGCGCCCGCCAATACTGGAAGCGATCCCGGCCTTCGCCGATCGCCACGCTCGCCTGCATTGCGATGGCCACGGCCGCCGCCCAGTCCTCCTGCGCGTCAAACGCGGGGTCCGCATAGAGGCCTGCGGGAATCAACACAACCTCGGCGTCAAGACGCCTTGCCGCCCGTATCACGGCTTGGGCATTGACTGTGCTGCCCATGAGCACGGCCGCCGCGCCCCAGGCCGCGATGCAGCGCTGTGCGCCTGTCGTCGTCGTGAAGATCACCCGGCGATTCTTCGCGGCCGCGGCGTCACGCGGGCTGTTCCCGTAATCGAAGCCCTCGGGCGGCAGGCCGCCGCGCTCGCCGAAGAGCAGCGCGTCCGGCCAGGCCCGTTTCGCCGCAAAGGCGTCCTCGACTTCGCGGACGACGAGCAGTTCGCGCGCGCCCGCGCCCAGGAGCATGGCCGCCGTGGCGCTCGCGCGCAAGGCGTCCACGACAACTGCCACGCCGTGATGTTCGACGGCATAGCGGCAACCCGCCTCGCCTTCCATGATGTGCCAATGCATGATCACTCTTTCTGTCACGCGAAGCCGCAAGGCTCGCCCTGAAGCGCTGTGTTCTCAGCAGGGGACGGATCTTAGCACGCCTTGCGCGATGGCGGCATCGTTGTCTCCCGTCTTCGGATGCGTATCTGCGCAGGATGTTGTTTTGTTCAGGATTTCGGCTATGCTGTGGGCAGGGTGAAAAGTCATGAGGAGGGAGCCATGCGAAAGTTTGCGATCCGGAGTTTTCTCTGTGCGGTAACGCTGGGCTTGGCGTTCTGGGCGCCCGATGCCACTGCGCAGCATCCAGTGGCCGCGGCACGGCAGGTCATCGCGCTGGAGGGCGACGGCTGGCTTCTGGCGTGCGATCCCAAGAACGAAGGGCGCGAACAGGCGTGGTGGAAGCAGCCGTCCGCCGAGGCCCAGGCGGTGGCCATTCCGTCCATCATCCAGGAGACGTTTCCCGGATATCACGGCGTAGTGTGGTACTGGCGCCCCGTTGAGGTGCCCGAACATCCGGTGGCCAGCGGGCGCTATCTGCTGCGTTTCGGCGCGGTCGATTATCTCGCCGGTGTCTACGTGAACGACACGCTTGTGGGGAGTCACGAGGGCGGCGAGACCCCGTTCACGCTCGACATCACCGATGCGGTGAAGCCGGGCGCGGCCAACATGCTGAGCGTGCGCGTATTGAACCCGGGCGGCGAACGCATTGACGGGATTGCGTTGGATGAGACGCCCCATCGGAACAAACGTCCGACACTGGTCGTAGGCAGCATGCTCGCCTACGGCGGCATCATTGAGCCCGTGGATCTCCTGATGGTTCCGCCGGTCTACATCGACAGCCTCTTCGTGCGCGCAGACTGGAAGACGGGCGAATGCAAAGTCGAGGCTATCGTCAAAAACGCCACGAAGAACCCGCTCGTGTCCGCCCGGCTCCAGTTCCAGGCGGGGCCTGCTGCCGAAGGCGGTGCGGCCTGCGCCGAGACGTCCATCGCGCCATCATTTGCCCCTGGAGAATCGAGCGCCGTAGCGAGCGTTCAGGTGCCCCGGCATCGCCTGTGGGGTTTGGAGGATCCTTATCTCTACACGTTGGCCGCCAAGCTCTCGTCCGCGGCCGGCGTTTCCGACGCATTGTCCGTGCGCTTTGGCTTCCGGGAACTGCGCGTCGATGCCGGCTATTTCCATCTCAACGGCAAGCGCATCTTTCTGAAGAGTTCGCACACGGGCAATCACTGCCCGGCGGGACAGATCCTCCCGCCGCGCCAGGCGCCCGACTTGTTGCGGAAAGACCTGTTGTACATGAAGTCCTCGGGCTTCAACACGATCCGGTTCATCGCGGGCATCGCGCATCCGTGGCAACTCGATCTATGCGACGAGATCGGGCTCATGGCGTATCAGGAGACGCTGGCGGGCTGGTGCCTCGCCGATTCGCCCGAGATGGCGAAGCGGTTTGACCTCTCGATCCGCGAAACGTTGCTGCGCGATCGGAATCACCCGAGTTTCACGATCTTCGGCTTGCTCAATGAGACGCAAGACGGGCCCGTGTTCCGTCACGCGGTGGACTCGCTGGCGCTCGTGCGATCGATCGACGACACGCGGCTCACGCTGCTCGACAGCGGGCGCTGGGACGGGCAATTCAACATTGGATCGCTGAGCAATCCCGGCGGCCGGGAATGGGAATTCCAGTGGGGCGTGGACGACCCGGGCTATGACGCTTCGAAAGGCGCGAAATGGGGGCAGTTCGGCGGCTACATCGTGGGCGCGGGCGATGCCCACGTGTATCCCGGCACGCCGCACACGCCCGAGATCGAAAGCGGCATCCGCAACCTGGGCAAGGAGTCGAAACCGGTCTTCCTCTCCGAATACGGCATCGGCAGCCTGATGAACGCCATCCGCGAGCTGCGGCACTATGAGCAGAACGGGTTGCGCGCCGATCTCGAAGACGTGAAGTATCTTCAGAATACTGTGGACAGGTTCAATGCCGATTGGCAGCGTTTTGGCATGGACGGCGTGTATCCGTTCCCGGAGGACATGCTTCGGGAGAGCCAGCGTCTGCATGGCCGCCAGCGCACGCTCGGCTTTGATCTGATTCGATCGAACCCGAAGATCTGCGGCTACAACCTGACCGGCCTCCTCGATCACGGATTCACCGGCGAGGGGCTCTGGAGCTACTGGCGCGAATGGAAGCCTGGCATCGTGGATGTCCTCCAGGACGGCTGGGCTCCCCTCCGCTGGTGCCTTTTCGCCGCGCCGATGCACGCCTATCTCGGCCGCCCGATCCGTCTCGAAGCGATCCTCGCGAATGAGGATGCCCTTCCCGCGGGCGAATATCCCGTGACGTTGCGTGTAGTCGGCCCCGCGGGAATCGCCTGGGAGAAGACAGCCTCGGTTACGGTCACGCCCGAAGGCCCCTTGGCCATTCCGGTGTGTTCCGAGGACGTTACGCTCCATGGACCGGCCGGGGAATACACGCTTGCGGCGAACCTCGAGCGAGGGGGCGCGCCGCTCGGCGGCCGCCTCACGTTCCATCTCTCGAGTGCCGTCACGGCGCCTGGCGCGCCGTCCGCATGCCTGGCCTGGGGCGTGCCCGAACCCGTCCTGGCCTGGCTCCAGGCGCACGGCGTCACGTGCTCGCCGTTCGAGGGCGCTCCGGACGATGCGCGACAAGTCATCCTGGTGGGCGAGGGCACGGACGAGCTGGGCGCGCGCATCGCGCTGATGAAACGGGTGGCACGCGGCAGTACGGTTCTTTTCCTGAGCCCGAAGGCGCTCAAGCGGGGGGACAATGCGGTGGGCTGGCTCCCGCTCAAGAACAAGGGCCGCGGCTACGACTTTTCGGACTGGCTGTATCACAAGGAATGCGTGGCCAAGCCGCACGCGATCTTTGAGGGATTGCCCGGACGCGGGCTGATGGACTGGGATTATTTCGGCCCGGTCATTCCGCATTTCATTATCGAAGGCGCGGACGTGCCCGACGAGACGGCGGCCGTGGCGTTTGCCCTGTGCCACTCCGCGCCGCCCGGCGGCTACGCTTCGGGCGTCCTGAACGGCTGGTACCGCTTCGGCTCGGGCTGGTTCATGGCGAATTCCCTGGCGGTGCTGGAGAACGTGGACAAGCATCCCGCGGCCGACCAGTTGCTCCTGAACATGATAGCCTGTGCCGCGCAGAAGGCGGCGGGCCCGCTGGAGACGCTTCCTGGAGATTTCGGCGCAACGCTCGAGAGCCTGGGATTCAAGTAGCGCTTTTGCACTTCGCCGCGAACACAGAGTACAGTTAATGGCGGAATGCCGGCGCACTGTGCGGGCAGGATGGCTTTCTTTAGGGATGGAGCATAAGGAAACCCCTTTCTTTCCGTAAAGAGAGGGGTTTCCTCACACTTAGTGATCAATGAGAACCCTGAACGAACTACGCGAAGCAGTCTCGGCCGGGCCACCCTATGCCGAGACGCTGCTGCGCGAGTTGCAGGACGACCCCCGGGCGGGCGCGCGCGCGCTCTGGGAACGCTGTGTTCGCGCTGGCAGCGCCGCGCAGGCCGAGCAGCAACGCATTGAAGGAATGCTCTCCTTCGAGCGCGCGGTCGAAGCGCAGGGGTTCCTCTGGATTGCAGGCGTGGACGAGGCGGGCCGCGGGCCGCTCGCCGGGCCCATCGTGGCGGCGGCGGTTCGATTGGCGGCGCCGGTCGCGGGGCTGAACGACTCGAAGCAACTGACGGCGGAACAGCGGGAAAGCCTCTTCGCCGCGCTGCACGGCGGGGGCCATGATATCGGGGTGGCGGCGGTGGAAGCGGCGGAAATCGATCGTATCGGCATCCAGGCAGCCAATTACCAGGTGATGGCGCAGGCGGTCGGCGGCATGAAGCAGCATCCCGACTATCTTCTCGTGGACGGATTTCGCATTCCGGGCGTCGCCCAGCCGCAACAGCGGATCATCAAGGGCGACAGCCGGTCGCTCTCCATTGCGGCGGCAAGTATCGTGGCGAAAGTGACACGGGACCGCCTCATGGACCGGGTGGACCGGGAATATCCGGTCTATGGATTTGGTAAACATAAAGGCTATGCGACGGCCGAGCACCTGGCGGCGATCGCCCGCTTCGGTCCGTGTCCGGAGCATCGGCGGAGTTTTGCGCCCATTGCCCGGAGCGAGGAAACAGGGTCGTTGTTCGAAAAGGCGGAAAGTTGATGAAATCAGCAGTGGCAGCGCTTAGCGTGGCATTTTCCGTTTTGGTCGCCGGGTGCATCTCGGTCACGAACGAGGAATGGGCCTATGCAAAAGTGTGGGGTTGGCCCGTCAAAGCCAGCCCGCGCGCGCAGGCTTATGCCCATTACATCGCGGCGAGCAAGCTCGAGCGCCACGGGAATCAGGAGGCCGCGATCCAGGAGCTGCAGCAAGTGGCCAAACTGGATCCCGAGGCGCTGACCCCCACGTTGCGGCTCATTCGCGCCTATGTCCGGCAACAGGACTACGGGCACGCCATTGAGATGTGCCAGCGGGCGGTGGAGCAGCGGCCGGAGCGCGCCAATCTGTGGGTGGTGCTGGGCGAAGTGAACCAGCAGCTCAAGCACTATGGAGAGGCGGAGGCGGCCTTCAAGAAGGCCATCGAACTCAGCCCGGACAGCGTGCTTGGCTACGGGGCGCTCGCGGAACTGCAGGAGAGCACGAACGACCTGATTCCCGCCATCGACCTGTACCACCGCCTCATCGAGATGAACCCGGAAGGTGCCGGGCTCTACTATCAGCTCGGGCTCAACCTTGCCCGCATCAAGGACACGGACGGCGCGCGCGCCGCCCTGATGCGCGCCCTGGAACTGAGTCCGCGCCTGCTGCTCGCCCGCCGCATGCTCGGGATCATGTGTCTTGAAGCGGGCGACAATGAAGAGTCCGCGAAGCAGCTTCAGGCGTATCTGCAACAGCGGCCGGCCGACGATTCCGCCCAGGAGGCGCTGGCCGGCGCCCTGACGCGCATGGAGCGGTATGCAGAGGCGAGCGAATATCTGGGCAAGCTCGTCGCCGGCGACCAGGCGAAAGCGCAATACAACATCGAGGCGATGTACCTCTCGCTGATCTCCGGGAAGCCCGCCGCGGCCGAAGGCCAGGCGCCGGCCACCGGCGCGCCCATCTTTGCCACACTGTTTACGGCGCTCGCGCGGCAGGCCAAGGGCGAGCCGTACAAGCCGCTCCTGGAATCGCTGGACGGCATCGACGGCAACCTGGATCAGGAATGCAACGACTACTTGAACGGCCTGATTTACCTCTTCTCGAAGGAGAAGGCCGGCGCTTGGCTTCTGGACAAGACGACCGCCTTGCGCAAGGAGGTGGATTCCCGCACGCTCGGCATTGTGCAGGCGCGCACGCTGATGGGGCTGGAACGGCCGGAGGACGCGGTCAACGTTCTGAAGCCCATGTTGAAGGGGAGCGACGAGGATAAGTGGGTGCACTATTACCTCGCCATGAACTACGAGAAACTCAAGCGCTACGACGAAACGGAAGCCCATCTCATCGACTATCTCAAGTACAATCCGGACGACCCGGACGGCCTGAATTTCCTGGGTTACTTCTATGCCGACCACGGCATGAAACTCGACAAGGCCGAGGAACTGATCCGGAAGGCGCTCGTTTTCAGCCCGGAGAGTCCCTTCTACCTCGACAGCCTGGGCTGGGTCTACTACAAGCGCGGCAAGGCCGCCGAGGCCGTAGACTGCATCCAGAAAGCCATCTACCGCATGGACACGGATGATGCGGTGCTTCGCGATCACCTCGGGGACGCCTTCTTCCTCAAAGGCGACACGAGCCGCGCGGTCGCGGAGTGGGAACGCGCCCGCCGCCTGGATCCGAAGCTCGAAGGCATCCAGGAAAAGCTGGACAAGAACAAACCCGCCAAGTGATCCGGCTCCGGCGTTTCGGAGCGACGGCCGCGAGGAGATGAGGTCGCGGAAAAACTCGGGCCTGCATCCAGAAACCTGGCCGGGGGGCGGCATTTGTGCCTGTGGGGAGACGTCAGATCGCCAATCCGTTCTCTTCCGGAAGCCCCGGGTATGAGTGAAGTTCCCCCATGATCATGATATGCTACGGAGGGAAAGCATCGGAGACGGAAACATGCGCCACCCACAGGGTGTTCTCTTGACGATGGCAGGGGTGTTGTCACTCGTGCTCGCATCCGCGGCATTCGGGACCGTATGGCATGTGAATGCCTCGAACAGTCCCGGGGGAAACGGCCTGGACTGGGCGCACGCACTCACGACGATCCAAGGCGCGGTGGATGCCGCGGCGGATGCCGGGGGCGGCGAAGTGTGGGTGGCCCGAGGCGTGTATTACGAGGTCTCCCTGAACGGCGGCGAGTCGCTTCAGATGAAGCCGGGGGTGCATCTGTACGGCGGCTTCGGAGGCTCGGAGAGCAGCCGCGATCAGCGCAATACGGATCCGGCCACGAACGGAACCGTGATTCACGGCACGGAGCACACGGGCGACTTTGTGCCGGTGGCGCCGGTCGTGAAGGGTGCGGACGACGCGACGCTCGACGGGTTCACGATCACCGGCGGGCGCGCCTCCGAGGGGGCGGGGATGCTGAACGCGCACGTGTCGCCGCACGTGGAAAACTGCATTTTCGAAGGCAATCACGCGCTCGCGGTGACGAACAGCCAGGGCGCGGGCGGCGGCATGCACAACATCGACGCGGCCGCCCCGGTGGTCCTGCGCTGCCTTTTCCGGAACAACACGGCGGATCTCTTTGGGGGCGGCCTGGCGAGCCAACAGAGCAGTTCCGGGCGCTTCGTCCAATGCACATTCAGCGGCAACGCCAGCAACATGGGCGGGGGCGTCAACAACAACAGCTCGAATCCCAGCTTCGAAGATTGCCGCTTCATCGGCAATGTCGGATTCACGCGGACGGTTGAAGGCGGCGACAATCTGCTCGGCTTCGGCGGCGGCTTCTACAATATCGGCCGCCTGCCGGATCAGTATCCGCCCGAGATGGGCACGGCGCCCGTGGCGGATCCCACGCTCGTGAATTGCCTCTTCACGGGGAATTACACGGACGGCTACGGCGGGGCGGTGTTCAACGCGGAAGGCAAGGGACTGTTCGTGAACTGCACGATCGTGCAGAACGGCGCCTCGCAATGCGGCGGGCTCTACAACTTCGACGGCGCCAAGCCCGAACTCGTGAACTCGATCGTGTACGGCAATACGGCCCCGCAAATCACCGACAGCCCGAGCTTCTTCTTTGATCTGCCGAAACCGGTGGATGATCCCGCGCCCGCGTTGACGACGGCGGGCTACTCCGATGTCGAAGACGGCTGGGCCGGGACGGCCAATTTCGATCAGCCGCCCGTCTTCCGCGATGCGGGCGGCGGCGACTTTCATCTCCGCGGCACGTCGCCCTGTATCGACGCGGGACGATCCACCGCGGATCTCGCGCGGGTGCCTGCCCCGGCCGTCGACTTCGAAGCGGAGGCACGCGGCTATGACGGCACGCCCGCCGTGCGCGGAGACGGTTCTGACTATGACGTCGGATACGATGAATATGTTGGCGGTGAGGGCGAAGGCGAGGGTGAAGGCGAAGGCGAGGGTGAAGGCGAAGGCGAGGGTGAAGGCGAAGGCGAATTGCCGCCGAGTGTCATTTATGTGAGCCTGGCCAATACGTCGGGCAACGAAGACGGCCGGACGTGGGCGACGGCGTTTCGTGCGGTGCAGCTTGGGCTGGATGTGGCCGAGGCCGCCGGCGCGCCCGAAGTGTGGGTGGCAACGGGCATCTACGACGAGGCGCGCGCCAACAACGGGTCGGTGCTCTTGCGCTCCGGCGTGGCCTTGTACGGCGGCTTCGCAGGCACGGAAACGGAACGTTCGCAACGCGACGTGGCGGCCAATCCCACTGTGATTGACGCGTCGGCGTCCGATGGCGGGGCCGCCGCGGGCTCCGTGGTTGTCGGAATCAGCGATGCGGTGCTGGACGGCTTCACGATTAAAGGCGGGCGGGGCCTTCAGGGCGCGGGCATGACGAGCGACGGCACGCAGAGCCCGCTCACGAACCTGACGGTGGCCCACTGCGTTTTTGAGGACAACCAGGCGGGGAACTACGGGGGCGCCATGTACAACGGCGCCAACGTGCTGATTTCGATCACAGGGTGCGCCTTCAACGGCAACCGTTCCGGGGCGAACGGCGGCGCGATCCTCAATCAGGCATCGACGGCGAGCATCCAGGACTGCACGTTCACAGGGAATCAGTCGTCCGACGGCGGCGCCGTGTTCAATCTCGATGGCGCAGTCCTCTTCGCCGCGGCGTGCACGTTCACGGACAATCTCGCGCAGCAGGCGGGCGGCGCCATGGTTAATCTGGAGAGCGATCCCACGCTGTCCGATTGCACGTTCGAGGCCAACACCGCCAACACAGCGGGCGGCGCCATCTTCAACTACAACGCCTCGCCACGCGTGGCCGTGTGCGGCTTCTTTGGCAACGAAGCAGGCGCCACGGGCGGCGCCATGGCGAATTTCAGTGACGCCGGGACGCCCGACGAACAGCGGTCCAAGCCCATCATCGTCAACAGCGTGTTTGCCGGAAATCACGCGGGACAGAACGGGGGCGCCGTGACGAACAACGGCGCCACGCCAACGATCAGCAATTGCACGCTGTATGGAAACCAGGCCGACATCGGCGGCGGCGCCATCGTCAATATCGATTCGCGCGCCACGATCACGAACTCCATTCTCTGGGGGAACACGGCCGCCCCGCAGATGATCGACAGTAACAGCCTGACAACCATGAATTATTGCGACACGGAAGACGGGGCATCCGGCACGAATATCAGTGTGAACCCGCTGCTGGCGAATGCGGCCGCACGCGATTTTCATCTGTTAACCGGGTCGGGCTGCGTGGATGCCGGCATGAATACCGGCAGCGCGCCGTTTGGCGGGGTCATCAGCGACCTGGAAGGCGACGCGCGGGGATATCAGGGATTTTTCGGCGAGCGAGGCGACGGTTCGTTTTACGACATCGGCGCAGACGAATACACCGGCCCCCCCTTCAGCGGTGAGGGCGAGGGTGAAGGTGAAGGTGAAGGTGAAGGCGAGGGCGAGGGTGAAGGCGAGGGCGAGGGTGAGGGCGAGGGTGAAGGCGAGGGCGAGGGTGAAGGTGAAGGCGAAGGCGAAGGCGAAGGCGAGGGAGAGCCGGCGGAGGATGTGGTTTACGTGCACCGGGAGAACTCGTCGGGACAGGAAGACGGTCTGAGCTGGCCGACAGCGTTCCGGGAGATTCAAACGGGCATTGACGCGGCGTTTGAGCAACAGAAGACCCAGGTTTGGGTAGCACAGGGCGAGTATCGCGAATTGCGCGGGGACAGCGGCGCCCTGGTGATGCGCGAGCACGTGCGGCTTTTTGGCGGGTTCGTCGGCACGGAGCGCCGCCTCATTCAGCGCGATTGGAGCACGAACGTCACCGCCATCGACGGGTCGCAGTCGGACAACGGCAATCCCGCGCCGCGGGTGATCACGGCGGCGGCGGACAGCACCCTCGACGGCTTTGTGGTGCGCGGCGGGCGGGGCTCTTCGGGCGCGGGCATGGTTCTGTTTGGGGTCTCGCCGGTGATCGCGAACTGCACGTTTGTGGACAACCGTGCGACGGATGTTGCGGGGGCGATCTTCATGTTTGAGGGCGCGGCGCCCGCCATCAGCAATTGCGTGTTCATGGAGAACCACGCGGAGAACAGCGCGGGGGCCATCCTGGCCATCAATGCCTCGCCGGATCTCACTGGGTGCGTCTTCTACGCCAACAGCGCGAAGAGCGGCGCGGCCATGTTCAGCATTACGGCCGTGCCCGTCCTCCGCAACTGCACGTTTGTGAGCAACGTGGCGGGCGAAGGCGGCGGCGCCGTTACGCTGCTTCAGTCGGACATCCAGTTGACGAACTGCAATTTCACCGGGAACCAGGCGGGCCAGGTGGGCGGAGCGCTCCTGATCAACCAGTCCACGCCGCGCGTGAATGCCTGCCGTTTCCTCCAGAATCAAGCGCTGGACAGCGGCGGGGCCGTCGCGGTTTTCGGGCCGCTCGGCAATCCGGAAGGCCCCGAAGCGGCGCC
This sequence comes from Candidatus Hydrogenedentota bacterium, assembly GCA_903837785.1. Classification (GTDB taxonomy): domain Bacteria; phylum Hydrogenedentota; class Hydrogenedentia; order Hydrogenedentales; family CAILVY01; genus CAILVY01. The sequence goes on from CAILVY010000147.1 coordinate 24,543, forward strand.
CGTGATCAGCAATTGCGTGTTCGGCGCGAATTCGGCCGAACAGTTCGGCGGCGCCTTCCTGAGCAACGATGCGCGCCCGGTCATCACGAACTGCACGGCGTACGGCAATGCGGCCAATCACGCCGGCGGCCTCAGCGCCGTCGACTCGCACCTGCTCATAACCAACTGCATCTTCTGGGACGACGCGGGCGGAGAGTTCGAACTGCAGGCGAGTGAATCGACCATCCGGTACTGCGACGTGCAGGGGGGCATACAGGGCACGGGCAACATCAACGCCGACCCGAGGCTTGCGGGGCCGGACGGCGGCGACTTTCACCTGCTGTCCGCTTCCCCATGCGTAAACGCGGGCCGAAACACGTCCTCCGTGGGATTCGGTTCGGTCGTTTCGGATTTCGAAGGCAATCCGCGCACGGGCGCGTACGATATCGGCGCGGACGAACTTGGCGGCGGCGAGGGCGAAGGGGAAGGCGAGGGTGAGGGCGAAGGGGAAGGCGAGGGCGAATGCGGTCTCGGCAATCTTGCGATCACGACGCCGGCGGAGGGCGCCCAGCTCCTTGTTTCCGCGGGCGGCGGGCCCATCGCGCTCCCGCTCATGGCCGAAACCGACTGCCCCGTGGACACGGATCATGTCGAGTATGTGCTGGACGACGCGGTCGTGGGCCGCTCGTATGTCGCGCCCTTCCTCGTGACGACGCCGGACCTCACCCAACTGGCGGAAGGCGTCCATACGATCACGGCCACCGCGATCGGCCTGGGCGGAGGCTTTGACACCGCCACCGCCACGATCGAGATTACGCTGAAGACGGCCGGCGCCGCGCTGGATGCGGACGGCAATGGCCTGCCGGACAATCCGTTCACGGCCCTGGACACGCCCCAGGCGTCCTGGATGGCTTCCGGCATCGATCCGGACACGAGCCTCATCTTCCTGAGGCAAGCCGTGGCCTGGGCGCCGGGCGGCGCGGCCGCGATTGCCGCGCTGGCCAGTCCCTACAACGCCGCGTGGCGCGTGAGCGTGAGCGCGTCCGGCGATCTGCTCCAAGCGGGCGAAACGGGCGTGCTGCTGTTGTCGGCCGCGCCGGATCGCTTCACGCTGCTCGGCGCGGCGGAATCCGAACGCCTGGCGGCCCTGCCGCAAGGCGAGTTGATTTCGCGCGGCCAATTCGTCGAGGCCAGCATCCTTGTGAGCGAGGATGGCGGCGCCACGTATCACGAAATCGAGCCCGCCCGGCTTATGGCCCACCCGCTTCACGTGATTTTCGATGGCGTGCGGCCGCCCTCGGGCGCGTCCATCCTGATTTACAGTCATCCCACATTTGTGACGTCTGCGGCCGCAGGGGTGGGGCTTGCCGTCAACGGCGGCACGTGGTCCACCGAAGAAGCGATCAACGTGACAGCGTCCGTCAACCGGATCGAAGCCGATCTCACGAGCCTTTCGGTGCTGGCGCCGTGGCTGGCCGCGCCCGAACCTGGCAACCTGAGCATAACGCCGCACGAGGCCGTTTTCGAGAATACGAGCGCCGGCGAGACCGGCTCCACCACGTTCATGCTAAGCAACACCGGCACGGAAACGTTGAGCGGCTTCGCCACGGCGGTAGCGCCGTTCGTCGTTGCGTCGGGCGGCGGATACACGCTGTCGCCGGGCCAGAGCCAGGCGGTGGTCCTGCGCTTTGCGCCCACCCAGGCCGGCGACTATATGGCCGCCGTGGGTTTCAGCGGCGGCGGCGGCGCCAACGCGATCGTGTCCGGGACAGCCACGCCGGGGAAGCTGCGCCGGGTGCTGGGTTGCGGCGCGGCCAACGAGCCGGCGGGGTCCTTGTTGGGCGACGCCTTCGTTGCGGCGGGCCTGCTGGCCGCGCTTGCCGCCGCGGGATGCCGGCGCCAACGCGCCTGAGGCCGGGCGCAAGGCGAGTCGGCAGTGGAACCGAGCGAAGCGGAGGAGGGAGGTCATTTGATGGAAGCAAGCAATCGAACAGCGCTGGTCGTGGACGACGATGCGGACGTGCGGTCGATGGTTGCGGCGCTCCTGGAACAGGATGGATGGCAAACCATCGAGGCGGGAACCGGCGAGGAGGGGCTGCAACTGGCGGCGGCTTCGCTGCCGGATTTGATGATCATGGACGTGATGCTGCCGGGCATGTCCGGATTTGAGGCGTACAAGGCGCTGCGCGGCGATTACCGCACGTCCCATATCCCCGTCATTATTCTCACGGCCGTCAACGAGCATGAACTCGGGGCGAACCATGATGCGGACTCCGTGGGCCGGATGCTGTGCACCGACGGGCCGCAAGCCTTCATCGACAAGCCGGTCGATTCAGAGCAGTTGCGCTCGGCCATCGAGCATGCATTGAACGCCTGAGGACCGCCGTCATCGGGATCCCCAGGCGTTGCAGTGTCAACCCTGTCAAGATTCGTGCCTATCGGCACTCGGCAAACGGGAAGATGTGACACCCGGCCAGGAAGGCGATGCGATCACCGCCCGCGTTTGTGTACTCGGTGATGTTCGGGCTCAGGTTGAGGTTGTAGTCGATGTTGCCGTTGCCGCCGAGCCGGTTCGGGCGTTCGCACCCCCCGCCCCACGCCACATAGCCGGCCGGGTTGAAGCCCAGACTGTTCGTCACTAATTCAGTCTCCCACACAGAGGCGTTGGTGAATTCCGCGATCACCACGCGCGCAATGTCGTCGACCACTTGATTGGCAAAATCCTGCATCGATGGGCTTCCGATGGTCAACATGCCCGTGAAGAGGTCCACGGCCGCCTCGGCAAGATCCGTTCCGTATTGCATCGCCACGAGCAGCACCGCATTGTTCGTTCCGGTCCAGTCGATGAGCAATTCCCCGCCGGCGCCCGTAGCCATCATGTCCTGGAGGACCTGCTGCCGGTTGGCCTGCCAGTCTGCCTGAATGCGGCAAACCATTTCCTGATCCAGGTCTTCGATGCCCAGAAAGCAGGGGGTCCCGCCCTTCAGGATTGCCGAAAGCATCGCCAGTTGATCGGAATCGCGCATGCCGTCCCCATCATGATCGTGCCCGACTAGTCTATACGGGAAGTTCGGCAGGTCAACATCGGCAATCGTATCGAACGTGAGCATGGAGGCATCGAAGTTTATGTCCATGGGGATCGGCGTGGGACAGGCGCCTCCGCCCGGCCCGGGAGCCGCTTCCTGGAAAACCATGGAGACGTCATCCGAACGCAACGGTCCGCCGCGCCGCCGGAAGGGAACATAGCCGGTCACGGTTTGGGGGCCGGTGGCGCAAGGCGAGGCCGTGATGCGGAACGTGAATGAAAAGGGGAAACTGGGAATATAGATCCAGACAAACTGGACATCCCGACTGCCTCGGGGCGGAGTAATCTCTGGAACGGCACCGGAGACCACCGAGTCGAAGGTCCAGCCAGGGGGAAGTGTCTCCACAAGCCCCAGCGCGGCTACGGGTTCCCAGCCGCTGTCACGCATAGTAGCCGTCACATTCAGCATCTTGCCCGGCTCATAGAGGTCGCCGCCTGCGCCGGCTTGTTCCAGGGCAAGATCGGAATTGTTGAAAGATGTCGTGACGCGGTTTGATTTCAGTTGCGGGCCATCGCACCGGTACCACGCTTGTCCCGACATTGAATAGAGTCCCGAGGCAAATTGGGGCACGTTCAGCCGAATCGTAAACGTGATGGGGAAGCTGGGAACAAGTATCCAAACGAAGTTGATGCTGCCGGTTGCGCCCGGAGCCGGTTGAAGGTTCGGGATGGGGCCGGAAACGATGGCGGCAAAGCGCCAGTTATCTGGCAGCACCTCTTCGATCGCGAAGGCCGAGATGACGTCATCGCCCGCCTTTGTGCAAGTGACCGTAACGTCGACAGTTCCAGGCGCCTCGTAATATCCGTTGTTCGCGGCATCCTGGGCCAGGGTGATCCCGTCTTGCTCCGCCGTGCAGGGGTCGTGATCGACAATGGCGCCGCGGGCCTCGAGTTCGGCGATTTGCGCACAGAGCGTGGTGGTCATGGGCACCGCTGTCAGATCCAGGTAGGCGCCCGGCCCGAAGCCCGGATTGTCCAGCAGCGGGGTGAGGTCATCGACGGGATTGCCTTCGAGGGTGAGCGAGGTGAGGTGCGTCAATTCCGCGAGCGCGGACAGGTCTTCGATGCTGTCCTCTTGCACGGTGAGCGAAACCAGGTTGGGCAAGTCGATCAGCGGGTCGAGGCTCTCGATATCGCCACCGCCGACACTGAGCACGGCAAGCTGATCCAGGGTGCCCAGCGGCGCCAGGTCCGTGAGGGGATTGTCGCCCACAAAGAGTCCGGAAAGGTTCCTGCACTGCTCGATGCCGTCCAGGAGCCGGATGCCGCGATTGTCGGCGTTCAGCCAGGTAAGCTTCAAGAGGTCGGCGTTGGGAATCGGCGCGGGGGTCATGGGAAGAAGCAGCGTTTGGCGCACGGCCTTCTCCAGGTTCAGGTCGGCAAACGTGGGTCCCGGCTCCACCTCGCCTTCGCCTTCCCCTTCACCCTCGCCCTCACCCTCGCCTTCCCCTTCACCCTCACCCTCACCCTCACCCTCACCTTCGCCCTCGCCCTCGCCCTCGCCTTCGCCTTCACCTTCGCCCTCACCCTCGCCCTCCACGTCTTCTGCTTGAAGCTGGATCATCGCAGTATTCGTGTACCGAAGGAACCCACTTCTCCAATAGGTAGCGACACCCGAGAGGATCTGCGTTCCATGAATGTCTTCGGGCACGTTGATCCTCAGGATGAAGTGGGCCGGAAACACCGGACTCTTCGTCCATTCAAAGTGCAGCACGCCCTGACTCTCCGTGGCGGGCAACACGTCGGGCACGTCGCCGGAGAATGCCGCGTTGTACGTCCATCCGGCGGGTATCGTTTCGTCCAAGGCCACCGGGCTAAGGTGGCAATCGCCTTCACAAGTGAGCGTCAGCGTAAGGTCGACCGTGTCTCCAGGCACACAAACGCCTTCGGCAGCGTCCGCCTGTGAGAGCGTGAGGTGCACGTATCCGAACTCTCCTTCGCCTTCCTCGCCTTCGGAGGTTTCTCCTTCACCTTCTCCCTCCTGGGCTTCTCCTTCTCCCTCTCCCTCTTCTCCCTCCGGTGTTTCGCCTTCGTCCTCGCCTTCTTGCACTTCGCCTTCTTCCCCTTCCTGCGGTTCCCCTTCCTCCTCGCCTTCCTGCACTTCGCCCTCGCCCTCTCCTTCCGCGGGCAATTCCGGCACCGTCAACGTGAGCATGGCGGTGCCCGCATTGGACATGACCCACAGCGTGTAGTCGCCGGCCGGAGTCGCGTCATGCAGCACCACGTTGGCGGTGGCCGGGTCCTGCGGTCCGGTGCTGACGATCTTTGCCGCACTCACGCTGATCCACGGCGCGGGCGCCTGAAATTCCAGCGTCAGACTCGAGCCCGGCGCGCCGCAATTCCATGCGTGGAAACTCCAGCTTCGCTCGCCCACGGCAAACGCATGGCCCGTGTCCGAAACCGCCAACCAAGGCTCCGCTTCCTGTGTGGGACACCCGCTTGCGAGCGCCAGAAGCACGAGGGATGCCAACGGAAGAATATGAATCCTGTTCATGGTCCACCTCACCCGTGTCCATTCCGCAGACAGAGGCGCTACGGAAGGTCCTGTGTTTATCTTGGTCCCGACCCTCTATCATAATTATAGGACGCGATCCCGGCGAACTGTCAACAGATTTCTTTCGCGGCGCGGGCCGGCTTTTCGGTCCCAATCCAGCCCTTTTTCCCCGGGAAAATCGGCTCTTAGCCCCCGAAAATACTCTTGACAGATGTAGGCAACTGTCGTATAGTAACAACGTTGTTTCGGAGCGGGTGATGGGGAGAGCAACAATCAAAGCATGGGAGGGAAAGCAATGTTAAAGGTTCGTTGGCATGGGGTGTTGTGTGTTCTGGCCCTGGCGGTGTCTTCCTTTACGCTGACGGGATGTCCGTCCGAGGAAGTCGTGGTGCTCGACAACTTCCCGAGCATTTCGCTCGAGGAGGTGTGGGGTGATGTGGTTTCGTTCTTCACGGGGGGCGAGAGCACCCCGTTTGAGGTGGGCGACATCATTGTCGGCTCCGAGGGCGGCGGATTCCTGCGCCGGGTTCTGGCGATCAACCAGGACCGCAATGAAGTCATGACCGAGACAGAATTCGTCTCGCTGGCCGAAGCGGTGGAAGATGGTTCGTTGGACGGCCAAGTCACGTTCATGCCCGAAGATTTCGCGAAGGCGGGTGCGCCCATGGCGAAAGCGGGCGATATCACGATTGACCTGAGCGGCATGACGATCTACAACAAGGATGGCGTGACGGTGACGCTGACCACGGGCACCATCACGTACGCGCCGACAGTGACACTGAAAGCGGTGTTCGCTGACCACGAACTCCAATCGTTCCTGGCCTCCACGGAAGGCGATCTGACTCTCGATGTCGACGTGCGGGTAACCGCGGCGGCGGGCGCCAACCTCAATTGGGAAACCGACATCATTCCGCCGATTACGAAACCCTTTGTGTTCTACATCGGGCCGGTCCCCGTGGCGGGCACCGCGTCGCTGCGCCTGCCGTTTGGCGTGACCGGTTCGGTCAGCGGAGCGGCCTCGGCGGAGAGCGGATTTGATTCGACGACCCACGTGAAGGTCGGCATGCAGATGAGCGGCGGAAAATGGACGAGCATCACGGGCTTCGGTCCCTTCGCTCCGACGGCGCACCCGCTGGTGGTGTCCTTCTCGAGCGGCGCGGGCGTCGATGTCTATGTGAAGCCGACCGTCGGCCTGAATCTGTACGGCGTCTCGGATCTCTCCGGCTTCGTGCAGCCGTATCTGGCCGCGGATGCCCAATTCGTGCCGTCGCCCTTCATCTTCGACCTGTATGCGGGGCTGAACGGCGGTATTGGCTATGAGCTGGCCATCTTCGACTTCAAGCTCATCGACAAGGATTGGTTCTTCCCCGGCCCGCAGTGGCAGTTGTACCACTACGAGATTCCGTACGACATTCCGACCACCTTCACCTTTACGCTGCCCTAAAGGGCGGTGTGCGGGCAGTATGAACCGATGAATTTGCGCGGCCGTCAGACTCCTGGGTTTGACGGCCGCGTTTCTTTGGAGTTGGCATCATGCACTGGACTTGGCGCCTGAGACTGGCCATCACTTCGATTCTGTTGGTGGTCGCCAGCCAATGCCCGAAAGAGCCGACGGCGAACTTCACTGCCGCCCCCACAAGCGGTCCCGCGCCGCTAACGGTTCTCTTTAGTGCCACCTCGCCGGACGCCCCCACGGAATGGGCCTGGGATCTGGATGGCGACGGCAGCACCGACAGCAACTTTCAGAATCCCGTGTTCATCTATGAAACCCCGGGCCGCTACTCCATCACGTTGACCATCACCACTGAGAAGGGCGTGTACACAAGCTTCAAACCGGACTACATTGTGGTTTCGGCTGCTGAAGGCGAAGGCGAAGGCGAAGGCGGGGGCGAGGGCGAGGGCGAGGGCGAGGGCGAGGGCGAGGGCGAGGGCGAGGGCGAAGGCGAGGGCGAAGGCGAAGGCGAAGGCGA
>CAILVY010000148.1 GCA_903837785.1 Candidatus Hydrogenedentota bacterium
AGGAAAACAACCTGCCCGGCACCCTCGCCGTGTTCAACGCCGTGCTCGCCGCCGTTGCCGCCCTCCTCGTGCCCATCCTGCTCATCGCCCTCGACTTCTACCCCAGCCGGCAATCGCTGAACCGGCTGGAATCGGAGTATCTCTACAATCACACCGCTTGGCGCAATGATGAGATTCGCATGCAGGCCGCCGAACCTGCGGATGTGCCGCGCACGACAGTTCTCTTCATCGGCTCCTCCCAAACCTTGGGCGCCGGCGCTGCGGCCGAATCGGAAACCTTTGTCAGCAGAATACAGCAGCGCCTGGATGCCGAGGCGCCGGGCGGCCCGCGGTACCACTGCGTTAACGCGGGCGTCAACGGCGGCATGGCGTTCACCTTGCTCTATTCGTATCGCAACGACTGGCTGGCATTGGCGCCCGCCATCGTCGTCCTCAATCTTGGCTCAAACGATATGGGCTTGCGCGACATCGAGGGACAATACCCGTCCGCACTCGAGGACTTCGTCACGCTGAACAGCGAAAGGGGCATTCAAACCCTCTTCGTGCTCGAAGCCCGCTCCTGGGAAGAGAATCCCGAAGCGCTTCAAACACACACGATCATGCGGCGGGTCGCCCACGCCCACGGCATCCCCGTGATAGACGCCCACGCGAGGCTTCGGCAGGAGAAGGACAAGGGCTTCCTGTGGTGGGATTTCGTCCACCCCACCTCGTTTGGCCACCGCCTCATCGCCGACTGCATCTTTGAAGAGCTCAGGAAGATTCCGCCGCCGGCACAATGAGCATTCTCTCGCCGGCCCTTCTCCGCCCCACTTGTGCCGCGAATCTTGCATATGCCCCCGGGCGGGGCAATAATGGCACCCGATGAATGAGAAAGGTCGTGAGATGAACTTCCTGAAGGGCCCGGCGGGCCTGTTTGCCCTGCTCTTGATCTGCGCCGCACTGTTGGGCGCCGGCGCTGAGCCACCGGCCGCAAACCCGGCGGAATCCGTGAACGTGCCATCGGCATTGGATCCGTATGCCGCCGCGGTCACTGCGTACACGATCGGGGCCGACCGGCAACCCTTGGCCTCGGTCGAGGAAATCATCCGCAAGACCCCGCCCTCCCAGTATCCGGAAATCGAGCGTTGGCTGCTGGCCCGCTTCCAGGATCCGCAGGCCACGTCCGATGCCAAAGAATTCGTCTGCCGCGCGCTCCAGCGCATCGCCTCCGCCCGCGCAATTCCGGTCCTCGCTCCACTACTTCCGGATAAACACTTCTCCCAGTTCGCACTCTGCGCGCTCCAACAGGTTCCGGAGAGCGCCGTCGATGACGCCCTCCGCGAGGCTGCGGCCAAATCGGCGGGCCAGATCAGGATCGGAATCGTCAATGCCCTTGGCGAGCGCCGCCAAGCCGCCAATGCCGCCGCACTCACAAGTCTCCTCGATGATCCCGACGAAGCCGTCGCCATTGCAGCCGTCGTTGCCCTGGGGAAGCTCGGCGATGCCCCCTCCGTCGAGGCCCTCGCGAAAGCACGGGCTTCCGCAAAGCCCGCGGTGCAAGCCGCCGCCGCGCGTGCGCAGTTGGATCACGCCGAACGCCTGCTCGTACTGGGCCAGACAGACGCTGCGGCGAAGCTCTTCGACGGCATCTATGCTTCTGAATCCTCGCAGAACCTCCGGTCAGCCGCCTTTCTCGGCCGCGTCCGCGCGCGCGGCGAGGCGGGGAATGCGCTGCTCCTCGAGGCCGTCAAAGCGGAATCGCCCGAAGTGTGGAACGCCGCCATGCAGTGCGTGCGAGAGACTCCCGGGGCCGAGCTCACGCTTCAACTCGCCGCCTTAGTTCCGCCGCTCTCCGGGTTTCACAAGGCCCAGTTGCTCTATGCACTGGCCGATCGCGGCGACCGCACCGCCCTGCCCGCGGTCATGGCCGCGCTGCAGGACCCTGATGAGGCCGTGCGGGATGCGGTCTATGCGGCGGTGGCCGCTTTGGGCGATGGCGCGACGGCCGTCACGCTGGCAAAGACCGCATCGACCGGCGGTTCGGAAGCCGAGGCCATCCGCGACTGCCTGAAACGGATCCCGGGCAAAGAGATCAGCGCGGCACTGATCCAGGCCCTCGAAACTCCGGAAGTGCCTCTCAAGCTCGAGTTGATCCGAACCTTGGCCGCGCGCCGCGCCGTCGATGCACAGCCCCCATTGCTCTTGCTGGCGCGGGATCCGGATGCCGCGGTGCGCCGCGAATCCCTCAAAGCCTTGGGTGCGCTGGCGCAGGAAGATGCGTTGCCGCAGCTCCTCGAACTCCTCGCGGCCGCGGATGCCGACAACGAAGCGGTGGCGGAAGCACTGGCGGCCGTGGCCAATCGCGCCGTGGCAACCCCCGATCACACCGCTATCCTCTTGGATGCGCTCGGAAACGCCCGTGGCGCCCGGGCAAAATGCTGCATTCTCGACGCCTTGGCCAACGCCGCGGATTCGCCCGCGCTCAACGCCCTCCGCGCCGCGGTTCAAGACGCCGATCCGGAAGTTCAGGATACGGCCATGCGCCGTCTGGCGGCGTGGCCCTCGCCGCAGGCACTTGATCTTCTGCTCGAGATTGCCAAGACCTCGCCCCGCCTCTCGCATCGCATCCTGGCGTTGCGCGGGCATATTCGGCTCCTGGAACTGGTTCAGGAGGGGCCGCCTGGGAAGAAGCTTCAGGCCTACCAAAACGCGATGACGCTCGCCACGCGCATCGAGGAGCAGAAACAGATTCTGAGTGGCGTGGCCTCTATTGCCTCTCCCGAAACCCTCGATTTTGTCGCGCCCATGCTGACGAATCCGGAACTCGTGAACGAGGCGGCGGTCGCCATGATCAAGATTGCCGCCGCCATTGCATCCACTCATCCCGGGCCGGCCGAAGCGGCCCTCGTCCAAGTGCAGCAGTCGGCAAGTGACGAAGACACGAAAAAAGCCGTCCAGGAACTCCTCGACAGGCTGCGGGCGCCCCACCCGTAGCGATCAGAATTGAGACCCCGCCGATTCCGAATCGCCGCGGATGTCCTCCGGCCGTTGTGCGCCGCCCTCCAATTCCTTGTTCAGTCCGACCAATAGCCATCGATCGCCCTGCTTCCTGAAAAGGAAGGTGAACGTGTCGATATTGAAGCCTTTCACCACGATCTCGACCGGCCCCACCGAACCCTCTTCGCCGGAAACCTTCACCCGGGAACTGTAGGAATCGCAGGAGAGCGCCCCGAAATTCATCAGTAGCGCCTGAACCGCCGTCTTGAAGCTCTCCTTGTTGGCGGCCACCCCAGGCGAAACGAAGTTCTCGGAAACAAACTCCATCGCCTTGTCCAGCTTCCCCGCGGCACACGCCTCACTGAAATGAAGCATCGTCATGGCCAAGGCCTCATACTCCGCCGTGGCGCCGCTCAGGGCGGCCGACGGCGCGGAAGCCGTTGCGGGCACCTCGGCCGGCACCGTTGCGGCCGCCGTCACCGAACTCGTTTCCCTGGGTGGCGGCGCCGGCTGCGTCACGGTGTGCCCCGGCGCAGGTGCCGGAGTTTCGGGATTGCGGCCGCAGCCCGTGCCCACACCCAGTCCCGACAGCACGATCACAAGGCATGCCGCCACATGTCCCCGACCTCCCTTCGATTCCGGAACAGGGGCGGGGCAGGGGGAAAGGACAATTCCGGCCAGCGTGCGGCTCAATGAAGACATAAAAACCTCGTTCCTCCCGGATTCTACAAAACACCCCGCCCATTCAACAAGTCGCCGTCCCGCAATACGCCTCCTTCGCTGTTGTCGCGCGAT
>CAILVY010000149.1 GCA_903837785.1 Candidatus Hydrogenedentota bacterium
GCGGAGGTCTTCATCGCCGGCGCCGGCCTGGCGGCCGCGCTCCCGGGGTGCGTGGCCGCGTTGACGACGCGTCCGGTGCTGGGCGTGCCGCTTCCGGGGGGCGCGCTCAACGGCCAGGACGCGCTATTTGCCATCGTGCAGATGCCGCCGGGCATTCCCGTCGGCACGCTGGCGATCGGGAAGCCGGGCGCCACGAACGCCGGCCTGCTCGCGGTGTCCATCCTCGCCAACACGTACCCTGAGTATCGGGAGAAGCTCGCGGCGTACCGGAACCGGCAGGCCCAAAAAGTCCTCGACACGGCTCTCCCCTGCGAAGACTAAGCGCGCCCGAGGCTCTTGCATCTGCGTGAAAGGATATTCCATGCGCTCAGTTTCCGTCGCCGTCTCTTTTCTGATCGCCGCCGCATGTTCCCTGCCGTCGTTCGCGGCGCCGCTCGATGCGTCTATGGCGGAAGTGACTCCGGAGTGGTCCGGCGAAGTGCTCGCGCAAGTTGATCAAAGTTATGCGGGGTGGGATGTCGAGATTGGGGACGCGGACAACGACGGCAGGAATGAGATCCTCACGACGGGATGTCCCGATAGCCGGCTCTATTGCATCAAGAACACGGACGGGACCTGGCAGTCGCAAATCCTGGCCGAGAACCTCGCACAGCACACGCCCGGCATGGGCTTGGCCGTGCGGGTGGTGGATATTAATAAGGATAGGAAGAACGAGATCATTCTCGGCACGGGACAGGAATCCGCCGGCACCGCGTTTTTCTATCTGTTCGAGACCGACGGCCAGCAGATTACCCGTCAGGTTTTTTCGCGCCCGGACTGCAACAAGAGCGGTTACACGCACAATTTCGCGGTTCGTGACCTGGACCGCGATGGCGTGGACGAGGTGATTTCCGCGTATTGCGGCGGTGGCGAGATCATTCGCTATGACCTGGATTCTGCCCTTGCGACGATCAGCGCCCGGAAGATTCATCAGCTTTCGGGCAGCGGCGAGGAATCGCTCATCGCCGACGTCGATAATGATGGAAAAGACGAGTTCATCACCGCGAACGGCTTCCGCGCGGGAAAGGCACGCGTCGAGATCTTTGAATTCGACGACAAGGGCGAGTTGCTGGCGCCGCCGCGCATCGCGTTGGACGGCGTGGACGGCCAAGGCTGCTTCTACGCCTCCATTCAGATCGGCGACTTGGATCATGACGGCAGGAACGAGATGGCCGTGGGCTGGAAGCATGAACAGAAAGTGAACAAGGCCACGCTCATCGTGTATCGCGTTGAAGCCGGCGCAACCCCGCTCTATGTTCTTGACCGGGACACGGAAGACCTGGACATGGCCTACTTCGAGAAGATGATGGCCATCGCCGACGCGGACAACGACGGAAAGAATGAATTGATCATTTCGACGCGCGGGGACAACCAGTCCGAGTTCATTACGAGCCGGCATCTCGGACGCGTCTATCGCTATTCCGTTTCCGCCGGCGGCACCGCCGACAAGCAACTCCTCGTGGATTTCTCCGAGTCCTTCGCTGAATCGTCCTGGCTCGCCGTGGGCGATGCCGACAATGACGGCAAGAACGAGGTCATCCTCGCCACGGGCAAAGGCGACCGGACAAAGCCAGGAACCGCCAGTGTAGTCATGCTCAAGAAGCGGACCCCTTGAGCGCGCGAATCTCCGCCGGGCTAATTCCTCACTGTAGCAATGTCCGGATGGCCTCGCGGAAGGCCGCCTCGGATTGGGGAATCACGCAGGAGGCCGTCGGCTCGTAACCGCCTTCGGGGAAGAAGCTTTCCAGACAGATGTAACCGGGCGCCCCGTCGCCATAGCCCGCGACGCAGACGAAATCGCCGGGGCGGAGTTCCTGGGCATAGAGTTGAAACTCGACCGCCGGTTCACCGCAGAGATGCACGATGCGGATTGCGCCCATGGACAAGGCATTCAGTTCGATGGGCGTCTTGCTCCGCGCGCGCCACGCGAGCGTCATTGCGCCGTCCAGGCGCTCCAGGACGCTGCCGTCGGCCTTCGTCAGTTTTGCGCGCGCGTCGGCTTCCGAGTATCCGGCGTCTTCCCGCGGCGTCAGCAGCAGCGGATAGGTTTTCCATTGAATCGCTTCGGCGGGGGCATAGCGCGCCGCGGCCACGGAGGATTCCATCGCCGCATACAACCGCTCGAAGAGTCCCTGGCGGGATTCGGGCGTGCCCGGATTGTACTTGCCGCACGCGACATTGCCGCCGCAACCCGTAAAGTAGATCTGGGGAACGCCCTCCTTCGCCTCCAGCTTTTCGCGCGCCATCCCGACGAAATCGTAGCTCGCCCGGGGATCGCCGTAAAAACTCTGGGGATGCGTCGCGTAGTAATGCAGCCGAGCCAGCGGCTTGTCGCCCAGGGCGAAGGTTAAGGTCTTCAAGTAGGGATCAATCAGGCCTTCGGGCAGCTCGATGAGTTTCGGATCCTTGCAGGAACTCGCGCGAAAGCCGACCTTGCCCGGTTCCAGGGGCACGCGGCGGTTGGCCGCAACCCGCTCCACTTTCGCCTGGCTCGTCCCGACGCAATCGTAGGGCTGCAGCCGGGCGGCGGCTTCTTTCACCGCGACGGCCACACGCTCGGCCGGGTCTTCAAAGGAAGCCACGGAGGCATGGACCGGCGGATTCGCCACCGCATCCAAGAGGCGCGACGCATCGCTGTCCCCCATGGGCGCCGTGTGCTGATGGACGCACTGAATGGCCACCCGCTCCGCCGAGGTGCCGGCCGCGGCCGCAATCTTTTCCTGCCAAAGGCGCCGGGTGGAATTGCGGAGTTCGCAGTAGTCAGCCGCGCACAAGACGTAACGCTGGCCGCCGTCCTCGAGAATGATGCCCTTGGCCAGCAGCGGAAACTCGATCGTGGCGAGCCCCTTGAAGCCCGAGTAGATCGGCGTGCCCATCGGCGGCGTGACGTCGCAGGAAAACGCGGCCACCCGCCTTGCGCCCGTTTCGGCATGCCCCACGCTCGAACAGCCGCCCAGGGCCGCGGCGCCCAGCAGCATCGTGGCCATTCCCATGAACTCCCGCCGCTCTATTGTCCCGTCGTGCATCGCGATGCTCCTTCTTGCGTTCCGTTCAGCCTTGGCGCCCGTGGCCCGGGCGCCTGGGTCAACATCATAGCGGAGGCGGTGAAGCGAAAGCACCTCCGGAGTCTCTCTGCCCCGAGGGAAGCGCAGGGCGTCCAAACAGCGAAACGCCCCGGACTCTTTCGAGATCCGGGGCGTTCGTCAAATTAGAGCCGGCAACGACCTACTCTCCCACGCAGTTGCCCGCGCAGTACCATGGGCGCAGGTGGGCTTAACTTCCGTGTTCGGAATGGGAACGGGTGTGGCCCCACCGCCATAGTCACCGGCAAAACTGATTGCCGCTGCCCACCGGCCGAGGCCGGGGGGACAGTCGATTCAAATAGTTTTTGACAGAGAATGCAAGGGCGCTTCAAAAGAGCGCTACCGCAAAACGGATGGCCAAAGGACCGCCGCCGAAACGGCAGTTATTAGACCTAAGACCAAGCCGCACGAGTGTTAGTACTGGTCAGCTGAACGTGTTACCACGCTTATACCTCCAGCCTATCAACCTGATGTTCTATCAGGACTCTTCAGAGACCTTACGGTCTGGGAGATCTTATCTTGGGATGGGTTTCGTGCTTAGATGCTTTCAGCGCTTATCCCGTCCGCACATAGCTACCCGGCGCTGCCACTGGCGTGACAACCGGATCACCAGAGGTGCGTCCACCTCGGTCCTCTCGTACTAGAGGCAGAGTCTCTCAAATCTCCTACGCCCGCAGAGGATAGGGACCGAACTGTCTCACGACGTTCTAAACCCAGCTCGCGTGCCACTTTA
>CAILVY010000150.1 GCA_903837785.1 Candidatus Hydrogenedentota bacterium
ACCGGCTCGTCTCACCGGGCGCGGAGATCGTGATGCGCCGGGAATCGCGGATCACGGGATCCTGCTCCGGCTGCTTCCACAGGCATTCGTCACTCAGGACGACGCGGTCTCCGGCGGCCTCGAGAAGCTTCGGCCCCTGCGAGAGAATCTGCCCCCGCCCGTTCGCGTCCTGCCAGTAGTTGGCGCCATTCACGCGATCGCATCCGAAGAACAGGGAGTGGTGATGCGGATAGGGTTCTGACGTCTCCGTTGTCACGGAGGTGCCAGAGAGCGGCCCATTCACCGGCCAGAAGTAGGGATACTTTTGTTCCGGCGCAGTTTTGTAGACACAAAACAACTTCCCGTCCGCGTTGACAGTCACCCGGTCCTTCTCCAGTGTGGCCGTCATGGGCTGCGCGGCGGCGGCCGCGCCGCAAGTTCCCACCGCGCCAAGAATGATCAGCATTTGACAGGTTATGCGACGCATCTTCGTCCCTCCCTACGTTGGAATCCGGCGGGTGCAATCTTACAGTTGTGCCAGGAACTGGAACGCCTCATCCATGAACCCGGGATAGCCCTCATGGGCGAAATCGGGATAGATGGCGGCGCGTTTCGGCGCGGTGATCTTGTTGAAGGCAGCGAACTGGCTTGACGGCGGGCAGATCTCGTCCATCAATCCGATGGCCATGAGCACTTCGCCTTGGATGCGTGCCGCCAGGTGCTGGCAATCGATGTAGCCGAGCCGGGTGAAGACTTCCTGCTCGCGTTCATGCCTCGGGTCGAAGCGCCGGAAGTAGTCCGTGAGTTCTTCATAGGCGTGCTTCGCAAGATCCATTTCCCAGACGCGCTGATAGTCGCACAGGAACGGACACATCGGCGTCAGGCGCCGGATGCGCGGCTCGAGCGCGGCGCAGGCCAGCGTGAGTCCGCCGCCTTGCGACATGCCCATCGCCCCCACCCGCCCCGCGTCCACTTCCGGAAATCCCATGACGACATTCGCCAGTTGAACCGTATCCAAAAAGAGGTCGTGATACATGAGGTTTTCCGGCGCGTCGTCCAGGCCGCGGATGATGTGGCCTTTGAGCGTGTTCCCGCGAATGCCGCCGACGTCCTCCGAGCGTCCGCCCTGCCCGCGGCAATCCAGCGCGGCCACGGAGAAGCCGAGCCCGACGAAGGGAAGCTTGTCCATCCAGTCTCCACTGCTGCCGCTGTAGCCGTGGAATTGCAGCACGGCCGGCTGCGGCGCGGCGGCGTTCCTCGGGCGCAGATACTTCGCATAGACCCGCGCGCCACGGACGCCGGTAAAGTAGAGATGGAAACACTCCGCTTGAGGCGTTTGAAACTCGCTGGGAATCAGTTCGACCCTCGGGTCGATGGCGTGCAATTCGGCCAGCGCGGCTGCCCAGTACGCGTCGAAGTCGTCCGGACACGGATTCGTACCCCGATAGTGCCGGAGTTCTTCCAGGGGCATCTCGAATGTCGCCATAACCTGTTCCTTCCTTGTGCTGCGGATGACGGGAAGCAGCCATTCTAGTGCATCGACGTACGATTTCGAAAGCGTCCCGGATTGCGGCGGCGCGAGACAACGAGTTATCATCCGCCTGCTTCCGCAAGACACTTTCCCAAGGAATTCCCGGTGAATCGCGTCCTGAAAACCCGCTTGTCGCTCATGATGTTCCTGGCGTACGCCGTGAACGGGACGATCGTCCCTATCCTCACGCTGTATCTGAAGAACCATCTCCATTTCGCGCCGTGGCAGGCCGGCGTGGTCGCCGCCATGCCCGCGGCCGCGGCGATCGTCGCGCCGCTGGCTGCAAGCCGCATCGCCGACCGCTATCTCAGCGCCGAAAGGATGCTCGCCTGTTGTCATCTCCTGTGTGCGGCACTGATGTTCTGGCTCTGGCACGTGAGAAGTTTCCCGATGATGACGGCGGGCTATTTCCTGTACGGCGTGTGCTTCACGCCGACTTTCGGACTGACTAACGCCGTCACAATGCACCACACGCCCGATCCCCGGCGCGATTTCGGCGGCATCCGCATGTGGGGCACCGCGGCCTGGGTCGTCGTGGCCTGGACTTTCGGGTACTTCTGGATTCGCGGCGGGGCCGTGCCGGGCGCGCGGCTGCCTCACGCGCTTCCCCTCTCGGCGCTGCTTTCGCTGGGATTGGCCGCGTATGCCATGACACTCGCACCCACGCACGGCAACGGCAATGGCCCGCGCACGGCCTATCGCGAGGTGCTCCGGATCTTCACCCGGCCGAGCATGCTCCTGCTCTGCGCCCTGGCCTTCTTCAACAGCGCATGCCATCAGTTCTACTACTTCGGAATGAGCCCGTACTTGCATCAGATGGGTTTCGCGGATCGGCACATCATGCCCGCGATGGGCCTGGCGCAGGCCTCGGAGATGATCGTGCTCGGGCTGCTCGGCTGGTGCCTCACGCGCATCACGATCAAACAGGCGATGGCGATCGGCGTGCTCGCTCAGGGCATCCGGCTCGTGATGTTCGCCGTGGCCGGACCCACGCTTCTCATCCTCGGCGGAATCAGCCTGCACGGATTCTGTTACGCCTTCTTCTTCACCGCCGCCTATCTCTACGCCGAGCAGCACAGTGCCCGCGAAACCCGGGCGGGCGTGCAGCAGGTGCTCACGATCGCCATCTCCGGCGCGGGCACCCTTGCGGGATCGCTCTCCGCGGGCTACGTGGCACAATACTTTGCGCGCGATGCCAGCCACATCGCCTGGGGCTACTTCTGGACTGTCCCGGCCGTGCTCGCCTTCCTCATCACCGCCTGGCTCATCCTTGCCTTCAAGGAAGAGCCCAAGGACAAGGGGGCCGGAGAAATCGGCTTTCGTTCCTGAACCTCCTCGCTGAAAGGTCTTGACGCATGCGGCAGGCGGGTGGCATAGGCAAGGCAAGAGCATTGGAGCGAATGAATGTCACAGAAGCTGGAATGCGTTCGTGATCAGGCAAGAGAATTGCCGGATGCAGAGAAACTGGCGCTGGTGGACACTCTGCTGATAGAACTCGGTCAACCTGACGCGGAGTTGGAGGAAGTCTGGGCCCGAGAAGCCTCGGAACGTCGACAAGCCCACCACGAGGGGCGGCTGCATACACGGGACTATCGCGAAGTCATTGAACGCCTCAGACGGCCATGAACGTAGTCTTCGTTTCGGTAGCCGAACAGGAATTGCTCGATGCCTTCAACTGGTATGAAAGCCAGTCGCCTGGATTGGGAGATGAATTTCTCGCTGAATTGGACTTAGCTGTTGCGAGAGTTCGGCGTTTCCCCGAATCCTGTTCCGACGCTGGAAATGGAATGCGAAGGATCCTCCTCAATCGATTCCCATACGGCTTGTGGTAGGCCGTTGACGAAGACTGTGTCGTCGTCTATGCCACCGCCCACCTGCATCGGAAACCAAGCTACTGGACAAGCCGTATTCCCGGTTTGGATTCACTATGACGAACCGTCTTGCCTGAGCCCCCCGCGAAGACCCAACGGAATCAAGAATAGCAGAGTCGACAACAGCATCCCGGCACACGTCAGCCATTTTCCGGCACTGTAGCTCGCAGGATCGAAATGTAGAGTCACTCGATGTGTTCCGGCGGGCACGACGCACCCGATGAAGTCGCCATAAAGCCGCAAGAGTCGCGTGGGCGCATCGTCGATGGAGACGCGCCAGCCCGGATGATAGCTTTCCGCGACGGCGAGGATCTGCCGGCCGGGCGCGTTCGTCATGACTTGGATTGCGCCGGGCCTGTCCTCGACGAGCTGCGCCTGGCCGGGACTGTCCTGCGGTAAATCTACCGACGTCTCCACGAGCGCGATACGCGCGGGATCGACGTTCTCCAGGTCTGCGGCGGGGTTCCGGTTTACGCTCGTCTCGCAGAGCAATCGGGCGCGGGGCAGTCCGCCGGGAAACGGCACCCACGCCACCCCCTGCGCCTTGGCGGCCGCCAATTCCGGCGAAGCGGCGGCGCGCGTCTCGCGCCACTGGACGCCGGCGAGGCGAAGCGGCGCCTCCAACGTATAGTCGAGCTGCCGCTCGGGCATGAACGAAGTGTAGCCATAGACGCCGCGCAGCCCGTGCATGCCGAAGCGGTTCATGAACATGGGGTGAATGTCCGGGTCGACGCGCGTGTCCACGGGCGCTGGAGGAAGACTGACTTCCTGCCTGAAGGCCTCCAGCGTGGCCTGCGGCTTGTGCCGGAGGCTGTAGAGGCCGATATCCGCGAACGTGAGCAGCACGAGCCCGGCGAGCGCGAATCGATACCCCCGCGCCGCCGCGGCAACGAGGAGCGCGGCGCTGACGATGAATCCCGCGCCGATCGCCAGGGCGGAAACGGGCATCGTGAAGTGCAGGAGCGCGGCCTGCCCCGTCCAGGCACCCCAGCCTCTCCCCAGCACGACGGCAAGCGCGAGTGCGCCGCTTGCCGCGGGCAGCGCCATGAGCCAGCCCAATCGCCGCCACGAGAGAACGGCGCTGTCCCGGCGCAATTCGGACAGTTGCGCGAAAGCCAGCGCGGCAATCAGGGCCATGCCGGTGTGGGCGATGCAGAGGTGGCGGGCGTGGGCCCGGAACTTGTTCACGAGCGGCAGCCACGCGTAGAGGTGATAGAGGACGCCGTACTTGCCGAGGGCGGAGATCGCGCCAAAGAGGACCAGGCCCCACGCGAAGGCCAGCAGGGGCCGCCGCTTCCCGAACGAACGCCAGGCGAGCAGGGAGTACAGCAGCAGGATCGTGGCCGCCGCGCCCATGTACGGCGCATCCCACGGCTCATCGCCCTTGATGGGCCCGAAGTAGCGCCATTGAAAGAGGTACGGATTCAGCAGGCCCAGGAAATTCAGGGGGTGCAGAGACACGGAGAGCTGCATGCCCACGTCCGGCGCCGCGCGGAACGAGCCCTTCATCACATCCCAGGTGGGCAGCAGTTGAATCATGCCGAGGAGCACGCTGAGGAGCTTCACGGAGGCAAGGGCGGCCAGACGGCGCCACACGGCGCCGTGCCAGGCGAGAAAGACGGCGTACGCGGCCTCCATCATCCATGCGTAATACACGCCTTGCGGAAAGCCGAGCAGCAGTTGCGATGTGCCCGCGGCAAGCAGGAGAACGAGCCCGCGGCGCGGCCGTGATCCGCGCATCGCGACGTCGATGGCGTACAGCGCCCACGGCACGTGCGCCATGACCCCGACAAACGCCATGTGGACAAAATGGTTCATGTTGAACCCGAGCAAGGCGCTCAGTGTGGCGCCGAACAAGGCCGCGCCGCCCGGCAGACGCCATCGCCGGAGCAGGAGGAACATCCCCGCAAAGACGAGGGGATAGCTCGACAGGAGATCGAGCGTGAAGGCGGTGTCCAGCGGGAAACATCGATAGAGGAGCCAATGGAGCGGGTGCAGCATTCCGACCTGTCCGTCGCCGTGCAGATAGAATCCGTTGAAAATGTACGGACTCCACAGGAAGTTGTCGCCCCGCTGCAGGCACTGATGATAGAAGGCGCGGAACGGCAGATGATATGCGGCCAGGTCGTCCTCGACATAGACCCGGCGCGTCAGCAGCTGCGCGCACAGCACCGCGAATGCGGCAAGGGCACACACGCCGGCAAGCACGCCCGCGAAGTCGCGCCGTCCCGGCTTGTCCGCCGGCGGAACCGCGTGCTCGCGTGGCCCTGCAACCATGGGCGGCCTAGTGCTTTCCCATCGCCTTGAGCGTCTGCAATGTGCTGTCCGGCTTGTTCGTAATCAGGGCGTCCACCCCCCACTCCGCAAGCCGCCGAATGTCCGCCTCCTCATCAATCGTCCACACGGCGACGGATCTGCCCTGCTCGTGGAAGTCCTTCAGGAGGGCTTGCGTCAGCGAGGGGCTGTTGACGTTGGCGCCCGCGGCGCGGACGAGTTGGCCGAACCACAGAAACGCCGGCCACTGTTCGGGGTCGTCCTTGTCCTGCAGGCCGAGGAACTCCGTCCGAATGTCCGGGGCCTCGCTCAGGGCAATGAACACGATAACGGGCGAGAACGACTGAATCACGACCTGATGCTGCATCTTTCGCTCACGCACCGCCTCAATAACCTTCCGGGTGAGCGTGAGATTGGGCGTGCCGCTGTCTTCAATCATCTTCATCATGTCCTTGCGGACCCGTGAGGTGATGCGCTCCTTGCCGTGGCAGAGCGGGAGCAGTTTCGCGATGAAAGCGCGTTCATTCGTGCAGTTCTTCACCTCGACATAGACGCCGACCCGGTCCTTCGCGAGGTCCAGCGCCTCGCCGAGCGTTGCCAGCGGTTCCCCCGCGAACTTCGGATCAAACCAGGAACCCGCGTCCAGCGTCTTCAGCTCGACCAAGGTCAGGTCCGCGATGTTTCCGTGCCCGTTCGTGGTCTTGTCCACATCCGCGTTGTGCATGACGATAAGCTGCTTGTCCTTTGTCAAGCGCACGTCCAGTTCGAACCAGTCGGCCTGCAGTTCGATGGCCTTGCGGAACGAGGCGAGGGTATTCTCCGGCGCATAGGCGCTGGCGCCCCGGTGAGCGATCACGTCGACGGCGCCTTTGGGCGCGCCGGCATGGAAGGTCGTGGCGCAGCCCGCCAACAACAGCGGGGCGGCGATGGGGATACAAAAGATCGGACGCATGCTCTCCCTTTCCTGTTTCGCACTTGTATGGATGGCTGAGAATCTACTCCTTGCCCGCACTGACCCGCGCAAGGTACTTCAAATCGATAAGGCGCACTTTCCTGGTTCCGCTCAGCGCGATGGCCCCATCCCGGGCAAACTTGGCCAGGAAGCGCGAAAGCGTCTCCGGCGTTGTTCCGAGCACGCTGGCCAAGTGCCGCTTCGACATCTCCAGATCGATCGTTTCCACGTTCTGCCGCTTCGCCAGGTGCAGCAAGTACGCGGCAAGGCGATGCGGGATCTCCTTCAGCGCAAGGTCCTCGACGAGCCGGGCGAAGTGGACCAGGCGCTTGGAGAGCGTGGCAAGCATCACGAGCACCATCTCGGGGTTCCGGCGCACGAGGGCCAGGAATCGGTCCTTCGGGAAGAACAGGGTCTTTACAGCGTCCAGGGCCTCGGCATTTGCCGGGTACGGCTCATTGGCGAAGACCGCGGCCTCGCCGACGGGGTGGCCCGGCCCGAAGATGTGCAGGGTCTGTTCCTTGCCCTCCGGAGACGACTTGAACACGCGAATCTGCCCGGACAAGCCCACATAGAATCCATCGGCCGCTTCCCCTTCCGAGAAGACGGAGGCGCGCCGTGAAAACTCCCGGGGCATGGCGATGGCGGCCAGTTTCCGGAGTTCATCCGCGGGCAGGGCGCTGAAAAGCGCAATCCGCGCAAGTTCCTTGCTCACGTCCATCCCGCTCCTCGCTCTTTTTCGCATTTCTTGATCTATGTCAAGGTTTCTCAGGGCACTTCAGGGCAGAATGATAGCATAACGCGCCGCCGGGGCAAGCACCCGGCAGGCAAAGGAGTTTCTGAGAACCATGGCGAAGACACTGCGAAAGATCATCGAAATAGACGAAGACCTGTGCTCGGGCTGCGGCGCATGCGTGCCCTCCTGTCACGAAGGCGCGATACAGATAATCGACGGAAAGGCCCGGCTTGTCGCGGACAAGTACTGCGACGGGCTCGGGGCGTGTCTCGGCGAATGTCCGACCGGCGCACTGCGGGTGGTCGAGCGCGAAGCCGACGTGTTTGACGAGGAAGCCGTGAAGGCCCACCTCGAGGCCGCCAAGCCTCCGCAGGCCCGGCAGGCGCACGCCTGTCCCTCCGCGCGGATGATGAAACAACTCGAGCCGCGCCCGGCCGCCGTGCCGGCCCAGGCGGGGCCTCAGCCGTCGGAATTGGGGCACTGGCCGGTGCAGATTCGCCTGGTCGCGCCGCACGCGCCCTTTCTCGAAGGCGCCGACCTGCTCGTGGCCGCGGACTGCGTTCCGGTCGCATATGCCGGGTTCCATCAGGACTTTCTGCGCGGGAAGGCCGTGATGATTGGCTGCCCGAAATTCGACGACGCCCAGGAATATGTGGAGAAGTTTGCGGGTATCTTTGGTACGGCAAACGTGAAAAGCATTACTGTGGTGGTCATGCAGGTGCCCTGTTGCCAGGGCTTGCCGCTGATCGTCAGGAAGGGTTTGGAGCTGGCCGGGAAGGAAGTCCCGGGTGAGAAGGTGATCATCAGCCTCGAAGGGGCGATCCTGGCCAGACAGCCGCTTTGACCGGGCAGAGGGTGCACAGGGAGGGACTATGGCGCGCAAACGCACAAGTGGCAAGATTCTGCTGGCGCTGGGGATTCTCGCGGGAATCACGTCGGGGTTCGCCGCGGGCGTCGGGGGCTACACGTTCCTTTACGCGAAGGGGGCCTCCTACATGTCCAACCGCGCCGAGATCTGCGCGAACTGCCACGTCATGCAGGGCAATTACGATTCCTGGGTGAAGTCAAGCCACCACAACGTCGCGGTCTGCAACGACTGCCACACGCCGCACAATCTCGTCGGGAAATACGCGGTGAAAGGCATCAACGGCTTCCGCCATTCCACGGCGTTTACCCTCCAGAATTTCCCGGACAACATCCAAATCACGCCGTTCAACCGCGAGGTCGCGGAAGCGTCGTGCCGGTACTGCCATAAAGACATGGTTCAGGCCATTGACTCCGCGGGGCCGCACGGCGCGAATGCCACGGACTGTATCCGCTGCCACCCCTCGGTGGGCCATCTTGAAATGGAGCAATAGCATCGAGTCCGAGGACTCGTGGGCGATTGAGAGAAGCATCGGGTGTACGAGTGAGAATCGGCGCAGCTCTTTTTGACGGGAGGAACAAGCAATGAGCGGACGGAAGATCGGGCAACGAGGCAAGGGGCTCTTGCTGGCCGTGCTGGCCAGCGCACTACTGACGGCAATCCTTGCCTTCGGCGTGACGGCGCTCCTGATGAACATTCACGAGCGCAAGGAGGAGGCCAAGAATCCCTTCTTCCGCGTCGTCGAAATCACCGACGAAACCGAAGACCCAGAAGTCTGGGGAAAGAACTTCCCCCTGCAATACGACCTCTACAAACGCACGGCCGAGATGTCGCCGACGCACTACGGCGGCAGCGACGCCCTGCCGCACGTGCCCACGCCGGAGGACCCGCGCACAGTCGTCTCCCAGTCCAAAATCGAGCTGGATCCGCGCCTGAAGCGGATGTGGGGCGGCTATGCGTTCGCCATCGACTTCCGCGAGGAGCGCGGCCACGCGTACATGCTCGATGATCAGACGTACACCGGGCGCCAGCAGAAGCCCCAGCCCGGCACGTGCATTCACTGCCACGCCTCGGTCTATCTTCCGTACAAGAAACTGGGCGACGGCGACCTCATCGCCGGCTTTGAGAAGATGAATGCCATGCCCTACAAGGAAGCCCGGAAACTGGTCAGCCACCCAGTCTCCTGCATCGACTGCCACGACCCCGCCACGATGCAGCTTCGCGTCACGCGTCCCGGATTCCTCGAAGGGGTCAAGGCGTACAAGGCCTCGCAGGGCATCCAGAATTACGACGTGAACACGATGGCCACCCGCCAGGAAATGCGCAGCTTCGTGTGCGGGCAGTGCCACGTCGAATACTACTTCAAGGGCGACCACAAGCGCCTGACGTATCCGTGGTTCAATGGGCTCCAGGCCGATCAGATCCTGGCCTACTACGATGAAGTCGGCCAGACGGACTGGGTGCACGCGGAAACCGGCGCATCCATGTTGAAGGCGCAGCATCCCGAGTTCGAGCTGTGGAACCAGGGCGTGCATGCGCGATCCGGCGTCGCCTGCGCGGACTGCCACATGCCCTACAAGCGGGTGGGCGCGCTCAAAGTCAGTGATCATCAGGTGCGCAGCCCGCTGCTCAACATCAACAACGCCTGCCAGACCTGCCACCGCATGCCCGAAGACGAGTTGAAGGCGCGCTGCGAGAAGATCCAGGACAACTTCACGCAGATGAAAGATGTCGCCCTGAACGGGCTGATGGACCTCATCGACTCGATCAAGGCGGCCCAGAGCGCGGGTGTTGCCGAGACGCAACTGAAGACGGCGCGGGACTTCCACCGCAAGGCCAGTTTCCTCATCGATTTTGTCGAAGCGGAGAATTCCACGAGCTTCCACGCCCCGCAGGAGGCCGCGCGGATTCTCGTGCTTGCGCTGGATCATATCCGCCACGGCCAACTGGCGCTCGCGCCCACCCTGGCCGCAGCCGCTCCCGCGACGGCCCCCGCGCCTCCGGCCCCGCCCGAGACGCCGCCCGCCGCGCCACAGGAAAGCCATTCGTGACCGCATTTGACGACAGCGCAGAGTACTACGAGGCCCTCGCGAACAGCGCCCAGCGCCTGCAACGCGAGGGCCCCTTCCTGCTCGAAAGACTCGGCCGCGCGCCGGGCCGCCGCGTCGTGGACATTGCCTGCGGCACGGCGCCCCATGCCCAGTTCTTCGCCGAACAGGGCGCCCAGGTCACGGCGTTGGACTTCAGCGAGCTGATGATTGCCTATGCCCGGCGGCATCGCCCCCATGAGAACATCCGCTATCGCACCGGGGACATGCGGCGCATCGAAGGCGGACCCTGGGATTTCGCCCTGTGCCTCGGCAACTCGCTGTCCGTCCTGAGCACGGACGAAGACCTCCGGGAAACCTTCGACGCGGTGCATCGCGTGCTCGCGCCGGGCGGACTATTTATTGTCCAGATTATCAATTATGCGGCGGCCGCCAACCAGTCGCCCCGGCATCGTGTGGAACGACGCGCCCTGGAAACCTCCGAACTGGTCGCCGTCAAGAACCTCGTGCCGCACGGAGAGCACACCCTGTTGACCCTCAACTTCTTCGCCATCCACGAAGGCCAGACCCGCACAGTATCGGAGGCCATGCTCCTGAAGAACTGGGGAGAACAAGACCTGAGCGACGCCGCGGGCCGGGCAGGATTCCGCATCCTGGAAGTTCTCGGGGGCTTTGATGCCCGGCCCTACGACCCGGCATCCTCCACGGACCTCATACTGACCTGCGCAAAGTGACCCGCCGATCCGCTGGGTGTGTCGGGGCCCCCCCCGGGCTTCGCCTTATCTTAACGTTACCCCCGCCCCGGAACGGGCAAGTGCGGGGAATGCGGAGCGCTGGCTGGGTGTTTTCCTTGATGTTCGTGGCGGGGGAGATATACAATACGAGTTCTATCCCCGAACAGCCACAACGTTGAATTGTGTTTACAGCGCGCCTGCAAACACGAAGCATTAAGGTAAGAATTCGTGCCAGAAGAACTGAATCCCGGAAGAGCTGAGGCCAACCTCCCCGACCCATCGGAACTCGATTGGGTTGAAGCCCTGGATGCGCTGATCGAGCAACGCGGCCCCAAGGCGGCGGAATCGTTGCTGCGCCGGCTGCACGATCATGCGTATGCCTCCGGCGTTCGCGAGCCGTTCAGTGCGAACACGCCGTACATCAACACGATCCCGGTTGAGCAGCAACCCCTGTATCCCGGCAACCGCGACCTCGAACGCTTCATCAAATCGATCATCCGCTGGAATGCGATGGCGATGGTGGTCCGGGCCAACCGCGAGTCGGAGGGCATCGGCGGGCACATCTCCTCGTACGCGTCGGCCGCCACGTTGTATGAAGTGGCCTTCAACCATTTCTTCCGCGGACGGACGGACGATTACGGCGGCGATCAGATCTACTTTCAGGGGCACGCCGCGCCCGGCATCTATGCGCGGGCCTTCCTCGAGGGACGGCTTTCCGAGCAGCAGTTGCAGAACTTCCGCCGGGAGTTGCGCGAGGGCGGCGGGCTCTCGTCCTATCCCCATCCGTGGCTCATGCCCGATTTCTGGCAGTTTCCGACTGTTTCGATGGGTTTGGGGCCGCTCATGGCCATTTATCAGGCACGATTCAACCGCTATATCGAGAATCGGGGCCTGAAGCTGCGCAATGGCGGCCGGGTGTGGGCGTTCCTGGGCGACGGCGAGTGCGACGAGCCGGAAACCCTTGGGGCCATCGGGCTGGCCGGGCGTGAGAAGCTCGACAACCTCCTCTTCGTCATCAACTGCAATCTCCAGCGGCTTGACGGCCCGGTGCGGGGGAACGGCCGCATCATCCAGGAATTGGAGGCCATCTTCCGGGGCGCCGGCTGGAATGTGGTCAAGGTGATCTGGAGCAGCGACTGGGACCCGATCTTCGCGCAGGACATCGACAACTATCTGAAGCATGCGCTCGCGGACTGCGTGGATGGCGAGTATCAGAAATTCTCGGTGTCTTCGGGGGCCTACACGCGGAAGCGGCTCCTGGAGCATGAACCGCGCGCGGAGAAGCTGCTCAATACCCTGACGGACGAGCAGTTGCGCAAGCTGAAGCGCGGCGGGCACGACCCCGTGAAAGTACATGCGGCGTACCGCGCCGCAGTGGAGAATGCCGGGGCGCCGACCGTCATCCTGGCCAAGACCGTCAAAGGCTACGGGCTGGGCGAAAGCGGCGAAGGCAAAAACATCTCGCATCAGCAGAAGAAGCTGAATGAAGACGAGTTGCGCGAGTTTCGGGCCCGTTTTGGCATCCCGGTGTCCGACGAAGACATCGCGTATGCGCCGTTCTACCGGCCGCCCGAGGACAGCCCGAGCATGGTCTATCTGCGGGAGCGCCGCCAAGCGCTGGGCGGGGGATTGCCGCGCCGCGAAGTGCTCGCGCCGCCGCTGAAGACACCGCCGGAAGAACTCTTCTCCGAGTTCATGGCCGGGAATGAGCGGCCCGTGTCGACGACAATGGCGTTCGTCTCGATCCTCCGGAAACTGCTCGCTGACAAGGAAATCGGGAAACTGGTCGTGCCGATCGTCCCGGACGAAGCCCGGACCTTTGGCATGGAAGGCCTTTTCCGGCAGATCGGCATCTACTCATCCATCGGCCAGAAATACGATCCCGTGGACTCCGAATCGCTCCTCTACTACAAGGAAGCGGTGGACGGGCAGATTCTCGAGGAGGGCATCACCGAAGCGGGCTCCATGGCATCGTTCATCGCGGCGGGCAGCGCCTATGCCACGCACGGCGTCAACACGATTCCCTTCTTCATCTATTATTCGATGTTCGGCATGCAGCGGATTGGCGACTTCGTTTGGGCCGCGTCCGACATGCGCTGCCGGGGATTCCTCGTGGGCGGCACGGCAGGCCGCACCACTCTGGCCGGGGAAGGGTTGCAGCATCAGGACGGCCACAGCCACATTCTGGCGGGCACGGTGCCCACGCTGCGGAGTTACGATCCCGCGTTCGCGTTCGAACTCGCCGTCATTGTCCGCGAAGGCATTCGGCGCATGTACGAGAATCAGGAAGACGGTTTCTACTATCTGACGATCGGCAATGAGAACTACGTAATGCCGCCGGTTCCCCCGGGCGATCATGTGAAGGAAGGCATCCTTCGGGGCATGTACAAATTCCGCGCCGCCGAAGCCGGCGCCGCGCCCCGGGCGCAGCTCCTTGGCAGCGGCTCAATTTTAAACGAAGTGCTGCGGGCGCAGAAGCTCCTCGAGAAGTATGGCGTGGCGGCGGATGTATGGAGTGTCACGAGCTACAAGGAACTCCGGCGGGATGCGCTGGAAGTGGAGCGCTGGAACCTGCTGCATCCGGAGTCAGAGCCGCGCAAGCCCTTTGTCACGGAATGCCTGGAGCCGGAGGACGGCGTGGTGGTTGCGGCGTCGGACTACATGAAGCTGCTCCCGGACGGCATCAGCAAGTGGGTTCCGGGCGGGCTCGTGACGCTGGGGACGGACGGCTTCGGACGGAGTGAGTCCCGGGAATCGCTCCGCAACTTCTTCGAGGTGGATGCGCGCTTCGTCACGCTGGCGACGCTGAATGCGCTGTCCCGGCGCGGCGCCATCCCAGTGGAGACTGTCAGCCAAGCGATGCGCGACCTGGATATTTCGCCGGAGAAGATCAATCCGGCGACAGCATAAGAACGAAGTGCGAACCTAAGGAATCTGGCCAGTATGACGATTGAATTCAAGCTGCCCGAGTTGGGCGAGAATGTCCTTTCCGCAACCGTGTCCAAGGTGCTGGTGAAACCGGGCGACAGCGTTTCGGTGAATCAGGCGGTGCTCGAGGTCGAGACTGACAAGGCCCTCGCGGAGATTCCGTGCACCGCCGCGGGAACCATCGTGGAAGTGCGCGTCAAAGAAGGGCAGACCGTCAAGCCGGGCGTCACGATACTCGTGATCGAGGAGGGAGCGGTGGTCCGCCCGCCGGAAGCAGCCCCTGCGGCCGCGCCCGCGCCGGTTGCGCCGCCTGCGCCGCAACCCGTTCCGGCAGCCGTTTCGGCCGTGCCGGTTACGGCCGCGCCGCGCACGACGGGCGGGCCGGTGCTTGCCTCGCCGTCCGTGCGGCGCCAGGCCCGGACGCTGGGCGTCGATCTCACGCAAGTGCCGACGGCCGATCCGGCCGGCCGGATTTCCATGCAGGACGTGCTGGCGTTCGCCCAGGCGAAGGCGCCGGCGGCCGCGCCGGCCAGCACCGTGGCAGCACCCGGGGCGGAGGCGCCGGAAGGCGGCAAGGATGCGCACGGCCTGGTTGAATACGAGGCGATGAACATGGTTCGCCGGAAGACCGCCGAGCACATGACCCATTCCTGGACCACGATCCCGCACGTCACCCACTTTGACAAGGCGGACGTGACCGAGCTCGAGGCGTTGCGCAAGAAGTATGCGAAGAAAATCGAGGCCCAGGGCGGCCGCCTGACCATGATCTGTTTCGTGCTGAAAGTGCTCGTGGCGGCGTTTCAACGCTTTCCGAAGTTCAACGCGAGTCTCGACCTGGAGCAACAACGCATTCTCCTCAAGCGCTACTACAACATCGGCGTCGCGGTTGACACCCCCAATGGGCTGCTGGTGCCCGTGATTCGCAATGTGGACGCCAAGAGCCTCACGGAACTTGCGCTGGAACTGCCGAAGACCGCGGAGAAGGCCCGGGCACGGAAGCTCGCGATCGAAGACATGCAGGGCGGGACCTTCACCGTGTCGAACCTCGGCGGCCTGGGCGGCACCGGATTCACGCCCATCATCAACGCGCCGGAAGTCGCCCTGCTCGGCCTGTCGCGCAGCAGCACGGAAGCGGTTTACCGCGATGGGGCGTTCGTGCCGCGCATGATGCTTCCGCTCAGCTTGTCCTACGATCACCGCGTGATCGATGGCGCGGACGCCGCGCGTTTCACCCGATGGGTCGCGGAAGCGCTGGAAAGCCCCTGGGCCATGTGGATGGAGGAGTGAGGCAGGCGCGGGACCCGGCGGATGCGCCACCCGCGAGCCAACATACGTTCGAAGACAGAACAAGAACCGCTTGCACAGACAGAGGACATGATTCATGAGCGATATGTTGAAGACCCACGTTGCCGTCGTTGGAGGAGGACCGGGAGGCTACGCCGCCGCATTCATGGCGGCGGACCTCGGGCTGGATGTCACTCTGATCGAGGTCGAGGAAAATCCTGGGGGCACCTGCCTCTATCGCGGGTGCATTCCGTCGAAGGCGCTGCTGCATGTGGCCAAGCTGATTAACGACGCGCGGGAGGCCGCCGCGTACGGCGTTCATTTCGCCGAGCCGCGGGTGGACCTCGACAAGGTGCGCGAGAGCACCCAGGCCGTGGTGCAGCAACTCACGGGCGGCCTCGGGCAGCTCTGCGGCGCGCGCAAGGTCAAGTACATCCAGGGCCGGGCCACGCTGCTCGATCCGCACACGCTCACGATCAGCACCAGCGACGGAACCGAACAGCGCATGCGCGCCGAGTTCGTCATCCTGGCGCCCGGTTCGCGTCCAACGCTCTTCGGACCGCTCATCGACTCGCCGCGCATCATGAACTCGACCGACGCGCTGCAACTGCAGGATATTCCGAAGACGCTGCTCGTGATCGGCGGCGGCTATATCGGGCTCGAGCTCGGTTCTGTGTATGCGTCGCTGGGCACCGAGGTGACGGTGGTCGAGATGATGGACGGCATCCTGCCCGGTGCGGACCGCGACCTCGTCAAACCGCTCGAAGCGCGGCTCAAGACCCTGTTTCACGCCATTCATGTGGGCACGAAAGTCCAGGAAATGAAAGTGCGAAAGAACGGCATGAGTGTTGTGCTCGAAGGCCCGGAGGTCGAAAAGGGCGCGCGGACCGTGGACAAAGTGCTCGTCAGCGTGGGGCGCAAACCGAATTCGAGCGGACTCGGCCTGAAGAACACGCAGGTGCAGGTGGACGAGCGCGGCTACATCCGGGTGGACAACCAGTGCCGCACCGCCGAACCCAGCATCTTCGCCATCGGCGACGTGGTCGGCGGCATGATGCTCGCGCACAAGGCCTCCCATGAAGGCCGGGTGGCTGCCCAAGTGATCGCGGGGGAGAACGTGGCCTTCGAGCCGCAGGCCATCCCCGCCGTCGTGTTCACGGACCCGGAGATCGCGTGGTGCGGCTTGACGGAAAGCGACGCGCAGAAGTCCGGACGCAATGTGAGCATCGGGCGCTTCCCCTGGGCCGCTTCCGGGCGGGCAACCACGCTGCACCGGAGCGAGGGCATGACGAAGATCATCTGCGACCCGCAATCCAATCAGCTGCTCGGCATGGGTATTGTGGGGTCGGGCGCCGGAGAACTGATTTCAGAGGGCGCCCTGGCCATCGAAATGGGCGCCATCGCCTCCGACCTCGATCTCACGATTCACCCACATCCGACGCTGAGCGAAACCATCATGGAATCCGCCGCAACGCTTTTCGGCCACAGCACCCACCTCTTCCGCCCCAAACGGCGATGAGCTGGTCCATCGAGTAGCGGCTTGTCACTCACTAGCTCTTGCGTCTTCTGCGCCGTTTGCGGCTGAGAACTGCTGAGACTTCGTCTTTTGGCGTTGCGGGTCAGCCCTGATACTCGGCGCCGGCGCCGAATTGGGGCACGATTCGGGCGATGGCGCGTTTTGCGTCGGCGGCGATCTCGGGCGTAGCGGCAACGACCTCCCAGCGGGCAAGCCCGTTTTCGCTCTGGGAGATGCGCTGGCACACCTGAAGCCAATCGGAGGCGAGGCGCGTCTCGGCGGTGATGTCAAAGGGGAGTCCGCGGCGCATCATCGTGGCTTCGAGGTCGTATCCGTTCGGCATGCGGCTCAGCGCGCGCGCGCCTTCCGACTCGAAGTGCGCCTGGACCGCGTCGAGCGCGGCAGCGCGCCGGGCATCGTCCGGGAACTTGTAGCCCCATTCCCGCTCGCGGCTGGTCTGCGCCTGTAGTTCAAACAGGGCCTCGAAACGTTCCGGCGCTTCGCGCCAGACACGCGCCGCGAGCAGCGCAATGTAGAGGGTGTTCTCCGTGCAGTAGCGCCCGCCGTCGAGCGAGAACGCTTCATAGAAGTGTGCGGATTCCTCGACGGTTCCGATCATGGCGGGATCGTCGAACATCGCGCTCTTGATTTGAGAGTGTCCGTTGCGGATCACATTCACGACCACGCCGGCCCTGGCCATTTCCATGACCGCGAGAGGATTCGACTTCAAATCCGCGTACACGCCCCACCCCGGTCCGGCAAAGCGCTTGCGGATTTCGGGCAGCATGGCGGCGTAGGTAAAACTCGAGGAGAGATAAGCCGCATCGCCCCGATAGAAATCGATCCGGTCTCCGTCGCCGTCGAAAAACGTGGCGAGTGTGAAATTCCCCGCGCGCAGGGCGGCCATGCCCTCCGCGATGACCGCGGACTTCACCGGATTGGGATCGCCGAGCGGAAACGAGCCGTCCGCCGCGAAATGCAGCGGTTGAAGCGCCGCGCCCGCGCGCGCGAAGGCGAGCATCATCTCCCGGCCAGCCGCTCCGTTGAGATAATCCTGCAGCAGGCACAAGCCGCTCAGGGCGCCGGCCTCCACGCCGGCGAGCTTCATGCTGTACGCAATGTACTCTTCCGTCGGGTCATACGCGGAGATTCGGCCGGGCGCACCGGAGGTGGCCGCGCCGTCGATGTACAATTGCCTGATGCAGTCCAACCCGCCCTCGGGACCGATATGTTCGGCGATCGGACGCACGCCCGGACCGAGGATCTTCTGTCCGGTGTCGCCCGCCGGGTTGTGCGATGCGCCGAACATCACCGCCGCGCGCTCGGGATGGCGCATGGCGGCAAAGTAGAACTCCGAAGTGGAACAGACGCCGGGCACCACAAGCACGTCGAGTCCCGACGCGCTGAAGATCTGCGCGCCCTGTTGAAGATAGCGCGGTCCGGTGCTGCGCGCGTCATGCGCCACGAGCACGCCACGAACGCCCAGCACCTCTCTGAAGTAGACGGCTTCGGCCCGCACGAGGCGTGCCGCCAGGTCGCTCGTCAGCAGCGCCGCGGGGGTGCGAATGTCATAGGCGCGGAACATCGATGAGTTCAGGCTATTCATCGGGCGGGTCCTTTCTTTCGAAGAGAGCGTCCGCAATCATACTGCACACAGACCGCCCGGAGAAACTGCATCGCCCCTGCGCTGCTGAGCAGCTATCTTCATCGCGTCCCGCCCGTTTCCTTCCCTGTTGAAGTTCCTGATATATTGGGTGGGCAATGCGGAGGGAGATTTCATGCGAAACGTTTCCTGGGTTCTATTGATCGCGGCCCTGACCGCGCCGTGCGTCCACGCCGCGGACATCTTCGTGTCGAAGCAGGGAGACAATTCCGACGGGACCACCTGGGCGAAGGCATACACGAGCATCCAGACGGCCCTGAACGCCGTTCCCGATGACAAGGGCGGCTATCGCATCATCATACGTCCCGGCACGTATGTGGAAGCCAACCTCTTCCCCGCGCAGAAGGGGGCGAAGGGCGCCTACAACGAACTCGTCGGCGACTTCGACGGGCGCCTGGGCTCCGGCGCCACGGGCTGGGTGCTCATCGACTCCGGCGACCCCGAAAAAGGCTTCAAGAGTTACGACTGGTGGTCCACGATCAAGGCGTTCAAACAAGGCTGGTCCAAGGAGCATAACGATCCGACATTTTCTTCGATCGGCTGGGATCGCTGGCGCCTGAGCCGAATCTATGCCACGGGCGCGGACGCCGGCCTCTTTTGGGACTGCACGGACAAGATCGAGCCGTTCACTGTGGTGGTGGAAGACTGCGTGGGCATCGGCCGCGCCTTCGGCGGCGGCGTGGGAAGCTGCCTGTCACGAACGGATGAACCCATCCTGTTCCGCCGCTGCCATCTGTGGGCCCTCGACTGGTGGGGTGACACCGCCGCGGCCTACGTGCGCATCGAGAACGAAGCGATGCCCGAGCGTCCGGACGTCTACTTCGAGGATTGCGTGATGGCCAGCCCGCAGTGCTCGCTGAAGGGCGGGAATTTCGGTTTTCACACGTACATGCGGATCAAGCTGAACCGCTGCAAACTCGTCACGCTCAATTTTTCGCAGCCGGTGGGCACGCCGACGGACGGCATCATCCAGAGCGTCGAACAGGGCAAGTATCTGCACGTGGATCTCGAGGACACGACGCTGATGGGCTACAAGGTCTTCGGCGTGCGCGTGAACAAGGACACGGCGAAAGACATCGGGTTCACCGCCAAGGGTTCCGTGCTTGCCTATGTCCAATTCGAGCAGGAAGTGCCCAAGGGCATCCACCGGATCGGCTTCTGGCCCGTGGGCGTGTTTCAGGACCTCCTCCCCCCCGCGCCCGAAGCCGCGGCCGCGCCGCCGTCCGCCCCGACGCCGATTCCGGCGGCACGCCCGGGCGCCACGATCTACGTGTCGAAGCTCGGGGACAATACGGACGGCTCGTCCTGGGCCAAGGGCCTGCACACGATTCAGGCGGCCCTGGACCGCATCCCGGACGGCCAAGGGGGGCATCACATCATCATCCGGCCCGATACGTACATGGAAGCGATGCTGAAACCCGCGTACGCCGGCGCGGAAGGCTCGTACAACCTCATCGAGGCCGACTACGACGGCCGCCTCGGCTCGGGAACCACGGGGTACTGCTATCTCGACTCGGGCGATCCGGGCAAGGGCTGCAAGAGCGTGGACTGGTGGGGCCCCTTTTTCTGCACTGCGAAGGAGTCCGCGAAGGATTGGGATCGCTGGGCGTTGCGGCATTTCTACAGCGCCGGTTCCGAAGGCGGCATCGGCTGGGACCTTACGGCGGACCTCGGCATGAAGTTCAGCGTCATCGTGGAAGACTGTTTCGGCATCGGCCGCGCTTTCGGCGGCATCGTCGGGGGGCACACTTCCCGGCGCGACGAACCGGCCATTTTCCGGCGCTGCCAGTTGTGGAGCCTCGACTGGTGGGGCGACACGTGCGGAATGTACGTTCGTGCGGAATGGCCGGCGCCGCCCGAGTGGCCCGACGTGGTGATGGAGGACTGCACACTGGTCGGCCCGCAATGCGCGCTCAAGACCGGCAACCCCGGATTCAAAGGCTACAGCCGGGTTCAGCTCAAGAATTGCCGCCTCATCGCGCTCAACTTCTCCCAGCCGCAGGGCACGCCCATTCCGGGCGTCATTCAGAATGTCGAAGACGGGAAACTCGCCCGCTACGATCTCGAGGACTGCACAGTCATGGGCTACAAGGTCTTCGGCGTGCGCAACCACCCCGAAACCGAGAAAGATCTTGTTCTTAACACTGCAGGGGCCACAAAGGCCTATGTGCAATTCCAGCAGGACGTGCCCAAGGGCTTCGAGCGGCTTGCCCTCTGGCCGGCGGATACTTTTGCCACGATGCTGCCGCCGATGCCGGCGAGCGTGCGTCCGAAGACCCAGGACAAAGTCCTCGTGAAGCGCGACATGTGCGAACTGGCCCCGGTGATTTGGCAGGGGAAGCCGTGCCAGATGGAATGCGTGCGGCCCGCCAGCGGCGGCACTTCGAAGGACTACTACCTCGTCCTGCGCGATACGGAGAGCAACGCCGAACTCGCGCGCTTCGCCGAAGGCTACAGCCTCGCGTGCGCCATCGTGCACAACAACACGTTCTACGCCTTCGCCGCACGCTTCGAGAACAACAACTGGAACGATGTCACGCTCTTCAAGTCGAGCGACCTGAAGCACTGGGAACAGAAGGTCGTCATCAAGCAGATCCCGGGCGAGGCGTTGTTCAACAGTTCCGTCTGTGAAGCGCCCGACGGCTTCGTGATGGCCTACGAGACGAATGATCCGGCCTATCCCGCGTTCACAATCAAATTTGCGCACTCGACGGATCTGGAGAACTGGAGCGTGATGCCCGAGGCCATCTTCGGCAAGGACCGCTACACGGCCTGCCCCTGCATCCGCTACGCCAACAGCCATTACTATCTGATGTACGCGGAGCACCGCACGCCGCGCTGGTTCTTCGAGGTCTACATCGCGCGTTCCAAGAACCTCAAGGACTGGGAATTGAGCCCGCTCAATCCCATGCTCGCCGCGGAAGACCTGAGCGAAGGCATAGACGCTTCCGACGCCGACATCATCGAATACGGCGGGAAAACGTATGTCTGTTATTCCGTGGGTGATCAGTTGACCTGGATGAACATCGAGCGTGTCACGTATCCCGGCCCCATGGCGGAATATCTGGAGCGCTGGTTTGTGCGGTGACGGAGCCCGCAAGGAGCGATCTTCGCCCTTTTGAATTTGCCGATCGCCGCTTCTAGAATGCCTTTCGCGCGGTGTTTTGGCGCCGTGCGTCTCTCGGGAAACCTGGCGAATGAATTCATCCGCAAAAGAGCTGTGGCTGGCCTTCGAAGGAGGCGGGAGCCACACGCGCATCTTGTTGGCCGATGATTCCGGGGCGGTCCTTGCGCGGGAGCAGGCCGGCCCCGCCAGTGTCCTGTATGTTCATCCCACGCAATATGCAAGAACCGTCACGCCCTTGCTGCGGCGCCTTGCGCGCAGAGCGAAGGCCGCGGGCCTGCCCGTGGCCGCGGCCGGGCTGGCCGGCCCCATGAATGCCTCCCTGGTGCAAGAGGCGATCCGGTCCGTCTTCGGCGAAATCCCCTGTGTCCTGTGCGGCGAAGGCGACGTCGCCCTGGCTTTCTACAGACTCGCGTGCGGCGTGTCGCTCGTGGCTGGCACGGGCGCCAGTTGCCGCTGCATCGACGAGAAGGGGCGCATGAACGCCTGCGGCGGATTCGGACCGCAATTCGACGATGCGGGCAGCGGCTATTGGATCGGCCGGGAAGGCATTGCCGCGGCGGTTCGCGCGGCCGATGGGCGCGCGCCGAAGACCGCACTTCAGGAACAAGTCTGCGACCACTTCGGCCTCGCACAACTCCGCGACCTGCTGGTTTTCGTGGACAAGAGCGGTCATGTATCCGGGACCCTGGTTGCCTCCTTCGCGCCGAGAGTGTGCGAGGCAGCGTACACGGGCGACCCGGCCGCCCGGAGCATTATGCAGACGGCAGGACGCGCTTTGGGGGAATTGCTCGTCGCAACCGCGCGGGGTTCACGAATTCGGAAACGCCCGATTCCGGCCGTGCTCACCGGCGGCGTATTTCATGCCGCCGAACTCGTCCTGCCTCCGATGAAACGGGTGCTCCGGAGTTCGGGAATCCCCTTCGAACTCCTGCCGCCCGTCCTTGAACCCACGATGGGCCTCATCCGCATTCTTGCCAAGGAAAGGAAACACGCGCGTGTATCTTGACGCCTACTTCGAAGCGGTCGATCAAGTTCTCTCGGCCATACGCACCACTCAACGCCCGGCCATCGAGCGTGCGGCCGAAGCCGTGGCGGCGAGCCTTGCCAACCGCGGCGGCTGGTTCGTCATGGACACCGGACACATGCTGCGCCACGAGGCCTTCGTGCGCGCGGGCGGCCTCCTCGCCCTGGCGCCGTTCAGCTACGAGTTGAAAGTGGAAAGTCCGCTGGAACACCGGACGGAGGCCGTGCCGCCCGAGCGCGAGGCGGAACTCGAACAACGGCTCGTGATGCTTGCGCTCGATCGCAGCACGCTTCGCGCGGGCGATGTGCTGCTCATCAACTCCAATTCGGGGCGCACGCCCAATGTGATTGAAACGGCACTCCAGTGCAAGGAACGCGGCATCGTTACGATCGGCCTATCCTCCCTGGCGCAGATGCGGGGGTGCGCGGCGGCCCATCCAAGCGGGAAGAAGCTCTTCGACGCGGTGGACATCGCGATTGACACGTGCGGGGTCTACGGCGACGCGGCCGTCGAGACGCAGGGCAACGAGAAGATCTGCGCGCTGAGCGGCATCGCGTCCGCCTACGTGCTTTGGGCAATCCAGGCCGAGGCGGTCGAGCGCTTGCAGGCGCGGGGCATCCAGCCAACGATCTATCGGAGCGTGCATGTCGGCGGCCACGCCTTCATCGAGGAACAGCGGAAGCGATTCAAGGAACAGGGGTTCTAGTCATGCTCGAGTTTTTCGAGAAGGCGCGCGAGGTGATCGCAAAGATCGAGAAGAGCCAGGCCGGCGCGATCCAGCAGGCCGTGGC